>NZ_LYVN01000032.1 GCF_001990265.1 Sphingopyxis sp. KK2
GCTTCTCCCCTCCCGCCTGCGGGAGGGGAGAAGCAGATCAATCCTTTAATGTCGCCTTCCCGCCTTACCCCGCCGCCTTCCGCTTCCCCTGCGCCCGTGCGTTACGCTCCGCCTCGCGCTCCAGCGCGACCTTGATCATCGCGACGATCGGGTCGGCGAGGAACAGTCCTAGGATGCCGAGCAGCGTGCCGAACAATATCTGCGCGCCGAGGACGAGGGCAGGGGCGAGGTCGACGGTCTGCTTCGCCACCATCGGCACGATCAGGTAACCGTCGACGGTCTGAACGATGAAATAGATCGCGATTGCGGCGAGCCCGGTGTCGGTCCCCGCCGAAAAGCCGACGAGGACGAGCAGCACGCCCGACACGATCGCGCCGATATTGGGGATGAAGGCGAGCAGCCCGGTGAGCAGCCCCATCAGCGCCGCCATCGGCACCCCGAAGGCGAGGCAGGCGAGCCAGGTGCCGATGCCCTCGACGAGCATGCCGAGCAGGCGCCCTGCCATCAGCCGGCGCAGCGTGAAGCCCATGCGCGCGGTGACGATGTAGAAATTCTCGCGGCTCTTCATCGGCAGCATCCACGCGACGCCGCGCTCATAGAGCCGCGGCTCGATCGCGAGGAAGACACCGAGGACGAGGATCATCACCAGGCTGGTCAGCGCGCCGAGCACCGTCCCGACCGCAGCGGTGACGCGCCCGACGGTGCCGGCCAGATTCTCGGCGATCGTCTTGGTGTCGATCTGCAGATTGCCCATGCCATGTTCGCTGGCCCAGGCGGCGATGCGCTCGACCTGTCCCATCACCACCGTCTGCAGCGTCGCGGCCTGGTCGGCGATCTGTGAACCCGCGAACATCACGGTCCACAGCATGAAGGCGACGAGCGACAGGCAGACGATCATCAATCGCCACCCGCGCCCGATCGGCAGCACCCGGCCGAGCAGCCGCGTGCCGCCGTCGAGCATCGCGGCGACGACGATGCCGGCAAAGATCAGCAGGATCGGCTGGATCAGGATGATGCACACGCCGATCAGCAGCGCGAGGCCCAGCCACACCCCCGCTCGCATCAATTCGGTGCGAACGGCGTCGCTGCGGATTTCGGTCGGGCCGGGTTCGTCGGCGGCGGCCTTGACCCTGGCTTTTGCATCGGTCTCGGCCATGTGCGTCGCTCCCCTGTTTAGGACCCGTACCCGCTTACGGCGCCGTCGAGGTTTGAATCAAAATGGCTCAGTGCGAGGAAAGAAGGCGAAGAAATATGTCGATATTTCAAGACTTCTTGACGACGCAATGGGCCATTTTGATCAAATCCCTTTGGGACGCCCAAATGGCTTCCATCTCGACCCGAAAGCCGCTTGGAAAGGCAACCAGCCTTCCCGGCGCGTCTTTCGGCCCGATCTGTTCGCCATTTGGGCGCCTCGACGGCGCCGTAAGCGGGTACGGGTCCTAACTGCCCTTACGTTCGGGGGTCAGGTCGGTTCCCGCGCGGCCCGAACGCAACGCCGTGAACCAGCTCAGCGGATTATACCATTTGGCGGTGCCGTCGGTCGAAAAGGTGATGATCTCGGCGCGTCCGGCGATCGAATCAAAGGGGACCGCGCCCTCGAGACCGGCCGCGGAGATGGGAAAACGGCTGTCGGCACTGCCGTCGCGGTTGTCGCCCATCAGGAAGACATGGTCTGCCTCCACCGTATAGGGGCGACCGTTCGGATGATATTCGTCGGCACTCGGCCGCTCGCCCATGTCGATCGTGTCGAAGGTCGCGCCGCCGGGCAATGTTTCGCGGATGATCGGGATGTCGAGCACCATGCGGCCCTGCGCATCCTGTTTCGCGAAGATATCGAGCGCGCTGCCGCCGGCTTCGCCCCGCGACGGGGTGTTGGCGTCGACGGGTATGATCAGATTGGGCTGCTGCTCGCGTTTCACCGGCGTGCCGTTGATGATCAGCACGCCGCCGCGCACCTCGATCGTGTCGCCGGGCAGCCCGACCACGCGCTTGATATAGTCGGTGCGGTCGCCCGGATGCTCGAGCACCACGATGTCGCCGCGCTCGGGCAGGCGGGCGAAGATGCGGCCCGCGAATTTGGGCGCGAGGTGGAAGCTGACCGAGGCGTAGGACCAGCCATAGGGATATTTGCTGACGAGCAGCCGGTCGCCGCTGAGCAGCCCCGGCATCATCGAATCGGACGGGATATAAAAGGGCTTGGCGATGAAGCTGTGGATGCCGAGCACCAGCAGCAGGATCACCGCGATGTCGCGGAAGAACTTGCCCCAGCTTTCTTCCTTGGCTCCGCCCTTCGTTTTGTCCTTGGCCATGTCAGTCCTTGATTGCTTCGATGATGACGAATGCCTGCGCCCAGGGATGGTCGTCGGTCAGTGTCAGGTGGATGTGCGCGCTGTAACCTGCGGGGATCATAGCCGCGAGCCGTTCGGCCGCGCCGCCGGTCAGCGCCAGCGTCGGCGCGCCCGACGGCGCGTTGACGACGCCGATGTCCTTCATGAACACGCCGCGCTTGAACCCCGTTCCGACGGCCTTTGAAAAGGCCTCCTTGGCGGCGAAGCGCTTGGCGTAGGTGCCCGCGCGGGTGAACGGTCGCCGCGCCGCCTTGGCGCGCTCGACCTCGGTGAACACGCGTTTCTCGAAGCGCTCGCCGAAACGGTCGAGCGAATTCTGGATACGCTCTATATTACAAAGGTCGGAGCCGAGGCCGATGATCATCGCTCAGACCTCGCATCTTTTCTTCAGCAGGTCGCGCAACCACGCCTCGGCGGGGGATTGCGCGCTGTACCGGATCGGCCCGTTCACGCTTTCCCGAACATCGGCGACCAGCAGGTCGGTGGACCCGTTCCAGTCGCATGCCGGCATGATCTGGCCCTTTTTCAGTTTGAGTTCGGTGGCGAAATAGCGGTCGACGACCGCCCGGACATAGCCGCGGCATTCGCCGGCGGTCTTGCGCGAGGCGGGGTCGGCGGACTGCTCGAACTTTTCGTCGCACATATATTGCAAGGTGGACACGCCCAGAAAGGGCGGCGGCATGGCCAGCGACCTTGCTTGCACAGGGTGCGACACGAGCAGGATCGCGCCGAACAAAGCGGTGCGCGCGCCCGGGCGCATCTAGCGCGCCGCGTCCATCAGCTCGCGCATGCGGCGGACCGCATCCTCGAGCCCGGTAAAGATCGCCTCGCCAATCAGATAATGGCCGATATTGAGCTCGGCGAGCTGCGGGATCGCGGCGATGGGGACGACATTGTCATAGGTCAGGCCGTGCCCGGCGTGCGGCTCGATGCCGTTCTTCCACGCCAGCGCCGCGGCGTCGGCGATGCGGCGCAGCTCGGCGGCGCGTTCCTCGCCCTCGACATGCGCATAGCGGCCGGTGTGGAATTCGACGACCGGCGCGCGCAGCCGCATCGCGGCCTCGATCTGGCGCGCATCGGGTTCGATGAACAGGCTGACGCGGATGCCCGCGTCGTTCAGCCGCGCGACGATCGGGGCAAGGTGATTATGCTGCCCCGCGGCGTCGAGCCCGCCCTCGGTGGTGCGCTCCTCGCGCTTTTCGGGGACGATGCACGCGGCGTGCGGCATATGGCGCAGTGCGATTTCGAGCATTTCCTCGGTCGCCGCCATTTCGAGATTGAGCGGCAGGTCGGTCGCCGCCTGGATGCGGGCGAGGTCGTCGTCGCGGATATGGCGCCGGTCCTCGCGCAGATGTGCGGTGATGCCGTCGCCGCCGACCGCGGCGACGATCTCGGCCGCGCGCACCGGGTCGGGATGCTCGCCGCCGCGTGCGTTCCGGATCGTCGCGACATGGTCGATATTGACCCCGAGGCGAAGCCGGCTGCTCAATTCGCGCGGCTTCCGGGCTTCACCGCCTGGGTCGCCGCCAGTTCGGGGGGCAGCTCGTCCTCGGCATAGGTCGGGAAGTTGATCGCGACGAGCGGGTAGAAGGGGACGCCGAGGTCGATGTTGCTGCCTGCCGAGCGGTCGACCAGCGCGGCTTCGGCCACGACTTCGCCGCCCGCCGCCTCGACGCACGCCATTGCTTCGCGCGACGACAGGCCGGTGGTCACGACATCCTCGACCATCAGCACTTTCGCGCCCGGGGCGATGGTGAAGCCGCGGCGCAGTTCGAAGGTGCCGGTCGGGCGCTCGACGAAGATCGCGGGCTTGCCGAGCGCGCGGCCCATTTCATGGCCGATGATGACGCCGCCCATCGCGGGCGACACGACGACGTCGATCGCCTGCTTCAGGTCGCGTGGCAGCTTGGCGGCGAGGGCGATCGCGAGGCGACCGGCGCGCTCGGTGTCCATCAGCACGCGCGCGCACTGCAGATAATATTCGCTGTGGCGCCCCGAGGAGAGCAGGAAATGCCCCTGCAGCAGCGCGTCGGCGGCACGGAATTCGGCCAGGATTTCTTCGTCGGTCATGGGAGAATGGGTCTTTTGTTGATGGCGTCGTTCCTCGCGAACGACGGGGTTTCGACTGGTCGGATTTGCCAGCCGTAAAATAGTGTTAGAGATGCTTGAGGCAAGCGGCAAGCGGGTCTATAGCGCCCGCGAGATTCAGCCCGCCTCCCGGCTGCCGCGACGCATGTCCGGTATCCATGTGGCGGGGATGAAGCATCGATAAGAACAACAGGCAACGGGCGGCACTATCCTTATGAAGAGCTTGAAAACCCTTGTAATCGCGGCGGTTTTGTCGCTTGGCTCGGTCAGCGCCGGTCAGGCGACCGCACCGGCGGCGGCGGCTCCTGCCGCAGCCCCCGCGGCGACGGCTGCGGCGAATCCGGCTCCCGCTGAGGCGGCGGCTGCGACGGCCGCTGCTCCGGCTCCGGCCGCAGCGACCACGGCGGCGGCTCCGGCCGGCGACGCGACCTATGTCCCGATGAAGCCGACCCCGGGCGTCGGTCAGCCGGTCGACGCTGGCTGGAATTTCCAGCCGCAGGTCACGCCGATCGGCGATCAGGCTTATGATTTTAACCATTATATCCTGCTGCCGGTGATCACCGTGATCTCGCTCTTCGTTCTCGGCTTGCTGCTGTGGGTGGTCGTCCGCTACCGCGCCGCAGCGAACCCGGTGCCGTCGAAGACGACGCACAACACCTTCATCGAAATCATCTGGACCGCGATCCCGGTGCTCATCCTCGCGCTGATCGCCGTCCCGTCGATCCGCCTGCTCGCCGCGCAATATGAGCCGCCGAAGAAGGAGGCGCTGACGATCAAGGTCACGGGATATCAGTGGTATTGGGGTTACGCCTATCCCGATCAGGGCATCGCCGAATATGTGTCGAAGATCCTGACCAAGGAACAGGCCGAAGCGGCCGGCGAACCCTATCACCTCGCCGTCGACAACCGCATGGTCGTTCCCGTCGGCCGCCAGGTGAAGCTCATCATCACCGGTGCCGACGTGATCCACAGCTTCGCGGTTCCGGCCTTCTGGACCAAGATGGACGCGGTCCCGGGCCGTGCCAACGAAACGACGTTCACCGCCACCAAGGTCGGCCTCTATTACGGCCAGTGCTCGGAGCTTTGCGGCGTCGACCATGGCTATATGCCGATCGCCGTCGAAGTGCTGCCGGTCGACAAATGGGAAGCCTGGGTCCGCTCGAAGGGCGGCAACCCGGCCGGTCCGGTGGTTGCGGCGCCCGCCGCAGCCGCGCCGGCTCCTGCTGCCGCTGCCCCGGCAGCCGCGCCCGCCGCCACTCCGGCTGCTGCGCCGGCCGCCACGACCGAAGCCGCACCGGCCGCAGCGGCTCCCGCCGCCGCCGCTCCGGCTGCCAAGAAATAACAAGGGGTCCGACAGATGACCGATATGACTGCAACCGCCCATGGCCATGCCGATCACGCGCATGACGACCATGACCACGATACCCCGGGCTTCTTCGTCCGCTGGTTCATGTCGACGAACCACAAGGACATCGGCACCCTCTATCTGATCTTCGCGATCGTCGCCGGCATCGTCGGCGGTGTGATCTCGGGCATGATGCGCCTCGAGCTCGCCGAACCCGGCATCCAGTATCTGACCGGCTGGGCCCAGTGGCTCGACCCGGCGGCGACCGAGACGCAGGGCAAGCATATGTGGAACGTGCTGATCACGGCGCACGGCCTGATCATGGTGTTCTTCATGGTCATGCCCGCGATGATCGGCGGTTTCGGTAACTGGTTCGTGCCGCTGATGATCGGCGCGCCCGACATGGCCTTCCCGCGCATGAACAATGTCAGCTTCTGGCTGACCTTCGTCGCGTTCGTCATGCTCGTCGGGTCGGCCTTCGTTTCGGGCGGCAACGGCCTCGGCGCGGGCACCGGCTGGACGGTCTATGCCCCGCTGTCGACCAGCGGGTCGCCCGGGCCGGCGGTCGACATGGCGATCTTCTCGCTCCACCTTGCGGGTGCGGCGTCGATCCTCGGTGCGATCAACTTCATCACCACCATCTTCAACATGCGCGCGCCGGGCATGACCCTGCACAAGATGCCGCTGTTCGTGTGGTCGGTGCTGGTTACCGCCTTCCTGCTGCTGCTCGCGCTGCCGGTTCTCGCCGCCGCGATCACCATGCTGCTGACTGACCGCAACTTCGGCACCACCTTCTACGACGCCACCGGCGGCGGCGATCCGGTGCTCTACCAGCATCTCTTCTGGTTCTTCGGCCACCCCGAAGTGTACATCATGATCCTGCCGGGCTTCGGCATCGTCAGCCAGATCATCTCGACCTTCAGCCGCAAGCCGGTCTTCGGTTACCTCGGCATGGCCTATGCCATGGTCGCGATCGGCGTCGTCGGTTTCATCGTGTGGGCGCACCACATGTTCACCGTCGGCATGAGCGTGAACCTCAAGATGTACTTCACCGCCGCGACGATGGTCATCGCGGTCCCGACCGGCATCAAGATCTTCAGCTGGATCGCCACCATGTGGGGCGGCTCGCTGAGCTTCAAGACGCCGATGGTGTGGTCGCTCGGCTTCATCTTCATGTTCACCGTGGGCGGCGTCACCGGCGTCGTGCTCGCGAACGGCGGGGTCGATACCAACCTGCACGACACCTATTATGTCGTCGCGCACTTCCACTATGTGCTGTCGCTGGGCGCGGTCTTCTCGCTCTTCGCCGGCTTCTATTACTGGTTCCCGAAGATGTCGGGCCGGATGTACAGCGAAGCCCTCGGCCAGCTGCACTTCTGGGTCTTCTTCATCGGCGTGAACGTCATGTTCTTCCCCCAGCACTTCCTGGGCCAGCAGGGCATGCCGCGCCGTTACCCCGACTATGCGGAAGCCTATGCTTATTGGCACCACATCTCGTCGCTCGGCTATGTCATCATGGCAGTGGGCATGATCTTCTTCTTCGTGAACATCGCCTGGTCGCTGTTCGCGGGCAAGAAGGCCGCCGACAATCCGTGGGGCGAAGGCGCGACGACGCTCGAATGGACGCTGTCGAGCCCGCCGCCGTTCCACCAGTTCAACGAACTGCCGCGTATCGCCTGATCGCGCACGCCCCCTGCTGACATCCGGCAGGGGGCGTCGCCCTCGGGCCTGGAGTTATCATGGCGCATAGCCTGACCCACGGCGAAACGTCGCTTCCCGCCGACTGGCGCGACCTGTTCGCGCTGACCAAGCCGCGCGTGATGTCGCTCGTCGTGTTCACCGCGCTGTGCGGCCTGCTCGCGGCGCCGGGGACGGTCCATCCCGTCCTCGCTTTTTCGTCGATCCTCGCGATCGCGCTGGGGGCAGGGGCCTCGGGCGCGCTCAACCAATGGTATGAGGCGGGGCTGGACGCGAAGATGAAGCGCACCGCCGGGCGCCCGCTGCCCGCCGGACGGCTCGACCCGCAGACCGCGCTGCAGTTCGGGGTCGGGCTCGCCGCCTTCTCGGTCTTCCTGATGCTCTTCGCATCGAACTGGCAGGCGGCGCTGCTGCTGCTCGCCTCGATCCTCTTCTACGTCTTCGTCTACACGATGTGGCTCAAGCCGCGGACGCCGCAGAATATCGTCATCGGCGGCGCCGCCGGCGCCTTTCCGCCGCTGATCGGCTGGGTCGCCGCGACGGGCAGCATCGCGCCGCTGCCGGTGCTGCTGTTCCTGCTCATCTTCCTGTGGACGCCGCCGCATTTCTGGGCGCTCGCGCTGTTCGTGCGCTCGGACTATGCCGCCGCCGGCATCCCGATGATGCCCGTCGTCGCGGGCGAGAAATCGACGCGCCGCCAGATCCTCGTTTATGCGCTGATCATGGCCGCCGCCGCGATCGCGCCCTGGCCGCTCGGCTATGCCGGCGCCCTCTATGGCTGGACCGCGGTGCTGCTCTCGGCGCTGTTCGTGATCCTGTCGGTGCAGGTCGGCACCCGCATGGCGCGCGAGGGCGACACGATGCAGCCCGAAAAGCGCCTCTTCGCCTATTCGATCGCCTATCTTTTCATCCTGTTCGGCGCGGTTGTCGCCGACCATTGGTGGCCACTATGACCGAACCTGTGAACGATATCCCCGAACCCTTCGACGAGGCCGAATATCGCCGCCGCCAGCGCGCGCGCGCCAATCTGATGGCGCTGCTTCTCGGTGGGCTTGCGGTGCTGTTCTTCTTCATCACCATCGCCAAGCTGACGGTGCTCAAATGATCGCGCGGATGTCGCCGAACGCGAAGACCGCCAGCCTCGCGGGCCTGCTTGCGATTTCGATGGTCGGGCTGGGGTTCGCGGCGGTGCCGCTCTACAATCTCTTCTGCCGGGTGACCGGCTTCGGCGGCACGACGCAGCGCTACGACCCGGTCGCCGCCGCCGAAGTGCCGCAGGTATTGAGCCAGACGATCTCGGTCCGCTTCGACGCCAATGTCTCGCCGAAGCTGCCGTGGAAATTCTATCCCGAACATCCGACCGACACGGTCAGCATCGGCGCGCGCGACATGGCGATCTTCATCGCCCAGAATAATTCGCCGCACGCCGTCACCGGGACCGCCAGCTTCAACGTCACCCCCGACGCCGCGGGCAAATATTTCACGAAAATCCAGTGCTTCTGCTTCACCGAGCAAAAGCTCGAAGCGGGGCAGCAGGTGCGCATGCCGGTGCTGTTCTTCGTCGATCCCAAGATCATGGACGACCCCGATGCGCGCGATATTCAGGAAATCACCCTCAGCTACACCTTCCACCCCGTGGAGCCAGTAGACGAGGGCAAAAAGGCCAGCTAAGGCCGCGATCAAGAGTCTTACCAAGACCGGCGGGCGATGGGGAATCGCGATGCTGGGGCTGCTAAAAACGGGAAAAACGCCATGTCCGGTGCCAAACATCATGACTATCACCTCGTAAACCCCAGCGTCTGGCCGCTGATCGGATCGTTCGCCGCGCTGGTGATGTTCTTCGGCCTCGTGATGTATATGCACCCCAATGATTTCGGCGGCGTCGGCAAATGGGTGCTCGGCCTCGGCTTCATGGGCGTCATCGCCACCTTCTTCAGCTGGTGGTCGGACGTCATCAACGAAGCGCATGCCGGCGACCATACCCCGGTCGTCCAGCTCCACCTGCGTTATGGCATGATCCTGTTCATCGCCTCCGAAGTCATGTTCTTCGTTGGCTGGTTCTGGGCGTGGTTCGACTTCTCGCTCTTCCCGGTGCCGATCGAATATGCCGATGGCGCGGTGACCTCGCTGTTCGGCCAGGACGGCGCCGCTGCGATCACCATGTGGCCGCCGAAGGGCATCGAAGTTATCGATCCCTTCTCGCTGCCGCTGCTCAACACGCTGATCCTGCTCTGCTCGGGCACCACGATCACCTGGGCGCACCACGCGCTGATCCACGGTGACCGCGAGGGGCTGAAGAAGGGCCTGTGGGCGACGATCATCCTCGGCGGCATCTTCTCGATGATCCAGGCCTATGAATATATGCATGCGCCCTGGGGCTTCGGTCAGAGCAACTACAGCTCGGCCTTCTACATGGCGACCGGCTTCCACGGCTTCCACGTCCTCGTCGGCACGATCTTCCTGATCGTCTGCCTCGTCCGTACCTACAAGGGCCACTTCACCCCGACCCAGCATTTCGGGTTCGAAGCCGCCGCCTGGTACTGGCACTTCGTCGACGTGGTGTGGCTGTTCCTCTTCATCATCGTCTATGTCTGGGGCGGCTGGGGCGCGCCGATCGCCGCGCACTAAGTGACGCCAGACGTCCAGCATCAAAAGGGGCAGCCGCCGGTCTGGCGCGCTGCCCTTTTTGGCCTCTGCCCCGAATGCGGGGCGAAGGGGCTGTTTCAGGGCGTCGCCCATTTTCGCGCCCGCTGCCCGTCGTGCGGTTTCGAGGCGGCGCGCTATAATGTCGGCGACGGCCCTGCGGCCTTCCTGACCCTCATCATCGGCGCGCTGCTCACCGTCGCCGCGATCCTGTTCGACATGGCCGTCGCGCCGCCGATGTGGGTGCATGTCGTCTTGTGGATGCCGCTGACCATCGCCGCGGTCATCTTTGGCCTGCGCATCGCCAAGGCGGCACTGCTCGCGAGCGAACATCAGCGCCAGGCGGCCGAGGGACGGGTGGAGACATCGCATGACTGACGAGCCCGCAAAGCCCGCAAGCCCGGCCGCTACGACGCCCGCACGGGGCTGGCCGGTCATCCCGACGATCCTCGTCGTCGCCGCCGTCGCGACGATGATCGCGCTCGGCGTCTGGCAGCTCCAGCGCAAGGGCGAGAAGGAAGCGCTGATCGCGCTCTACCAGCGCAACAGCGCGATGTCGGCGACCGTCGCCTATCCCAAGCTGCCGCCCGTTCCCGACGCGATGCTCTATCGCAAGAGCAGCGTGACATGCCTCGAGCCGGTCCGCTGGGACCAGCGCAGCGGCACCGACCGCGCCGGCAAGACCGGCATCCGCATGGTTGCCGACTGCCGCACCGGCGCCGAGGGGCCGGGGGTGCTCGTCGATGTCGGCACCGCCGACGACTTCACCCCGCCCAAATGGACCGGCGGTATCGTCGCCGGCACGATCGTTCCGGGTCCCGAACAGCCGACCCTGATCGAACGCCTGAGCGGCAAGGCGGTGCCCGCGCGCGCGATGCTGGTGGCCGATGTCCCGGCGCCGGGCCTCCGCCCCAGCGCGGTGCCTTCGGCGGCCGATACGCCGAACAATCACCTCGCTTATGCCGGTCAGTGGTTTCTCTTCGCGCTGGCCGCGGCGGTGATCTATATCCTTGCGGTGCGCCGCCGCTTGCGGGCTTGACCGGACACCGCTAGGCGCTGGGCCGCCATGGAATATATCAGCACCCGCGGCTCCGCGCCGACCCTCGACTTTCGTGCCGCCACGCTCGCGGGCCTCGCCGGCGACGGCGGCCTCTATGTCCCCGCGACCTGGCCCACGCTGAGCCAGGACGATATCCGCGCGCTGGCGGGGCTCGACTATGTCGAAACCGCGGTGCGGGTGATGACCCCCTTCGTCGCGGGCGTGCTGTCCGAGGACGAACTGCGCGGCCTGTGCAAGGCCGCCTACGGCCGCTTCAGCCATGATGCGGTGACTCCGCTCGTTCAGCTCGACCATCGCCACTGGCTGCTCGAACTGTTCCACGGCCCGACGCTGGCGTTCAAGGATGTCGCGCTGCAACTGCTCGGGCAGCTCTTCGAAAAATTCCTCGCGGGCGGCGATACGAACATCACCATCGTCGGCGCGACCTCGGGCGATACCGGCTCGGCGGCGATCGAGGCGGTCGCCGGGCGCGAGCATATCCAGATTTTCATGCTCCATCCCGAAGGCCGGGTCAGCGACGTCCAGCGCCGCCAGATGACGACGGTGCTCGCACCCAACGTCCATAATATCGCGATCGACGGCAGCTTCGACGATGCGCAGGCGATGGTGAAGCGGCTGTTCGGCGACGAGGAAGCGCGCGGCAAGGTGACGCTGTCGGCGGTGAACAGCATCAACTGGGCGCGGCTGATGGCGCAGGTCGTCTATTATTTCTACGCTGCGGTCCGTCTCGGCGGTCCCGACCGCCCGGTGGCGTTCAGCGTGCCGACCGGCAATTTCGGTGACGTCTTCGCGGGCTATGTCGCCTCGCGTATGGGCCTTCCCATCGCCCGCCTCCTCGTCGCGACCAACGTCAACGACATCCTCCACCGCGCTTTGACCAGCGGCGATTACAGCGCCGGCACCGTCAGCCCGACCGCGACGCCGAGCATGGATATCCAGGTCAGCAGCAATTTCGAACGGCTGCTCTTCGACCTGTCGGGCCGCGACGGCGCTGCGATCACCGCGATGATGGGCGAGTTCGACCGCAATCGCGCGATGACGATTCCCGCCGACATGCTGAGCGGCGCGCGTGACCTGTTCTCGAGCGCCAGCATCGACGGCGACTCGATGTCGCTGGCGCTTCGCTGGGCGCAGGAAAAGGGCGGCCAGCTGATCGATCCGCACAGCGCGGTCGGCCTCGCCGCGGCGCGCCAGCTCGATCTCGACGCCGATATACCCATCGTCACGCTCGCAACCGCGCACCCGGCGAAGTTCCGCGAGGCGGTCGAGCGCGCGACCGGCGTGCGTCCGGCGCTGCCCGCGCGGCTCGGCAATCTGTTCGAGCGCGAGGAACGCTATACCAAGCTCCCCGGCGACTATGACGCGGTGAAGGCCTTCGTTCTCGCGGAAGCCGCGCGTGGCTGACCTGCTTCCGCTCGTCACCCTCGTCGGCGAGGCGTGGGACGATTATGGGCTGGTCGACAGCGGGGGCGGGCGCAAGCTCGAACGCTATGGCCGCTTCCGCTTCATCCGCCCCGAACCGCAGGCGATGTGGGCGCCCGCGTTGCCGCAGGACGTATGGGACGCCGCCGACGGCGAATTCATTCCGGCATCGGACGACGATGGCGGCGGCCGCTGGTATTATAACAAGCCGGTGCCGCAGGAAGGCTGGCCACTCGGCTGGCGCGAGACGCGATTCACGGCAAGCTGCACCCCGTTCCGCCACCTCGGTTTCTTCCCCGACATGGCGCCGGTGTGGGACTGGCTCCGCGATCAGGTCGCTGACAAGCCCGATCCGGCCTTCCTCAACCTGTTCGGCTATACCGGGGTCGGCAGCCAGGCGCTCGCCGCCGCGGGCGCGACGGTGACGCATGTCGACGCGTCGAAAAAGTCGGTGTCGCAGGCGCGCGAAAATGCTGCGCTGGCGGACATGGCCGACAAGCCCGTGCGCTGGATCGTCGACGACGCCGGCAAGTTCACCGCGCGCGAGGTACGGCGCGAAAAGCGCTACGACGCGATCCTGCTCGACCCGCCGAAGTTCGGACGCGGGCCGAACAACGAGCGCTGGCAGATCGAGGAGGGGCTGGCGCCGCTGCTCGCCGACTGCCGCCAGCTGCTCGACGCCGACAGCCGCGCGCTGTTCCTCACCGTCTATGCGGTGCGCATGTCGGCGTTGGCGATCGGCGAATTGCTCGGCCAGTTTTTCGCGGACCTGCCGGGCAAGGTCGAATGCGGCGAACTCGCGGTGCGCGAAGAGGCGAGGGGGCTGTTGCTCCCGACCGCGATCTTCGCGCGCTGGAGCCGCTAAGCTTCCACCGGACGATCCTTTGCGGTGAGCGGAGCAACTCTGTCGCTTGCGCCTCGTTGCTCGGGACAGGGGGCGGCGCTGGCCGACTCCCGTCCCGCGATCCGCCTCCGCCGCAAAGGAGACGCATCATGGCCGACACCCTCGAACGCAGCGAAACGCATCGCCTCATTTCCTCGGACAAGGTCGAAGGGACTGCGGTCTATAATCCGCAGGACGAGAAGCTTGGCACCATCGCCAACATCATGATCGACAAATATTCGGGCAAGGCGGATTACGCCGTGCTCCAGTTCGGCGGCCTCTTCGGGCTCGGCAGCGACCATTATCCGATCCCCTGGGATATGCTGGCCTATGACAAGGCGAAGGGCGGCTATGTCGTCGCGATCAGCAAGGAACAGGTGACCGGCGCGCCGCGCTACGGCGCCGACGATACCCCCGAATATACCGACGAATATGGCCGCACCGTCTATGGCTATTACGGGCTCAGCTATCCCGCGCTCTGATCCCTTTCCCGCGAACCGGCCGGCCGCCTATCGGGCCGGGCGGTTCGCTGCTGCATTTTCCCCGCCGATTGCATAGGAATGCAATGTCGACCCGCGTTGACAATGAGAACGTTCTCATTTAGATAACGTTCACATTGGAGAAATGTCGCCGAAAATGAGCGACTAAACGGGAGGGAACAGGGATGCAGGCTCCGCATAAGCTTTGGCTCGCGAAGATTCTGGCCGGCACGTCGGCGGTGGCGCTGATGAGCGTGGCGCAGGTGGCGATGGCGCAGGAAGCGCCGGCCGAAGACAGCGCCGTCGATGGCGACGAAATCGTCGTCACCGGCATCCGGGCCAGCCTTTCGGCGGCCGCCGACATCAAGCGCGACGCGCAGGGC
The DNA here is from genome assembly GCF_001990265.1 of Sphingopyxis sp. KK2. GTDB lineage: Bacteria > Pseudomonadota > Alphaproteobacteria > Sphingomonadales > Sphingomonadaceae > Sphingopyxis. Next base: position 14,350 of record NZ_LYVN01000032.1, read on the forward strand.
GTCGTCGACGCGATCTCCGCCGAAGACATCGGCAAATTCCCCGACACCAACCTCGCCGAATCGCTCCAGCGCATCACCGGCGTGTCGATCGACCGCTCGAACGGCGAAGGCTCGCTCGTCACGGTCCGCGGCTTCGGCCCCGAATTCAACCTTGTGACCCTCAACGGCCGCCAGATGCCGACCGCAGTGATCGGCGACGGCGGCAGCGCGCCCTCCTCGCGCTCGTTCGATTTCGCCAACCTCGCGTCCGAAGGCGTTGCGGCGGTCGAAGTCTACAAGAGCGGCCGCGCCACGATCGAATCGGGCGGCATCGGCTCGACGATCAACATCCGCACCCCGCGCCCGCTCGACAAGCCCGGCATGCACGGCAGCATTTCGGCCAAGGCCGTCTATGACTCGTCGCGCAACGAGGGCAATCCGGTCACGCCCGAAGTGTCGGGCATCTTCAGCACCACCTTCGCCGACGACACGATCGGCGTCCTGCTGATCGGGTCGTATCAGAAGCGCAAGTCGAGCACCAATTCGGCGAATGTCGGCTGGCGCGACGGCTATCTTGGTTCGGAAAACAATTGGGGCTCGCTGGCGCAGCCGGGCACCCCGGGCGCTGCGCGTATCACCAACCGCCCCGACCCGACCGACGTCTATCAGGTGCCGCAGAACGCCTCCTACGACCTCAACGACATCAATCGCGAGCGCATCAACGGCCAGGCGGTGCTGCAATTCCGCCCCAGCGACGATCTGACCGCGACGATCGATTACACCTATTCGCGCAACACCGTCGAAACGCGCAACAGCAACGTCGGCATCTGGTTCAACCATGAAAATACGACGAGCTCGTGGACCGACGGCCCGGTTGCCGGCCCGATCTTCTATTCCGAAGCCTTCCCGGCGCCGCCCGCTCCGCCGAGCACCACCGCGCTCAACGGCGGCAAGGACCTGTCGTACAGCGGCTCGCTCACCGAGAATCGTGCCGAGAACAAGTCGCTCGGCGGCAATCTCCACTGGGACGCCCCCGGCGGCGTCACCGTCGACCTCGACTTCCACCATTCGACCGCGACGGTGAAGCCGGTCAACCGCTTCGGATCGAGCACCTCGGTCGGCAACGCCATCTTCGGCATCGCCAACCAGACGATCAATTTCGAGAACGACCTGCCGGTCCTCTCCTACAACATGCATCCCGGGATCGACCCGCTGAACGCGGCGCTGATCCAGTCGACCGGCAACGCCTTCCGCGCTGCCTATTTCCGCGACCGGATCGATCAGGTCCAGTTGCGCGGCACCTATGACCATGAGGGCGGTTTCCTCGACAGCATCGACTTCGGCGTCTCCTATGTCGACAACAAGGTCCGCTCGGCGTTCGGGACGATCCAGAACGACACCTGGGGCGGGGCGGGGCCGGCTTCGGACATTCCCGACGACATCTTCACCCTCGAAACGCTGCCCGACAAATTCCCGGGCCTCGCACAGCCGGGGATGATCCAGAGCTTCTACAAGTTCGATTACGAGCGCATGGCCGACCTGATCGAGGATCTGTACGACGTGTGCAGCGATCCGCAGACCGGCTCGGCCGCGGTGCCGGGCACCTGCATCGCCGCGTACAACACCGATCGCCGCATCAGCGAACGGACGCTCGCGCCCTATCTGCAGGTCGCGACCAAGTTCGACCTGTTCGACAACCCGGCGCATTTCGTCGCCGGCGTCCGCTACGAGGTGACCGACGTATCCTCGGCCGCGCTGGTTCCGGTTCCGACCGGCACCCGCTGGGTCGGCGACAATGAATTCAACATCGTCTATTCGGGCGACAGCGACTTCACGCGCTTCAAGGGCTCATACAACAACTGGCTGCCGGCGTTCGACTTCGACTTCTCGCCGATCGACAACGTCAAGCTGCGCGCATCGTACAGCCACACGATCACCCGGTCCGACTATGCCAGCCTGCAGGGCGGGCGCACGCTCGACACGCTGTTCCGCGTCGGCGGCGGCGGCGGGGCGCAGGGCAATCCGGGCCTCGTTCCGTACAAATCGAAGAATATCGATCTTTCGGCCGAATGGTATTATGCGCCGGGCAGCTATGTTTCGGCGGGCTATTTCCACAAGGATGTCAGCAACTTCATCTCGTCGACCCGTGTCGATAGCGAGGCGTTCGGGCTGACCACTCCGGTCGGCGGGCCGCGCTGGAACGCCGCGCTCGCAGCGCTCGGGCAGAATGCGACCGTGTCGCAGATCCGCCAATATATCTTCGCCAATTTCCCCAATTCGGTGACGATTACCGGGGGCGGGCCGGGCACTTATGTCGGCACGATCGACAGCATTCCGGGCGACCCGCTGCTGAACTTCGAGATTTCGACCCCGATCAACAGCGACCAGACGGCGTCGCTCAACGGGTGGGAATTCGCGCTGCAGCACAGCTTCTGGGATACGGGCTTCGGCGTGATCCTGAACTATACGATCGTCAACGGCAGCGCGACCTATGACAACACCCAGCCGTCAACGGTGCCGCAGTTCGCGCTCACCGGGCTCAGCGACAGCGCCAATGCGGTCGCCTATTATGACAAGAACGGGCTTCAGGCACGTGTGGCCTGGAACTGGCGCGACGAATTCCTCCAGGGCTCGGGGCCGAACCCGACCTATATCGAGGAATATTGGCAGATCGACGCCAGCGCGAGCTACGAGTTCATGCCCGGCCTCACCGGTTTCGTCGAGGCGATCAACCTGACGGGTGAGGGACGCCGCGGGCATCTGCGCCACAAGAATAATGTCACCTTCGTGCAGCCGGGCTTCGCCCGCTATGCGGCGGGGGTCCGGTTCTCCTTCTAAGGCGGGCCTCCACCCCGCGGATTTCCTGGCGAGAGAGCCGCTCCTCCAAAGAGGTGCGGCTCTTTTGCGTGACGCGGGGCGGGAGAAGGCATAGGAACGTTCCCAATGACAAGCGCAGTGGAGAGGGTGGTCATTGTTGGCGGCGGCACCGCCGGCTGGCTCGCGGCTGCGCGCCTCGCCGCGGCGCGGCCTGCGCTCGCGGTGACATTGGTCGAGGCGCCCGACATCCCGACGATCGGCGTGGGCGAGGGGACGTGGCCGACGATGCGCGCGACGCTCGCCGCGATCGGTATCACCGAGGGCGAATTTCTCGCCGCCTGCGATGGATCGTTCAAGCAGGGCTCGCGCTTCGACGGATGGGTCAGCGGCGCGGCGGACGACCGCTATCTCCATCCCTTCACCTCGCCGCCCGCGCTGCCGATGCGCGACCTGCTCGCGGCGTGGCAGGCGGTGGAGCCCGATCGCTCCTTCGGCGCCGCGATGACCGCGCAAGGTTCGGTCTGCGATCTCGACCTCGCGCCGCGCCAGCGGACGATGCCCGATTATCAGGGCGCCGCGAACTACGCCTATCACCTCGACGCCGGAAAATTCGCGGCGCTGCTCCGCGATCATGCGACGCGGCGGCTCGGCGTGCGGCACATCGCCGACCATGTCACCGGGGTGCGGCGCGGCGACGGCGACAGCATCGCTGCGGTGATCGCGCGCGAGCATGGCGAGATCGCGGGCGACCTGTTCATCGATTGCACCGGCCATGCCGCGCTGCTGATCGGCGGCGAACTCGGCGTCCCCTGGATCGATCGCAGCGACACCCTGTTCAACGACCGCGCGCTCGCCGCGCAGGTCCCCGTCGCCGAGGGCAGCCCGATCGCGTCGCAGACGGTCTCGACCGCGCATGCGGCTGGCTGGATCTGGGACATCGGCCTGCCGGGGCGCCGCGGCATCGGCTGCGTCTATGCCAGCCGTTTCGTCGATGACGATGCAGCCGAGGCGACGCTGCGCGCCTATGTCGCACGCGTCCTGCCCGATGCGCCTGAGGTGCCTGTCCGCCGATTGAGCTTCCCGACCGGCCACCGCGCCCGCTTCTGGCAGGGCAATTGCCTCGCCATCGGCCTGTCGGCGGGCTTCATCGAACCGCTCGAGGCTTCGGCGATCGTGCTCATCGAATTGTCGCTCGACGCGCTGGTCGACAATTTCCCCGCCAGCGCCGACGCGATGCCGATCCACGCCGATCGCTTCAACACGCTGTTCCGCTATCGCTGGGACCGCATCGTCGAATTTCTGAAGCTCCATTATGTGCTGAGCCGGCGCACCGAACCCTATTGGCTGGCGCAGCGCGATCCGGCGTCGGTGCCGCCGCGCCTCGCCGCGATGCTCGCGCTGTGGCGCGACCAGCCGCCGTCGGCATGGGATTTCCCGCAGGTCGACGAGATTTTCTCGGCCGCGAGCCACCAATATATCCTCTATGGCATGGGCTATCCGCTTCCGGCCGGCCCCGCTGCCAGCGACCGCGCCCGCGCGGCGCTCGCCGAACAGCGCCAGCGCGCCCGCTCGCTCGCCTCGGCGCTGCCGACCAACCGCGACTATCTCGACGCACTCACCGGGGCCGCCGCGACGGCGGCCGAATGAAGGACCCCGAATGACCCGCCACGCCGCGCTCGATACCAACAGCCACCGCGACCTGCGCGTCCGCACCGACGCGGGCGCCGACCTCGGCGACGCGGTGATGGCGACGCTGACCGTGCCGAGCGAGTTTCGCCAGGTCCAGGCGCATTATCCGATCCTCTTCCGCCGCGAGACCGGGCAGGACAGCTTCATCGCGATGGCGCTGTTCGGCTTCGAACCCGGGGAAAATCTCTATCTCGACGGCGGCCGCTGGGACGCGCGCTATCGTCCGCTATCGGCAGCGATCCAGCCCTTCCTCGTCGGCCGTCCGGCGCATGGCGAGGGACCGGCGCAGGTGCATATCGACCTCGATCATGCGCGTATCGCGGCGGGCGGCGAAGGCGTGCGCCTGTTCGACGCCGATGGCCAGGCGACGCCCTATCTGGAGGATATCGCCGCCAAGCTCGGCGCGCTCGACGAGGGCTATCGTGCGAGCGCCGACTTTTTCGCCGCGCTGCGCGACCATGACCTGCTCGAACCCTTCACGCTCGAAGTCACGCTCGACGATGGCTCGGTCAATTCGCTCGTCGGCTTCCACATCATCGACGAGGCGAAATTGCAGGCGCTCGATTCCGAGACCGCCGGCAAGCTTCACGCCGCCGGCCATCTGATGCCGATCTTCATGGCGCTCGCCTCGCTGTCGCAGCTCGCGCCGCTGATCGAGCGCAAGAATCGCAGGCTCGGCCATGGCTGAACGCGACGGCGCGATCTACGACCGCCTTGCGCTCGTGCCCGAGCGCGACCAGGAAAAGGGGGCAGGGCTCGACGCGTTGCTGGAAGGCGCGCGCGAGCCCTTTGTCCTGCGTGGCCTCGTCGCCGACTGGCCGCTGGTGCAGGCGGCGAAACGCTCGGCGCGCGCGGCGCGCCAGCATCTGCTCGACCATGCCCGCGACCGGCCCTTTGCGGTGTCGATCGGCGCGCCGGGGCACGACGGGCGGCTCTTCTACGACGCCGACATGGCGATGAACTTCCGCTCGGGGACCGGCAAGCTGCCCGACATCTTCGCCGGCATCGACACCGCCGAGGAGCGCGGCGAAGATCGCACCGTCTATCTCGCCTCGATCGACATCCCGGCGCATTTCGACGGGCTCGACACCGCCAACCCGATCGACCTCGGCGACCGCAACCCGCTCAAGAGCATCTGGATCGGCACCAGGACGCGCATCGCCGCGCACAATGATTTCCCCGACAATCTCGCCTGCTGCGCCGCGGGCCGCCGCCGCTTCACGCTCTTTCCGCCCGATCAGTTCGCCAACCTCTATCTCGGCCCGATCGACAACACCCCGGCGGGGCGCGCGGTCAGCATGGTCGATTTCGACGCGCCCGACCTTGCCGCTTTTCCGCGTTTCGTCGAGGCGATGGCGCACGCGATGACGGTCGAGCTCGACCCCGGCGACGCGCTCTTCATCCCGTCGATGTGGTGGCACCATGTCGAGGGGCTCGAACCCTTCAACATCCTTGTCAATTACTGGTGGCGCAGCACCCCGGCTTTCCTCGGCCAGCCGCAGGAAGCGCTCAATCACGCGATCCTCGCGATCCGCGACCTGCCCGACGCCGACAAGACGATCTGGCGCGCCTTGTTCGACCATTATGTGTTCGAAAACGACGGCAGCGTCGCCGACCATATTCCCGAAGCCGCGCGCAGCATCCTCGCGCCGCTCACCCCCGAAAGCGCCGGGCGCCTCCGCGCCTTCCTCCTCAGGAGCCTCAGCCGATGACCGACAAGAAACAGCGCATCGTCATCGCGGGCGGCGGCACCGCCGGCTGGATGGCCGCCGCCGCGATCGCGCGCACCATGGGCGCAGCGGTCGACCTGACGCTCGTCGAGTCCGAAGCGATCGGCACGATCGGCGTCGGCGAAAGCACGATCCCGCCGCTCGTCAACTACAACCGGTTGCTCGGGATCAACGAGGCCGATTTCATGCGCGCGACGCAGGCGACCTTCAAGCTCGGCATCCTCTTCGACAATTGGAAGGAGCCGGGCCACCGCTATTTTCACAGCTTCGGGCTGACCGGCAAGGATCACTGGTCGGCGGGATTCCAGCATTTCTGGCTCCACGGCCGGACGCGCGGGCACGACCAGAGCTATGACGATTATTGCATGGAACTCGTCGCCGCGATGGAGGGCAAGTTCGCGCATCTGCCCAACGAAGGCATCAATTACGCCTATCAGCTCGATTCCGGCCTCTACGCCCGCTTCCTGCGCCAGATGGCGGAGGCCGACGGCACGAAGCGGATCGAGGGCAAGATCGCGCGCGTCGAACTCGACGGAGAGAGCGGCGACATCGCCGCGCTCGTCCTCGACGGCGACCGGCGGGTCGAAGGCGATCTCTTCCTCGACTGCACCGGCTTTCGTGCGCTGCTTATGGAGGGCGCGCTCCATGCCGGCTTCGACGACTGGACCCACTGGCTACCGTGCGACAGCGCGATCGCGCTCCAGACCCCGAACGTCCGCCCGCCGGTGCCCTATACGCGTGCGATGGCGCATGACGCCGGCTGGCAATGGCGCATCCCGCTCCAGCACCGCACTGGCAACGGCCTCGTCTATTGCAGCCGCTACCTCGATCGCGACGCCGCGCTCGAGCGATTGCTCGGCAATATCGAGGGCGAGGCGCTGACCGAGCCCAATTTCCTGCGCTTCACCACCGGGGTCCGCCGCCGCCAATGGTATCGCAACTGCGTCGCGGTCGGGCTGTCGAGCGGCTTTATGGAACCGCTCGAATCGACGAGCATCCACCTGATCCAGCGCGCGGTGCTGCGCTTCATCCGCATGCTGCCTCTCGGCAAGGTCAGCGAACGCGACATCGCCGAATATAACGACCAGCAGATGCAGGATAATCTGCAGATCCGCGACTTCCTGATCCTCCATTATAAGGCGACCGAGCGGCGCGACAGCGCCTTCTGGCGCCAGTGCGCCGACATGCCGATCCCCGACAGCCTCGAACAGAAGATCGAGCTGTTCCGCGAAACCGGTCGCGTCTTCCGCCGCAACGAGGAATTGTTCGCCGAGAACAGCTGGGTCCAGGTGATGATGGGGCAGGGGATCGAACCGCAGAGCCATCACCCGATCGCGACCAAGCTTGGCGATGAGGAACTCGCGCGCTTCCTCGGCGGCATTCGCGACAATGTCCGCGACACCGTGGCGAAACTGCCCGACCATCATGCCTATGTCGCGCGCTATTGCGGCGCGTCGGTGCCGCAGGCGGCGTGATGGCTTGCATCGGGTCCCATGAAGCCGCTAGCAGGGCGCGTTACTGGAATATGGGGGAATAATGGGGCGTCGGCGGCAGTCGGTGACGATCAAGCATGTGGCTGCCGACGCGGGGGTGTCGCTGCAGACGGTGAGCCGCGTCATCAACGACGAACCCAATGTGCGCCCCGAGATGAAGGAACGCGTCCAGGCGTCGATCGACAAGCTGGGCTATGTCCCCTCGATCGCGGCGCAGCGGATGAGCGGATCGCGTTCCTATCTGATCCTCGCGATCAACGACCGCGACCGCACCATTGCCGACTGGAACGCGCGCGAAGGCACCGACTGGGTCGACCAGATGCTCTTCGGCGGCATGCTCAAATGCGCCGAGCTCGGTTACCGGATGATCTTCGAACTGGTCGATACCCACCACGACCATGTCGAGCGCGAACTGCGCGCGATCATCGCCGCGCTCCAGCCCGACGGGGTGATCCTGACCCCGCCGCACTCGGACAATCCGCTGATCGTCGCGCTGCTCCACCAGCAGAAAATTCCCTTCGCGCGCATCGGCTCGCACGGCGGCGACGCCGGCATCGCGCTGACGATGGACGACGAAGGCTCGGCGGCGCTCGCGACGCGGCACCTCGTTGACCTTGGCCACAAGCGCATCGGCTTCATCTCGGGCTCGGTCGAATATGACCTCAGCCACTGGCGCATCGACGGCTGGCGCGCCGAGATGGCGGCGGCGGGGCTGCCGACCGACGACCTGCTCGCCGAGGGCGATTTCAGCGCCGCTTCGGGTGCGATCGCCGCGCACCAGCTGCTCGCGCTCGCCGACCGCCCGACCGCGATCATCGCCAGCAACGACCAGATGTCGCTCGCGACGCTCGCCGTCGCGCGCGAACGCGGGCTCGATGTGCCGCGCGACCTGTCGCTGGTCAGCTTCGACAACACCCCGATCGTCCGCTTCACCCCGCCGGGGCTGACCGCGGTCGACCAGCCGATCGCCGCGACGGTGTCGCGCGCGGTCGAACTCATCATCGCCGCGCAGCGCGGCGAACCCCGGCCGCATGCCCCCACCGTCGTGAACGGCAGCCTGATCGAGCGCGGCTCGACCGCGCCGCCGCCGCGCCATGGCTGACGCGGCTGCGCCGCAGCGCCAGTCGTTCGGCTTCCTCCTGCTTTACGCGCTCGCCTGGGCGGGCGGCGCGATCGCCTATGTGCCCTTCCTGACCATATTGCTGCCCGTGCGGATGACCGCGCTCGCGGGGGCGAACGACATTCAGGCGCTGGGTTATGTGACCTTCTTCGGCGCGATCGCGGCGAGCAGCGGCGGGGTGCTCTTCGGCTGGCTCAGCGACCGCACGCGGAGCCGGCGCGGGTGGGTGGTCGCGGGGCTGCTGCTCACCATCGCGTTGCTGCTCGCCGTGCCGCTGGCGAGCGACGTGCCGTCGCTGATCGCGATCATCATCGCCTGGCAACTCGCGCTCAACATGATGCTCGCGCCGCTCGCCGCCTGGGCGGGCGACTGCGTGCCCGACGGGCAAAAGGGGCTGCTCGGCGGGCTGCTCGCCTTCTCGCCCGCGCTCGGCGCGCTGTCCTGCGCCTTCGTCACGATTCCGGGGCTCGCCGATGCCGACGGTCGCCTTGTGCTCGTCGCATTGCTCGTCGCCGGCGCGGTGCTGCCCGTGCTGCTGCTCGGCCGGCCGCGCGCCTTTCCCGAACTGAGCGCGCCGGTCGCGGTCGGGGCCGGGACCGACGAACAACGCCCCGCCTCGACCATCGCGCGCATGTGGAGCGCGCGCCTGCTCGTCCAGATCGCCGAGGCGGCGCTCTTCGCCTATCTCTTCTTCTGGTTCCGCTCGATCGAACCGGCGATCACCGACAGCGAGACCGCGCGGCTGTTCAGCCTCGTCCTCACCATCGCGGTGCCGCTGGCGCTGCTCGCGGGGCGCTGGGCCGACCGCAGCGGGCGCCCGATCCTGCCGCTGGTGATCTGCGCGGGCGTCCTCACCCTCGGCCTCGCCGCGATGGCGCTGTCCGAAACGCTGCTCGCAGCGAAGCTCAGCTATGTCGTCTTCGGCGTCGCAGCGACGATCTTCCTGTCGCTCCACAGCGGCCAGACCTTGCGCGTGCTGCGCCGTCCCGAGCGGCGCGGCCGCGACCTCGGGCTGTTCAACCTCACCAATACGGTGCCGTCGCTGATCATGCCCTGGCTCACCATCTCGCTGGTCCCGGGCTTCGGTTTCGACGCGCTGTTCCTGCTGCTCGCCGCGCTGGCGAGCATCGCCGTACTGCTCCTCGCCACGATGCCGCGGCTGCGCTGATAGCGCAATCAAACGGACGCTTGATTTCATTCACATGCTATGCGACAGGAGATTTTGATAACGTTCACATAATGGTTCGTACAAAGAGGGATGGGAGAGACGATGCGGCGTTCCGCACTTGCCATGACGACGGCTCTTTTGCTGGCAGGCACCGCCACCACGGCGGCTTCGCAGTCGACCGACACCGATAGCGCAAGGGTCCATCCCGAACTTTGGCCCGCGGCGAAAAGCCCCGCGGCGATCACCGACGCGGCGACTGAAAAGCGCATCGACGCGCTGCTCGCGAAAATGACGATCGAGCAAAAGGTCGGCCAGCTCGTCCAGGGCGACATCAGCACGATCACCCCCAGGGATCTCGAAACCTATCCGCTCGGCTCGATCCTCGCCGGCGGCAACAGCGGCCCCAATGGCAATGAACGCTCGAGCGCCGCCGACTGGGCGAAACTCGTCGGCGAATTCCGCGCCGTGTCGCTGAGGCCGCAGGCGAACGGCGTCGCGATCCCGATCATCTTCGGGGTCGACGCCGTCCACGGCCATAACAATATCCCCGGCGCGACGCTGTTCCCGCACAATATCGGGCTCGGCGCGGCGCATGATCCCGAACTGGTCCAGCGCATCGGCGCGGTCACCGCCGCCGAAATCGCGGGCAGCGGCATCGAATGGACCTTCGCCCCGACGCTCGCGGTGCCGCAGGATCTGCGCTGGGGTCGCAGCTACGAAGGCTATGCCGCCGATCCGAAACTCGTCGCCGACTATGCCAAAGCGATGGTCGTCGGGCTGCAGGGCCAACTCGTCGCCGGCAAGGTTGTCGGCAAGACGCATGTCGCCGCGACCGCGAAGCATTTCCTCGCCGACGGCGGCACCGACGGCGGCCGCGACCAGGGCGATGCCAAGGTCGACGAGGCCGAACTGATCGCCAAACACGCGATGGGCTATCCCGCCGCGATCGACGCCGGCACGCTCACCGTCATGGCCAGCTTCTCGAGCTGGCAGGGGATCAAGCATCACGGCAATCAGGGGCTGCTGACCGACGCGCTCAAGAAAAAGATGGGCTTCGACGGCTTCGTCGTCGGCGACTGGAACGGCCATGGCCAGGTCGCGGGCTGCAGCGTTACCGATTGCCCGCAGTCGATCAACGCCGGGCTCGACATGTTCATGGCGCCCGACAGCTGGAAAGGCCTTTACGAAACCACGGTCAAACAGGCGAAGGACGGCACCATATCCGCTGCGCGCCTCGACGACGCGGTGCGCCGCATCCTGCGCGTGAAGTTCAAGCTCGGACTGTTCGATGCCGATCATGGCGGCCGCGGCGATTTCGCGGCGGTCGGCGCGCCCGCACATCTCGCGGTCGCGCGCGAGGCGGTGGCGAAATCGCTCGTCCTTATCAAGAACAATGGCAATGTCCTGCCGATCAAGGCGGGCGCCCGCGTCCTCGTCACCGGACCCGGCGCCGACAGCATGGCGATGCAGTCGGGCGGCTGGACGATCAGCTGGCAGGGCACCGACGTCACCCACGCCGACTTTCCCAACGGCCAGACGATCTGGGAAGGACTCGACAAGGCGGTGCGCGAAGCCGGCGGCGTCGCGACGCTGTCCGAAGGCGGCGTCTACAAGGAAAAGCCCGACGTAGCGATCGTCGTCTTCGGCGAGGCGCCCTATGCCGAGTTCCAGGGCGACGTGCCGACGCTCGATTACCAGCCGAGCGATGCGACCGACCTTGCGACGCTCAAGAAGCTCAAGGCCGCGGGCATTCCGGTGGTCGCGCTGTTCCTGTCGGGTCGCCCGATGTTCACCAGCCCCGAAATCAACGCCGCCGATGCCTTTGTCGCCGGCTGGCTTCCGGGGTCGCAGGGGGCGGGCGTCGCCGACGTGCTCGTCGCGGGCAAGAACGGCAAGACGGCGCGCCCCTTCACCGGGACTTTGCCCTTCGCTTGGCCCGCCGACGCGCGCTCGCCGGTCGAAAAGCCGCTCTTCGCCACCGGCTACGGCCTCAAATATGGTGAGAACAAGCCCGTCGGACCGCTGTCCGAAGACATGGGCATCGACGTCGCCGCCGCGCTCAATGTCGAAACCTATTTCGCCGGCGGCCGCGCGCGCGCGCCATGGGTGCTCACCGTCACCGACGCGGGCGGCTCGCGCCCCGTCGAATCCGCCCCGGTATCGAGCCCCGGCGGGCTGATCGAGGCACGCTCGGTCGATGTGAAGGCGCAGGAGGACGGCAAGAGCTTCGTCTGGACCGGCCCCGCCGCCTTCCATCTTTCGGGCCCCTATGCCGACCTGACGCGCCAGCTCAACAACAGCTTCGCGCTGCGCGTCGAGTGGCGCGTCGATGCGCCCGGCACCGGCCCGGTCACGCTCGCGATGGGCGGGCAGGCGTTCGACATCTCGGACTGGGTCAAGGCCGCGCCCAAGGGTCAGGTCAGTTCGTTCCGCATCCCGCTGCGCTGCTTCGCCGATGCGGGCGCCAATCTGACCAAGCTCGACTATGCGCTCAGCCTCAGCGCCGACAAGGGTTTCGCCGCCACCTTGCTACATTCGAATGTGCAGGCGGTGGGCGAGAATCTGCCTTGCCCGCCAAAGGCGAAATGACGAGACTTTCGGCACAGACATAAAAGAATATCGGGGAGAGAGACATGGCATTGGCGCCGAACGTCGCGACGAGTGCGGGCCCGGATGCGGGCGGAACCGATGGCAGGAGCCGAGGCAGCACGCTGGTCGTGCTGGTCCTCGCCTTTGCGGTCTTTTTCCTGCTCGGCGGGGTGACCAACATCAACGACCTCTTAGTCGGCAAGTTCAAGTCGATGTTCCACCTGACGCACGCGCAGGCGAACCTCGTCCAGATGGCGTTCTTCATCGCCTATGGCGCCTTTTCGATCCCTGCCGGGATCATCATGTCGAAACTCGGCTATATCCGCACCTTCGTGCTCGGCTTCGTCATCATCGCGGCAGCCGCCTTCCTGTTCGTGCCCGCGTCGGCAGCCGCCTCCTACCCCGGCTTTCTCGCCGCGCTCTTCTGCATCGGCGCGGGGATCACCGTGCTCCAGGTGGCGATGAACCCGGTGATCACCACGCTCGGCCCGGCCAGGACCTCGCACAGCCGGCTGACCTTCGCGCAAGCGTTCAATTCGGTCGGCGTCTTCCTGATGGTTTATGGCGGCGCGACCTTCCTGCTCGGCGACGGCAAGCCGCTCGACCCCGAAACCTCGACCGATGTGCAGATCCAGGCCTATCGCGTCGCCGAAGGGGCGTCGATCGGCACGGCTTACATGTGGCTCGGTATCCTGATGCTCGTCATCGCGGCGATCTTCTGGTTCAACCGCTCGGCGCTCGACCATGCCAAGGCCGATGCGATGAAGCTCGAGGGCACGTGGGACCTGCTCACCCACAACCGCCGCGTCCAGCTCGGTGCGCTGTGCATCTTCGTCTATGTCGGCGCCGAAGTCGCGATCGGCTCGAACCTCATCGCCTATCTCGGCGACCAGAGCGTGATGGGGCTGGGGCTCCAGGCCGCGGGCAAGCTCGTCGCCATCTACTGGCTCGGCGCGCTGATCGGCCGCATTCTCGGCGGCTTCATCCTCAGAACATCGGTCGTGAAAATGCCGTTTGTGATTCTGTCGGGAATTGCTGTTGGCGCGGCAGTAATAAATCTCATCAACCAACAGAACTTTGGCGCACTCGCCATGCTGGCGGGCCTGTGCGCGATAATTTATGGGCTCTTTTTCGCGATCCATAGGCTTGAACAGCTACTACAGTTGGACAAGCAGGAAGCGGTGGCACCAGGCAAAATCCTGAGTGCATTCGCTTTGGGGGCAATTGGCTTGGTGGTTTTGTCGGCGGTGACGACGGGCGCATTGTCGGGCTGGGCGCTGATCCTCGTCGGCTTCTGCAACTCGCTGATGTTCCCGACGATCTTCAGCCTCGGGACCGAGGGGCTGGGCGATCGCACGCCGCAGGCCTCGGGCATCCTGTGCACCGCGATCATCGGCGGCGCGATCGTGCCCTTCCTGTTCGGGCTAGTCGCCGATATCGATCTCCGCCTCGCGCTCGCGGTGCCGCTCGTCTGCTATGCGATCATCGCGGGCTTCGGGCTGTGGGCGGCGCGCCAGCAGGCGGCCGCCTCGGCCTGACGCTCAGGCGGCGGCCGGTGCCGCCGCGGCCGCAGCGTTCCACCGGGTGAACAGCAGCGCCCCGAACAGCAGTTCGGCGGCGCCCACCGCCAGCGTCACATGCACCGGCAGCGCGCCCGCCTGCACCGCAAAGCCGGTGCCGATCAGGAACAGCGCGCCACCGAGCAGCCAATAGACGCGCTCGCGATAGAGCGTCGCAAAGGCGAAATAGCGCGCGCCAATGACGATCGCTAGCGCTGCAAAGGCGAATTCCGGCGAACGGGGCGCAAGCACGAACGCGATCAGCAGCCCGGCGAAGAGCGGGATCGTCGCCTCGATCGCTAGCTTGTTCAGCGCATTGCCCTGCGACACGCGCGGCGCGCGGAACAGCCGCGCGACGAGCAGCGACAGCGGAAAGATCAGCATGCCGGCGACGAGCAGGACGAGGAAGGCGATAAAGCCGTCCATCACATACCAGGCCGCGTCGGCTATCAGCCACGCCAGCCCCGAAATCAAAACCCCCGGCGCGCCGCCCTGATAGGCTGCGCGCAATTCCTCCTGTGCCCGATCGATGTCGATGACCGCCTCCTCTGGATGATGATCCCGGGGCTAGGGCGAAATGCGCGGCGATTCAACGGGGTTGCGCGCGGCATCGCTGGTCAGGCCGCCAATATGCCGTTCGGTCCCATGCCGATATCGTCGCCATTCGCCCAGACGCTGTGCGTGCCGGCGCAGATGCGCTCGGGCAGGATGATCCGGCACACCGGTCCCGCCGCGATATCCCTGGCGTCGATCAGCACGCATTCGGATCGGTCGGCCTCGAGGTCGGCGACGAAGGAGACCAGATAGCCGTCGTCCTCCTGTGTGGCACCGATGCGCGGCGCGAAGGGCGCCTCGCTGCCGAAGCGGCCGGGGCCGAATTCATAGTCCTCGCTTGTCCGCGCCTCGAGGTCGTGCTTCACCAGCCCGCGAAACAGGAACCAGCCGGGCTCGGGGATCGCGCTATAGGCGTAACGATAGCGCCGCCCCGCGTGGCGCTGGTTCAGCATCCCGAATTCGAGGTTGCGGTCGTCGAGCCGTTCCTCGGTCGTTGCGCCGGTCACCAGGTTGAAACGCCAGCGGTGGAGCCGCGGCCGGATCAGGTCCTGATCGAGATAGGCCATCATCCGTTCATAGCCTGCGGGCGCGTCGGGCCGCGACTTCGGCATCGGTTCTTCCTGATAATAGCCGTCGAGGATGATCTCGTCGCCTTCCTCCCACGCGTTCAGCCAGTGCAGCGTGTAGGTCGGCTCGGCCTCGAACCAGCGGATATCCTCAGGCTGGCCTTGGCGCGGGATGATCGCGAAGCGCGTCTTTTCGTCGGGATGGAATTGCACGACGTGCAGCCGTTTTTCGAGCAGTTCGGGGCTCCAATAGAGCGGCATGTCGTTGAGGATCGCGTAATTTTCGGTGAAGGCCATGTCGTGCGGCAGGCGCGGTCCGGGCAGCGGCACCGGGATATAATGTTTGAGCCTGTTGTCCGCGCCGACGACGCCATAATGCATGAAGGGCGCGTGCTTCGAATAGTTGAAGAACAGCAGTTCGCCAGTCGCGGGGTCGACCTTGCAATGCGCCGAAATGCCGTCGAGCGGCACCCAGCTTTCGGTACCATGCTGTTCGAGCGTGAAGGGATCGAGCCGATAGGCCTCGCCGCACTGGTAGAAGGTCGAGATGATCTTGCCCGCATGGATCGCGACGTCGGTCGACGAACTGTCCTTCAGCCACTCCTGCGCGCCCCAGCCGTGGCGCGTCGATTTGTGCGGCGGCTCCATCAGCCCCGCCCATAGCGATCGGCCCGCTTCCTTCTCGGCCTCGAACCCCTTGGTCCGCACGAAACGGCTGCGATAGCTCGCGCGCCCGTCCTTGAACGATATCGCGTGGATGAACCCGTCGCCGTCGAAGGGGTGATAGCGCCCGATCGGCTCATGGACCTGGTTCTCGCCGGTGCGCACATAGACGCCGTCGATGTCGTCGGGGATCGTGCCGATCACTTCGGCATCGCCATTGGCGAAGATCGCATTCCATTCGTTGAACGTCGGCCGCCAGGCGCCCTGCATATAGGGGTGATCGTTCGGCTGGATGGTCGACTGGATCGTCTCGACGAGCTCGGCGGTCATGCACTGTCTCCCGCGCTGCGGCTCTGCCCGGCCGCGTCGCGGGGGCATGCTAACCCAAAATCAGCCGGTGGGCGAGGGGCGCCGCGGCGCGGCCTCAGTTGGTCCAATAGACATAGTCCTGTCCGTCCTTCCACGGCGCATTGAGCGGCACGTCGATGCGCACCGGCCCCTCGATCAGCCCCGGCCAGATCGGCTTCGCCATGTCCTTGTTCTGCGCCTCGATCATCGCGCGCAATTGCGCGACGCGCTGTGGCTCGCGCGCCGACAGGTCGGTCTGCTCGGTGGGGTCGAGCGCGAGATTATAGAGGCGCGTCTTCACTGGCCGCTTGGTCACATGCAACTTCCAGTCGCCCGCGCGCACCGCGCGATAGTCGCCCGACCGCCAGAACATCGCCGGCCGCTTCGCGGGCCCCGCCAATATATCCTCGCTGTCGATCTGCCGGCCCGCCGGCAGCTTCGCCCCCGCCGCGGCGGCGATGGTCGAGAAGATGTCGAGATGCCCCGTCGGGTCGGCGCGCGTCGATCCCGCCGCGATCGCGCCCGGCCAGCGCATGAAGAAGGGGGTGCGGATGCCGCCCTCGAAGAAAGTCGCCTTCCACCCGCGATAGGGCGCGTTCAACCGGTCGATCCCGGTGTACCAGGCGCCGCCATTGTCGCTGGTGAAGATCACCAGCGTGTTGTCGTCGATGCCGAGTTCCTTGAGCTTCGCCATCACGTCGCCGATCCGCCGGTCGAGCTGCGCGATCATCGCGCCATAGACGCGCGTCTTCTCGTCCTTGATCTGCGGCAGCCGGTCATACTCCTCGCGCGTCGCCTGCAGCGGCGTGTGCGGCGCATTGAACGCGAGATACATGAAGAAGGGCCGGTTGCGGTTCGCCTCGATCGCCCGCGTCGCTTCGGCGGCGAAATAGTCGGTCATATGCCCCTTGGGGTGGAAACGCTGGCTGCCGTTGAAGCTCACCGCATGGCGCAGGTTTGCCCACAGGAAACGGTCGATGCGGTCCCATGGGAGCTTGGCGTTGACGACGTCGGGATCGTCCTCGGGCAGGAACATCGCCGCGCCGCCGAGCACCGCGAGGCTCTCGTCGAAACCCTGCGCGTGCGGTTGCAGGGCGGGGGCCTCGCCCAAATGCCATTTGCCGATGTGCAGCGTGTGGTACCCCGCCGCCTTCACCGCCTCGGCGATCGTCACCTCGTTCGCGGGCACCCCCATGTCGGGATAGTCGGGCACGTCGGGGGTGATCAGTTCCTTGTGAAAGATCGTGTTCAGCGGTCCGATCCCGTCGCCATGCGCCATATTCTCGGCGAACTGCACCGGCACCGCGGTAAATTCGAAACCGAAGCGCGTCGGGTAGCGCCCCGTCATCATCGCCGCGCGCGACGGCGAACAGGTCGCGTTGGCGGCATAGGCGGTGGTGAAATTCATCCCCTCGCGCGCGAGCGCGTCGATGTTCGGGGTCTTGACGATCCCGCCCGCGACCCCGCCGCCGTTGAGGCTGATGTCGTTGAAGCCGAGGTCGTCGACGACGATCAGGATGATGTTCGGCGGCCGCTTGCTCCCGGGCGGAAGCGCCGGCGCGGTCGCGGGTCCCGCCTCCCACGTCACCGGCCGGTTCGGCTGCACGGGGTCGCGCCAGTCCGAAATCAGCCCGGGCAGGCGGTATGTATTGGCTTTATAAGCCCAATATCCCCCCGCACCGAGCAGTGCGAGCACGCCGAGCGCCACCCATCTTTTCTTCATAGCCCCACCCGTTTTCGATTCTGGTCGATATTATGGCACTATTTGTGTCATTATATCGCGTCGCGCGCAAGATCGCATTGACCCCGGCGCCAAGCTGGGCCAGCGGGGAGATATGGCAGCCAGGGCAAAAGCGAAGATCGAGGCCGAAGCGGCACCGCGCGTCGACGGACGCCGCGAGCGCAGCCGGTCGAGCCGCGCGCGCATCGTCGCCGCGATGCTCGACCTCATCGACCGCGGCGACCTGTCGCCCAGCGCCGCGCGCGTCGCCGAGGAGGCGGGGGTCGGCCTGCGCACGGTGTTCCGCCAGTTCGACGACATGGACACGCTCTACCGCGAAATGTCCGAAACCATCGCCGAGCGCGTGATGCCGATCGTCAGCGCGCCCTATGCGGGCAAGGACTGGCGCGACGACATACGCGACATCGCCGCGCGCCGCGTCCGCGTCTTCGAAACGATGCTGCCCTTCCGCCTCGCGGCCAATATCAAGCGTTACCAGTCGCCCTTCCTGATGGGCCAATATGGCCAGGTCGTCGCGCTCGAACGCGACCTGCTGTTCCGGCTGCTCCCCGACGAAGTGCTCGCCGACCGCGTCGCGCGCGAGGCTTTGTGCGTGACGCTCTCGTTCCAGACCTGGCGCGCGCTGCGCCACGACCAGGGGCTGACCGTCGACGAAGCCGGGGCGGTGGTCGCAAAGATGGTCGAGGCGCTGATCGCATGAAGCGCGCGACGCTGCTCGTCATCGTCGGCCTGCTCGCCGCCTGCGCCGACAAGCCCGAGGAGACGCCCGCGGTCGCGGCAAAGACGACATGCCCCGCGATGCCGAAGGCCGACTATGTCTGGATCCCCGGCGCGACCTTCGCGATGGGCGCCGACGCGCATCTGCCCGAGGAGGGGCCCGAGAAGCGGGTCACCGTTGCGGGCTTCTGGATGGCGACGCACGAGGTTACCAACGGCGAATTTGCCGAATTTGTCCGCGCCACGGGCTACAGGACGATCGCCGAACGCGATCCCCCGAAACTGCCCGGCGCGCCGCCCGAGATGCTCGTCCCCGGCGGCGCGGTGTTCACCGCGCCCACCGACGGCAACCCGAACTGGTGGCGCTGGGTCGTCGGCGCGCAGTGGCGCCACCCCGCCGGCCCCGACACCGCGATCGCCGGGCGCGACCGCGAACCGGTGGTGCAGATCGCCTATGACGACGCGCTCGCTTACGCCAGATGGGCGGGCAAGGCGCTGCCGAGCGAGGAGCAATGG
>NZ_LYVN01000033.1 GCF_001990265.1 Sphingopyxis sp. KK2
TTTGATGTTCGCCAGCTCGCCCGACTTGCCTGGTTCGGCGCAGGCGACCCGCCACACCGCCGACGCATCGTCGTTGCCCGTGAGCAGCTTGCCGCGCGTGGCGAGGCGGTAGGTGCCGGGGGTGAGCTGGACGAGCTGGCGCGCGACCAGATTGGGCCGCTCCTCGTCCGACACGACGAGCAGGCGGTTGGCTTTCGGCCCCTTTTCGATGTCCGAGCCATAGGCCGATTCGCGGATCAGGTGCCAGTCGATCGGCGGGTAGGGGCCTTCTTCCTCGAAGCGGCTGTTGTGGACGATCGACGCCCCGCCCTTCGTGCCGGGACCCGCGATGCTGCGCTCATAGGCGCGCGCTGCGTCGAAATCATGCTGGACCACCATCATCCCGATCAGCGTGCGATCGAGCTGGTCATAGCTGGCGGGCAGGTCCTTGCGGATCGGCAGGATAACCTGTGCGAGCGGTGCCGCTTTCTGCTTGGACCCGATGTAATAGCTCAGGAAATTGGGCAGCCAGTCCGGGCTGGCGCGGAACAGGCGCACGAACTGCGGCTTCATCTCGGGCTCGGCGATCGCCTTGCCTAGGATCGGGAACAGCAGAGCCTGCCCGCGCAACGACGTGCGCAGCGAGGCGTCGACATCAGTCATCGCCTGATCCATGCGGCCGCGCTTTACCGCGTCCTCGATCAGCCACAGGTTCGCGACATAGTCGCGGCGCGTCAGATAGGTCGCCGCGAGGATCGCCGGCCTGACCGGCTTGCCGGTGCGGGCGTTGTCGAGACCAATCATGCGATAGGCGCCCGCGAGCGTCGGATTGCCGTCCAGCGCCTCGCGACTCAGCTTCGCGGCGGCGCCAATCTGCCGCGCGTCGCCGGTAGCATAGACAAGGTCGTTGGCGATCCGCGCCTTCACGGTCGCATTGAACGGGTTGAGCGACAGCGCGCGTCCCGGGCTGTAATTCGCCATCACCGACGACGCGGTGAACAGCGTCACCAGCAGCCACACGATCACCGCCGCAGCGATGTAGAGCATGGTATCGCGGCCCGGCAGGCGCGACATCTGCCGCGCCGCCGTGCTCCCGATCTTCCTGCCCCCGACTGCGGCCTTATTCCCCCGGCTGCGCGTCGGCATAGCCATAACCATATTCATAACCATAGCCGTAATAGGCGCGCTTTTCGTCGAACTTGGTCAGCACCACGCCGAGCAGGGTCGCCCCGGCGCCGCGCAGGCGGGCCAGCGAGTAGCGGATCGCGTTGGTGCGCGCGCCTTCGGCTTCGACGCAATAGACGACGCCCTCGACCTTGCTGCCGAGCAGCGGCGAGTCGGCCAGACCCAGGACCGGCGGCGCGTCGAGCACGACATGCTGGTAATGCTTGCCCAGCGCCTCGACCAGGTCGGCAATCCGGTCGCTCGACAGCAGTTCGGCCGCGTTCGGCGGCATCGGGCCCGCGGTGATGAACGCCAGACCATCCTGCTCGTCATGATGGATCATCGACATGATGTCGTTGTTCCCCGACAGGAAGTTGCTGGTGCCCGCGCCATTGGCGACGCCCGCCAGGCGATGCACCGACGGCGAACGGAGGTCGCAGTCGACAACGATCGCGGTACGGCCGATGCGGTGGAGCGACAGCGCCAGCGCATAGGAGGAGGTCGACTTGCCTTCGCCCTTGCGCGTCGACGTGCACATGAGCGACTTCGGCACACCCGTCGTGGTCGAGAAGCGCAGCGCGGTCTGGACCGACAGATAGGCTTCGGACTGCGACGACTTGCGGTCGCGCACCTCCTCGATCGCCAGTTCGTTGTCGGTGTCCGGGATGACCCCCAGAAGCGGCAGTTCGGTGACCTCCTGCGCTTCTGCCGGGTCGCGGACCGTGGTGTCGATCTGCGCGAGGATGATCGTCAGCAGCGCGGCGAGCGCGAGGCCGATGAGCAAGGCGGTGAACATGTTGTTGATCAGCCGCGGGCTCGACGGCGCGCCCGGACGCAGCGCGCGATCGACGATCGCGACATTGTTCGTGCCGACGCCGCCGGCGATTCCGACTTCCTTGTAGCGCTGGAGCAGCCCGTCATAGAGCTCGCGATTGGTGTCGACCTCGCGCTGCAGGATGCCGTACTGGACGCTGCGGCGGCGCTCGTCGACCAAGTTGGTGCGGGTTCCCGAAACGCGCGAACGCAGCTCTTCCTCGCGCGCCAGCGCGGCGGTGTAGGCGGCGCGGGCGGCTGCGACGCCCGACCCGCCGACCTGGTTCAGCTCGGTCGCGATCGCGCGGTCGATTTCCTTGATCTGGCGGTCGAGTGCCTGCGCCGGCGGATAGTCGGGCTGGAAGATGACCATCAGCTTGGCATATTCGGCCTGCAGGTCGGCCTTGCGCTGGCGAAGGCCGGCGACGCTGCCGCTGCCGCTGGCGACGGCGGAGGCCTGCCCGCTTGCGCCCTTCAGCGCGCCTTCGGCCGCGATGCGCTCGATCGTCGCCTTGTTCAGCGCGTCGTTGAGCGCGACAAGGTCGGTCGCGGTGATCGACCGTTCGACGGTCGGCGCCTTCGGGTCGCTGCTGTCCGACTGCGAGATGGTGAGGATGCCCTGCCGTTCGGCATAGGTCATCATCTCGCGTTCGGCCTCTTCCATCTTGGCCTTGGTCTGCTGGAGCTGGTCCTCGAGGAAGCGGCGGGCGTAGGACGCCGAATCATAGCGACGCTCGAGGTTGGCGGCGATGAAATTCTCCGCCCAGCTGTTGGCGATACGCGCCGACAGTTCGGGATCGGGGGTCGACACCGAAATATCGACCAGCGCCGATCCGACGACCGGCTTGACCTGAACCACGGAGCTCAGCTGGGCCGCTACGCTGCGCGTCGCGGAATCGAGTTCGGCCTTCGACATCACGCGCAGCGACGAGGGCGGCGCCTTGCCGCCGAACGCCGCGAGGAACGCCGGGTCGCGCGCCAGATTCAGGCTCTTCGCGACACGCTCGGCCTGCGAACGCGCGCGCAGCAGATTATATTGCGTCTGATAGAATTCCTGCTCGACGCGGCCGCCGCGCTCGGGCTCGACCCCGCTCATGTTGAGCACCTTGGACTCGGTCCGCGAAATCTCGATCCGCGCATTGGCGGTATAGATGCGCTGGGCGAGCATCGTATAGATCGCGCCGCCGATCAGACAGGCGATGATCGTACCGATGATCACCCATTTCCAGCGCAGCGCGACGCGCCAATATTGCAGGATCCACGGCATTGCCGTCGCGAAGCCACCGGCCTGCCGCGCGGGATCGCCATCGGCGGTCTGGCTGGCCGGGATCGGCAAGATCGGGGTCTTGGGAATTGCGTCAGTCATGGAACGAGTCGAACTTCCTGCAAATCTTAATTGATGAGCGCAACGATCGGCGAGACCAGCAGCGGCGTGGTCGCCAGGATATCCTTGAACAGGCGGCGGCCAGGCGAGTCGCCGACCACGACGACGTCGTTGGCAAAGACTTCGGGATCGTCATAGACGCCCGTGCGGATGGACTTGAGGTTATAGAGCGCCGCCATCCGCTGGCCGCCGACCGTGCGGAAAATCACGACATCGTCGAGCTTGGCATATTCGGTCGTCCCTTTGGCGAGCGCCACAGCGCGGAGCAGCGACATCTTGCCGACCACTGGATACAGGCCCGGCTGCGCCACCTGGCCCTCGACCGTCAGGACCTGACTGACCGATTCGGTGACATTGACGCTGACATCCGGGCGACGGACGAAACGCGCCAGCCTTTGCTCGATCGCGTCGGCGAGTTCGGCGCTGGTCTGGTTCGATGCCTTGATCTGGCCGACCAGTGGCAACGAGATCATGCCCGCAGCGTCGGTCTGCACCAGTTTGCTGAGTTCGGGAACGCCATAGACGTCGACGCTCAGTCGATCGAAGGGGCCGATCAGATAGGGACGCGTGTCGCCGACCAGGTCAGCGCCGCTCGGCGCAGGCAGCGAATTGCCGTCGAACACCTGGAGCGTCGGCGTGCTCACGAGCTGCGGGGTACCGCCGCAACCGGCCAAAAGGCAGGCGGCGGTCAGGCTAGCGATAGCCAAACGAAAGTTCACCGAAACATCTTCCCTTTTTTTATCTGCCGGCTTCAGAGGGACTAGCCCGCTCGCCCGGCAAAGGAAACCGCAAAATCAAACCTATGTCCCAGCGCAAGGCCGGCTCAGCGGAAGCCCGTCGACGTGCGCTGCCCCTTGCGCCGGGCGCTCGGGACGTCGGGGCGGCGATAGATAAGCACCGTCGCGAGCGTCGCCATCGCCGCCAGCGCCGGCGTGCGCAGCGGATAATCGACAAGGCTGGCGCCCGCAAAGATCGCGAGCATCATAATCGAGACCAGGAGGCCGATCCGGTCGGTCGGCGCCGATTGTTCGTGTCGCCAGCCGCTCCGGATGCCGCGCCAAGCGATCAGCACCCAAGCGATCAGCAGCGCAAGCGCCGGCAAACCGCCGTCGATCAACAACTCAAGATAGTCGTTATGGGCGTGGTTGAGATATTGCAGCGACAGCAGATTGACCGGCTCGACAATCTTGTACGCCGCCTCGAAGCTGCCGAAACCGCCGCCGAACGGCGCATAGTTCCAGATCATCGCGTTGAGCGTCGGCAGCACCGCGAACCGCAGGTCGGCGACGACATCGCCCCGATCGAGACGGTCCATGAAGCCCGAGCCGAAGAGCAGCATGGCGGCGGCCCCGGCAAGCGTCCCGACGATCGATGCGATCAGCGTAATCTGCACGATCTTCGCTGCGGATTCGGTTCCGACCGACGCCGAACGCATCCGATACAGCAGGGCGCTGGTCGCGAGGAAGCTGACCCCGCCGATCGCCAGCCCGGCGCGCGACCCGGTGGCCATGATCGCGAGCATTATCGCAACCCCACCCAGCACCCCGAGCAGCGTCGCGGCGTGACTGCCGGCGCGGTCGTTGCGGCCGTGGAGAAACCAGAGCAACAGCGGCCAGTAGAGCGCCAGGAACACGGCATGATGGTTGCGATTGGCAAAGAAGCCGACAGCCGCGCCAGTGTTGGTGATGCGGTGGAAATAGGGTGCGCCTTCGCCGCCGAGCAGTTGCAGCACGCCGAACACTGCCGCGACGCCGAGGAAGGCGAGCAAGCGGAGCGGCAATTGGCGCAGATCGGGGTCGGAAGTTCGGCCGACGATCAGCACCACCGCAAGCGGCACCAGCAAGTCAAGCAGCGAATGGATCGCGCGGCCCGGCGACAGCGCCAGCGGACGCCAGCCGATCTCGACCCCGGCGGCGGTCATCCGCGCTGCAAGTTCGCCATGACCGGGCAGCGCCGACCAAAGGCCAGCGGGCAGGGGAATCAGCTGGATGAGCATCCACGCCGCCGCCGCGCCAATAAGCAGCAACAGGGGGCGGCTACGCTGGAGGCGGTCGCGCCCATATTCGTCGCGCCAATAGGGAAGGGCTATCGCGATCGCCACGATGGCGAGCGTGCGCACGACCACCAGCCCGCCGCTATCGACCCGTGCGGAGCCGCCGAACAGCAGGATTGCGATAAGGAAAATCGCCAGAAACCAGCGATCGAACAGAGACTCCCGGGAACGCGACATTCATTCTTCCATTATTTTCGTTGCCCGGGGCTTTAAGCAGGAAATACGACGAACGCCACCCCTGTAGGGTCAAATCGACCAGTAACGCAGAGGCGTAACGGTATCATCGTATTCGGGATTCCACATATGTTTGAGGTCGGCAACGAGTCCGTCGGGGCGGAGTATCGCGGCCAGATCGGCGTATTTGAGCGCACGGAAACCGTCGTGCCGTACCGCGCCGACGACGCAGTCATAGGTCGGCGTTTCGGGCATCGGTGCCAGATCGAGGCCATATTCGTGCCGCGCTTCGGCAGGGTCGGCGTGCGGGTCGTGGACCGCGACCGCATGCCCATGCCTACGCAGCGCCTCGACCAGATCGATGACCTTGCTGTTGCGCAGGTCGGGAACATTTTCCTTGAAGGTCAGCCCCAGCACGAGGATCGCGGCGCCCGGCTTGCCGAGCGCGGCGTCGATGCCGTCGGCCATCCACTGCGCCATACCGTCATTGGTCGCGCGACCCGACAGCACGACCTGCGGGTCGATACCCAATTCCTGCGCGCGGTGGCTGAGATAATAGGGGTCGACCCCGATGCAGTGGCCGCCGACAAGACCCGGCTCAAAGGGCAGGAAATTCCATTTGGTTCGCGCCGCGTCGAGCACGTCCCATACCGAAATATCGAGCGCCGAGAAAATCTTGGTCACTTCGTTCATGAAGGCGATGTTGATGTCGCGCTGCGCATTCTCGATCACCTTGGCGGCCTCGGCGGCACGGATCGAGCGGGCGCGGAACACGCCGCCGCTCGTCACCTTGCCATAGACGGTGGCGAGCAACTCGGTGACCGCCTCATTCTCGCCCGCCAGCACCTTCATGATCTTGTCGACCGTGTGCTCGCGGTCGCCCGGGTTGATGCGCTCGGGCGAATAGCCGAGAAAGAAGTCGCGGCCGCGCGTCAGGCCCGACAACTGTTCGATCATCGGCCCGCAGATATCCTCGGTAACGCCGGGATAGACCGTGCTTTCATAGACGATCGTCGGGGTCTTGGCCGGATCGAGCAGCGCCGCAACGGTGCGCGTCGCGCTGCGTACCGGCGACAGGTCGGGACGATTGTCCGCGTCGATCGGGGTAGGCACGGTGACGATATACAGGTCGGCGCCGCGACCATCGGCGGCATCGCTGGTCAGCGCCAGCGTGCTTGCGCCGAGCGCCGCGGCTTCGACCTCGCCGGTGCGATCATGTCCGTCCTTCAACTCGGCGATACGCCCGACATTGCTGTCGAGCCCGATTGTAACAAAATGTTTCGCAAGCTGGACCGCGAGCGGCAGCCCGACATAACCCAGCCCGACGACGACGATTTTCATGTCTATTCTGTTCCTTGGGAGAGGGGCAGGCGTCAGAGGCCGTGGTAATCGCGATACCAGTTCACAAAGTTCGGGATGCCGACGTCGATCGGCGTCGTCGGTTCATAACCGAGGTCGCCCGAAATCGCGCTGATGTCGGCATAGGTTTCGGGAACGTCGCCGGGCTGCAGCGGCGCCATCTGCTTGATCGCTTCGCGGCCGCACGCTTCCTCGATCAGCGAAATCATCCGCGTCAGCTCTTCGGACCGGTTATTGCCGATGTTATAGAGCCGGTGAGGTGCGACGCTGCCGCCCGCTTTCAGTTCGCCATCGTCGGACGGCGGATTGGCTATGCACGCCGCGACGCCCGACACGATATCGTCGATATAGGTAAAGTCGCGGCGCATCGCGCCGGCGTTGAACACCTGGATCGGCGTGCCCTTGAAAATCGCCTTGGTGAAAATCCACATCGCCATGTCGGGCCGGCCCCAGGGGCCATAGACGGTGAAGAAGCGCAGCCCCGTCAGCGGAATGCGATAGAGATGCGCGTAGGTCTCGCTCATCAACTCGTCGGCCTTCTTGGTCGCGGCATAGAGCGACATCGGATGGTCGACGCGGTCCTCGACGCGGAAGGGCAGGGTCTTGTTGCCGCCATAGACCGACGAAGACGAGGCATAGACCATCGGCACCTGCCGCTCGCGCGCAACTTCGAGCAAATTGAGGTGGCCGACGAGGTTCGACTGGACATAGGCGCGCGGGTTGTCGATCGAATAGCGAACCCCCGCCTGCGCCCCCAGATGCGCGATATCGGCGAATTTCAGGTCGACGAGTGCGGCGTCGAGCGCATTCGCATCCGCGAAATCGGCCTGGCGAAAGGTGAAGAGATCGCCATACTCTTCCGACAGCCTGGCAAGGCGCGCGCGCTTCAGCGCCGGGTCGTAATAATCATTGACGATATCGATCCCGATCACCGCCCGTCCTTCGCCCATCAGGCGCCGGGCGAGGTGGAAACCGATGAAACCGGCGGCGCCGGTGATGAGCACGGTCAAACCCTGTCTCCTGTTGTCGAGCGTCGCGATAGCCATGCTGGTGCATTGCAACAAGGGCGAAGTTTGGCGCGGGCGCGAACAGCCCGGTTGACTTCGCGGGCTAGGCGCGGAAAGGGAAGCACCGCTCAACAAGCCGGATTCCACCGGCCTCCACCCTCTCCCCAGAACGAGGAACAAGCGCTTGGCTGAACAGGAAAAAATCGCCCTTGTCACCGGAATTACCGGACAAGACGGCGCCTATCTCGCGCGGCTGCTGCTAGAGAAGGGCTATATCGTCCATGGCCTCAAGCGCCGCTCGTCCTCGTTCAATACCAGCCGGATCGAGGATATCTATCAGGATCCGCATGTCGAAAACTCGCGGTTCCATCTCCATTATGGCGACCTGACCGACAGCACCAACCTGATCCGCATCGTGCAGGAAACCAAGCCGACCGAGATCTACAACCTCGCGGCGCAGAGCCATGTGCAGGTGAGTTTCGAGACCCCCGAATATACCGCGAACAGCGACGCGATCGGGACGCTGCGCCTGCTCGAGGCGATGCGCATCCTCGGCATGGAAAAGACCTGCCGCTTCTATCAGGCATCGACCTCCGAGCTCTACGGCCTCGTCCAGGAAGTGCCGCAGCGCGAAACCACGCCCTTCTATCCGCGCAGCCCCTATGCAGCGGCGAAGCTCTACGCCTATTGGATCGTGATCAATTACCGCGAAGCCTATGGCATGCACGCCTCGAACGGCATATTGTTCAACCATGAAAGCCCGCTGCGCGGCGAAACCTTCGTGACGCGCAAGATCACCCGCGCCGCCGCGGCGATCAGTCTCGGGCTGCAGGACAAGCTCTATCTCGGCAATCTCGACGCCAAGCGCGACTGGGGCCATGCGCGCGAATATGTCCGCGGCATGTGGCTGATGATGCAGCAGGACGAACCCGACGACTATGTCCTTGCGACCGGCGAAACCACCCCGGTGCGTGACTTTGTCCAATGGGCGTTCGAGGATGTCGGCATCACGCTCGAATGGAGGGGCGAGGGCGTCGACGAAAAGGGCCATTGCACCAGGACCGGCACCTGTCTGGTCGAGGTCGATCCGCGCTATTTCCGCCCGACCGAAGTCGATCTTTTGATCGGCGACCCGTCGAAGGCGCATCAGAAGCTCGGCTGGCGCCACGAAACCTCGGTGCGCGAACTCTGCCGCGAGATGGTCGCCGCCGACCTGGCAGAATATAAGGCCGGCACGACCCCGTCGCATGGCTGAGAGTTTTTCGCTCGCCGGCAAGCGCGTCTGGGTCGCGGGTCACCGCGGCATGGTCGGCAGTGCGCTCGTGCGCCGGCTCGCTGACGAGAATTGCGAGATACTGACTGCCGGCCGCGACACGCTCGACCTGCTCGACCAGGCGGCGGTGCGCGCCTGGGTCGCGCGCGAAAAGCCCGACGCGATATTCCTCGCCGCGGCCAAGGTCGGCGGCATCCTCGCCAACGACAGCTTTCCGGCCGACTTCCTCTACCAGAACCTCGTCATCGAGACGAATATCATCGACGCCGCGCACCGCGCCGATGTCGCGAAACTCTGTTTCCTCGGCTCGTCGTGCATTTATCCGAAGTTTGCGGAGCAGCCGATCGTCGAAGAGGCGCTGCTCACCGGCCCGCTCGAGCCGACCAACGAATGGTATGCGATCGCCAAGATCGCCGGGATCAAGCTCGCGCAAAGCTATCGCCGCCAATATGGTGCCGACTATATTTCGGCGATGCCGACCAACCTCTATGGCCCCGGCGACAATTTCGACCTGACGTCGAGCCACGTCCTGCCCGCGCTGCTGCGCAAGGCGCATGAGGCCAAGACCAGCGGCGCGAAGGCCATGACTTTGTGGGGCAGCGGCACCCCGATGCGCGAATTCCTCCACGTCGACGACTGCGCCGACGCCTGCGTCTTCCTGATGAAGACCTATTCCGACGCGGGCCATGTCAATGTCGGGTCGGGCAGCGACATCGCAATCATCGACCTCGCGCGCCTCGTCGCCGAGGTCGTCGGCGCCGACGTCGAGATCGCGCTCGACACCAGCAAGCCCGACGGCACTCCGCGCAAACTCATGTCGAACGCCAAGCTCGCCGCCATGGGCTGGGCGCCGAAGGTGGCCTTGCGCGACGGCATCGCCGCCACATACGACTGGTTCCTCGCGCACCACGCCTGAGGCGCGCTATAGGGCAGGCGAGGAGACCCGCATGGATATCGCCTTCGACAACAGCTTCCACCGCGAGATGGAGGGCTTCTATGCCTCCGCCGAGGCCGCCTCGCCGTCGGCGCCGCGGCTGCTCGTCTTCAACCAGACGCTCGCCGCCACGCTCGGGCTCGACGCCGCCGACACCGACGACGACACGCTTGCGCGCCTCTTCTCGGGCGCGACCTTGCCCGCCGGCGCCGATCCGCTCGCCTTCGCTTATGCCGGGCACCAGTTCGGCCATTTCTCGTCGCAACTCGGCGACGGCCGCGCGCTGCTGCTCGGCGAAATCGTCGCGCCCGACGGCAAGCGCTTCGACATGCAGCTCAAGGGCTCGGGACCGACGCCCTTTTCGCGCAACGGCGACGGCAAGGCCGCGATCGGCCCCGTACTGCGCGAATTTCTCGTGTCCGAGGCGATGGCGGCGATGCACGTGCCGACAACGCGCTCGCTCGCGGCGGTGGCGACCGGCGACCGTGTCCAGCGCGAACGCGCCCACCCGGGCGCGGTCCTCACCCGCATCGCCGCCAGCCATGTCCGCGTCGGCACCTTCCAGTTCTTCGCCGCGCATCTCGGCGCCGAGCATGTCATCCGGCTGTCCGATTATACGATCCGCCGCCACTACCCCGAGCTTGCGAACGCCGCCAATCCGCACCTCGCGCTGCTCGCGGCGGTGATCGAGCGCCAGTGCCTGCTCGTCGCCAAATGGATGGGGCTCGGCTTCGTCCATGGCGTGATGAACACCGACAATGTCGCGGTCAGCGGCGAGACGATCGACTATGGACCTTGCGCCTTCATGGACCGCTTCGCCGTCAACAGCGTCTACAGCTCGATCGATGCCAACGGCCGCTATGCCTATGGCAACCAGCCCGCGATCATGAACTGGAACACGGCGCGCTTCGCCGAGGCGCTGCTGCCCGCGATCCACGCGGTGAAGCCCGACGATGTCGAGGTCGCCAAAAAGCTCGTCGCCGACGTCGTGGAACAGTTCCGGGGCATCTGGCTCGCCACGATGCGGCAAAAGCTCGGCCTCGGCACCCCGCATTCGAGCGACGCCGGGTTGATCGACGCGCTGTTCGACGCGCTCGAGGCGAATGGCCCCGACTTCACCCTGTTCTTCCGCGCGCTCGCGACGCTGCTGCGCGGCGATGCCAGCGCGATGGAGGCGCTGCTCCCTGCGCCCGACGCGATGGCGCCGTGGATCGCGTCCTGGTGGGCGCAACTCGAACGCGAACCGATCGGCCCGCTCGAACGCGCGGCGGCGATGGACGCGGTCAACCCGCTCTACATCCCGCGCAACCACCAGGTGGAGGCGGCGCTGGCCGCCGCCGAGGCGGACGACATGGCGCCCTTCCTCGCGTTGCTCGAGGTTGTTCGCGCGCCCTATGCCGAGCGCGCCGAGTGGACGGGCTACGCGCAACCGGGCCCCGCCGAAGCCGCACCTTATGTGACTTTCTGCGGCACATGAATTGCGATTCAAGGCTCGAAGCGCGTTGCAGCGTCTTGGCTTTGCGGCTACCGAACGGGCGCTTGCCAGCCCAATTGATTCCGCCGCATCCTGACAATCAGAACGGAACGAGCTCACCCCTATGAAAGCATTGATCCTCTGTGGCGGCCGGGGAACCCGGCTGCGCGAAGTGTCCGAAACTTTGCCCAAACCGATGGTGCCGATCGGCGACAAACCGATCGTCTGGCACATCATGAAAATCTATGCCGCGCACGGCATCACCGACTTCGTCCTGCTGCTGGGGTACAAGGGCGACATCATCCGCGACTTCTTCCTCAACTACGCCAATCAGTCCTCCGACGTCACCGTCGACCTGTCGAAGCGCGGCGAGGACCGGTTGCAGTTCCACAAGCACCAGACCGAGGATTGGAAGGTCACGCTCGCCGAAACCGGCGAGGACGCTATGACCGGCGCGCGCATCCGCCGCGGCGCGCGCTATCTCGACGGGGTCGACCATTTCTGCGCGACCTATGGCGACGGCGTCGGCGATGTCGACATTTCGGCGCTGGTCGATTTCCACAAGGGCCATGGCAAGACCGCGACGCTCACCGGCGTCTATCCGCCGGGCCGCTTCGGCGAACTCGGTACCGAGGGCGGCGTCGTCGCGAGCTTCAACGAAAAGCCGCAGGTCTCGGGCGGCCACATCAACGGTGGTTTCTTCGTCTTCAACCGCAACTTCGTCGACGATTATCTCGACGATCGCGAGGATCTGATCCTCGAGCGCGAGCCGATGGAGCGCCTCGCTGCGAACCGCGACCTGATGATGTTCGAACATAACGGCTTCTGGCAGCCGATGGACACGCCGCGCGAATATTCGCTGCTCAACGAGCTGTGGGCCGAAGGGCAGGCGCCCTGGAAGAAGTGGTAAGCGGCGCGATGTTCGGCGACGCATATCGCGGCAAGACCGTGCTGCTGACCGGCCACACGGGGTTCAAGGGCTCGTGGATGGCCGAATGGCTGCTGATGCTCGGCGCGAAAGTCGTCGGCTTCTCGCACAAGGTCGACGACGGCCCGTCGCATTTCAACAGCCTCGGACTGGCCGACCGGATGACGCATATCCTCGGCGACGTGCGCGATGCCGATGCGCTGTACGATGTGGTGACGGCGCACAAGCCCGACTATGTCTTCCATCTCGCGGCGCAGTCGCTCGTCCGCTATTCCTACGACCATCCGGTCGAAACGATGGCCACCAACGTCATGGGGACCGTCAACCTGCTCGACGCGCTGCGCCGCGCGGGCCAGCCGGCGGCGGTGGTCTGTGTCACTTCGGACAAATGCTACGAAAATCGCGAAGTGCTCTCGGGCTATCGCGAGGACGATCCGATGGGTGGCTATGACACCTACAGCGCGTCGAAGGGCGCCGCCGAGATCGTCGCGCACAGCTATCGCCGCAGCTTCTTTTCGGCGCCGGACAGCCCCGTGAAGATGGCGACAGTGCGCGCGGGCAATGTCATCGGCGGCGGCGACTGGTCGCTCGACCGGATCGTTCCCGACTGCGTGCGCAGCCTCGCGAAGGGCGAGGCGATCCGCCTTCGCAATCCGCATGCGACGCGGCCCTGGCAGCATGTACTCGAATCCCTGAGCGGCTATCTCTGGCTCGGCGCGCTGCTCGGCGGTGCGGCGACGACAGCGCGGGTGAAATCGCCGACCGACGTCACCGAGGCGTTCAACTTCGGCCCATGGGTCGAGGCCAATGGCTCGGTCGAACGGCTCGTGACCGAATTCCTGAAGCATTGGACCGGCACCTGGGTCGATGCGGCCGAAGCCGGCGCGGTCCACGAAGC
This sequence comes from Sphingopyxis sp. KK2, assembly GCF_001990265.1. Classification (GTDB taxonomy): domain Bacteria; phylum Pseudomonadota; class Alphaproteobacteria; order Sphingomonadales; family Sphingomonadaceae; genus Sphingopyxis. The sequence goes on from NZ_LYVN01000033.1 coordinate 13,441, forward strand.
CGGGCTGCTCGGCCTGTCGATCGACAAGGCCTATCACAAGCTCGGCTGGGCGCCGACGCTCGACTTCGCGGGCGGGGTCGCGCTGACCGCGGGCTGGTACCGGGCGGTCGTTGCCGAACAGGCTCCCGCGCTCGAGCGGACGCGTCACGATATCGAAAGCTTCGTCGCCGAAGCGCGGGCGAAGTCGCTCGCCTGGGCGGCCTGATCCAAACCTGTAGGGGGATATTATGATCGACGGCGTGCTGATTACACCGCTCAGGCAGATTCCGGACGAGCGCGGCAAGATCATGCACATGCTGCGCGCCGATGCGCCGCATTTCGAGAAGTTCGGCGAAATCTATTTCTCGTGCGTCCAGCCCGGCGCGATCAAGGCGTGGCACATCCACAGCGAAATGACGCTGAACTATGCCGTCGTCCACGGCCGCATCAAGTTCGTCCTCTACGACGATCGCGAAGGCTCGCCGACGCGCGGCGAACTCCAGGAAATCTTCATGGGCGAGGATAATTATTGCCTCGTCACGGTGCCGCCCTTCGTGTGGAACGGTTTCAAGGGCTATGGCCAATATCCGGCGATCGTCGCCAATTGCACGACGATCGCGCACCGCGCCGACGAGATCGACCGCATGGATCCGTTTACCGACAAGATTCCGTACAACTGGGACGTCCGCCATGGCTGACGGCCGGCTGCTGCTCGTCGGCGGCAGCGGATATTTCGGGGCGCGGCTGGCCGGGGCGCTGGCCGCTGATTGGGACGTCGCGGTGACAGTGCGCTCGGACACGCCCGCGCGCGCTGCCTGGCTGCGTGAAACGAGCATCGCGGCCCACCATTATGATAGCAGGGTCGACGCCGGCCTGCCGGGCGGCGATTTCGAAGCCATTATCAATCTCGCCATGCCCGGTGCGCAGGCGGCTGGCAAGGACGCGGGCGCGGCGATGGAACAGGGCCTAGCGACCGCCGCCGCCTGCCTCGCCGCGTTGCGCGAGGACAGGGCGGAGCGGCTCATCCACTTCTCGACCTTCCACGTCTACGGCGGCAACGCGGCGGAACTCTATACCGAGGATATGCCGAAGGCACCCGGCCATCCCTATGGCCACGCGCATCTCGCGGTCGAGGGCGAACTCACCGCCAGCGACGTCGCCGACCGCATCGCGATCGTCCGGCCAACCAACATGATCGGGGCGCCCGCGCACCGCGATCTGGGCGAACAGGCGGGACTGATCTTCCTCGACCTCTGCCGTCAGGCCGCCGAAAACGGGGCGATGAGCCTGCGCAACGATGGCCAAAGTTATCGCGACATCCTGCCGTTCGGCGACGCGATCGCTGCCGTCGACCTCCTGCTCCGCGCCGGAAATGGCTGGAACGACATCTTCAACCTCGGTGCGGGGCGGGCGATTACGATGCAGGCGCTCGCCGAGAGCATCGCGGGGGCCGCGCCGCGCCCCGTGCCCATTGCCTATGGCGACGGCACCGATGCCTTCCGCAGTCCCTTCACAGTCGATATTTCGCGCCTCGCCGCGCTCGGCTGGGTCCCATCGGCGCGCATCGCCGACGAAGCCCGCCACACCATCGCCGCGTTCGCCGCGTGACGGGTCCGCGCCTTCTCGCGATTTCGCTGTCGTGCCACGAGCCGGTGAACCGCGCGTTGTTCCGCGAGATCGGCGCGCTCGGTGTGCCCGTCCACCTCGTCGTGCCGCGCCGACACTTCGTCGGCGGAAAATGGCGCGATACCCCCGACTTTCCGCCCGAAAATTACGAGCTGACGCTGCTCGACCTGACCGGCACCAACCAGCGCACCCATACGCTCCAAGGCCTGCAGGCCGTCGTCGATGCCTTTCAGCCGACGCATATCTATTGCGACAGCGACCCCGCCAGCATGATGGTGCGGCAGGCAAAGCAGGTCGCGCCGCACGCCCGGCTCTGGTCGCTGACCGCCGAAAATATGCCGCAGAGCCTCGGCATCGACCTCAAAAAGGCGTTCGAAACGCGCCAGCCTGCCGGCATCGCCTCGGCGCTCGTCAAGGCGTGGCTGCGCCGCTCGGCAAGGCGCAAGGTCGACCGCGTGCTGACGCTCAGCAAGGACGGCACCGCGCTGATCGAAGCGATGGGGCTGACTGCGACGCAGGTGCCGATCGGCTTCGACCCGCGGCTGTTCCAGCCGCTTCCCGAGCCCGAGCGTGCTGCGGTGCGCGACGAACTCGGTCTCACCCAGCCGGTGGTCGCCTATTTCGGGCGCCAGACCCCCGAAAAGGGCATCCATGTCCTGATCGACGCGCTCGACCGCATCCGCGAGCGGCCTTGGCAATTCCTGATCGACGATTTCATCGGCGCGTCGGGCTATACCGCGCAGCTCGAGGCGCAGATCGATCGGCTCGGGCTTTCGCACCGCGTCATCTTCTTTGAATCGAAGCATGAAGACATGGCGCGCTACATGAACGCCGCCGACATCGTCGTCCTGCCGTCGCTCAGCACCCCCAAGTGGAAGGAGCAGTACGGCCGCGTCATCCAGGAAGTGATGGCGTGCGGACGCACGATGGTCGGCAGCCGTTCGGGCGCGATCCCGGAGGTGATGGGCGGGCAGGGGCATCTGTTCGACGAAGGCGATGTCGACGGCCTTGCGGCGCTGCTCGGCAAGCTGCTCGACAAGGGCGATTTCGCCGACGAGGGCGCACGGGCCTATGCGCTCGCCAATCTGTCGGTCGACCGCCAGGCCGCGATCATGGCCGACCTGCTGCGCCGCGAAAGCTGAACGCGCGGAACCACTTGGGCCTGCGCGACGTTGCCTTGTGCAACGGCAGGGGGATCATCATCATTTGCGTATCGCCAACCATCCATCGCATCGCGCGAGAATCCGGTTGCGCCGCACGCTGCTGCGGGTCACAAGCCGATGAACGGCGGCCGGCACATGCAAATTTCTGAAAATCCTCGCATAATCAACCGCCGGCCCGCGGCACGCGCCACCTTGCGCCCGCTACTCGCGCTTTCGGCTTCGCTGCTCGGTCTCTCGGCAAGCGCGGCTTTTGCGCAGGACGCGCCCGAACCGCCGCCGGTCACCGAAACGCTCGCCGATACCGAGATGGCGAAACCCACCCCGCCGCCGCCCGACGCGGTCTTCCCGCCGGTCGAACCGATCATCGAGGATGACGAGTTCGACCGCTCGATTCCGAAGATTTCGGCCGAGGACGACCCCGAGCTGAACGTGCCGCTCGAATCGATCGCCGATTTCGAGGCAAAGCAGGCCGCCAAGGCCGCGGCGCAGGGCAACGCGCCGCCTGGTTCCGAACCCGCGCCGACGCCGGCGCTCGCCGACGGCGACCCGGTCGAGGCGATCGGCGACGCGCCGATCAACGACGCCGAACTCGCCGCACCGCTGCCGCCGCTCGAAAGCTTCAATGTGGAGCCCGTCGAATTTGCCGAACCCGAGTCCGCCGACGAGACGGTCAAGATCGCCTATACGGTACAGGTCAACGGCCTCGCGCCCGCCGACGACGGCACCGACGCCGATCTCGCCGACCTGTTCGGCGACCTGTCGGCGCTCTACGACGGCGACGGCGAAGCAGCCAATGCCTCGATGGTCCGCGCGCGGCTGACCGCCGACGCCGACCTGATGCAGCGCATCCTCGCGTCCGAAGGCTATTATGACGCCCGCGTCGAAACGCGCATCGACCGCAGCGGGGGCGACGGGAACGATAATGCTAACGGCAATGGACGTGGCGACCGCCAAGGAGCGGCCACGCCGGCGGCATCGGCGGAACCGGCACAGCCTCGGCGCCCGCGTTCGCTGATCGCGATCATCGATGTCGTCCCGGGCAAGCGCTACACGCTCTCGGACATCGTCATCAACGCCGCGCCGACGGTGCCGCCGACGCTGATCGCCGACAATTTCCCGCTCGCGATCGGCGAACCGATCGTCGCGCAGCGCGTCCAGGGTGCGGAGGCGGCGATCGCGCTCAAACTGCCCGAGGAAGGCTATCCCTTCGCGGTCGTCGGCCAGCGCGACATATTGCTCGACGGCGCGACCGGCGACGGTGTCTACACCTTGCCCGTCGATATCGGCCCGCGTGCGCGCTTCGGCGGCTTCGAAACGACGGGCAATCTCGCCTTCGACGTCGAGCATGTCGAACTGCTCGCGCGCTTCAAGCGCGGCGACCTCTACGACAGCCGGATGGCCGACGACCTTCGCCAAGCGCTCGTCGCGACCGGACTGTTCTCGACGGTGTCGGTCGAGGCCAAAAAGACCGGCGAGAGCGCGGGCGACGATACCGAATATGTGACGACGCTGGTGACGCAGGAGACCGGCCCGCCGCGCACGCTCGCCGCCAGCGCGGGCTATGGCACGGGCGAGGGCATCCGCGTCGAGGGCAGTTGGACGCATCGCAACCTCTTCCCGCCCGAAGGCGCGCTGATCGTCCGCGGCCTCGCGGGCACGAAGGAACAGGCGCTCGGTGTGACTTTCCGCCGCTCGAACGCCGGGCGCCGCGATCGCACCTTCGAACTCGTCGCCGAGGCGTCGCGCAGCAACTACGACGCCTTCGAGGCGCTCACCGGGCGCGTCGGCTTCCGCGTCAGCCGCGAATCCACCCCGATCTGGCAGAAGAAGATCACCTACGCCTATGGGCTCGACCTGATCGCGACGAGCGAAGACGACTACAGCTTCCTGCTCGGCGCCCGCGACCGCAGCCTCTATTATATCGCGGGTGTGACCGGCCAGCTCGGCATCGACCGCAGCGACAGCCTGCTCAACCCGACCAAGGGTTTCCGCATCACCGGGCTGCTCCAGCCCGAAGGATCGCTGAGCGGCGATTTCTCGCCCTATGCCCGCGCGCGCGTCGACGTCAGCGGCTATTATCCGGTCACCGACAGCATCGTGCTCGCGGGCCGCGTCCGCGTCGGTTCAATCCTCGGCTCCTCGCGCCAGAATATTGCGCCCTCGCGGCGTTTCTACGCCGGCGGCGGCGGCTCGGTACGCGGCTTCGGATACCAGCAGCTCGGCCCCAAGGACCCCAACAACGACCCGATCGGCGGCCGCAGCGTCAACGAAGCGGCGGTCGAGGCGCGTTATCGCTTCGGCAATTACGGCGTCGTCGGCTTCGTCGACGCGGGACAGGTCTACACCGGCTCGACCCCTGACTTCTCGAACCTGCGCTACGGCGTCGGCATCGGCGGGCGTTTCTACACCAATTTCGGCCCGATGCGCCTCGACGTCGCGACCCCGATCAACCGCCAGCCCGGCGAAGGACGCGTCAGCGTCTATGTCTCGATCGGGCAAGCCTTCTGATGGCCGACACCGACGCCTTCGACGACACCCCGCCGCCGCCGAAGGCGAAGCCGGGTTGGCCGCGCCGCATCGCGCGCTGGGCGGGCATCGCGATCCTCGGCCTCGTCGCGCTCGTCGGCCTGTTCCTGATCGGGCTCAACAGCGACGCCGGGCGCCGCTTCGTCGTCACCCAGATCGAGAAATATGAATTCGAAAACGGGATGAAGATCGGCATCGGCCGGCTCGACGGCTCGCTGTTCGGCGCGATGTCGATCCGCGACCTGACGATCTCCGATCCCAAGGGCGTCTTCATCCGCTCGCCCGAGGTCAAGGTCGACTGGCGGCCCTTCGCCTATTTCTCGAACCATATCGATATCCGCTCGGCGAGCGCACGGACGATCACGATGCAGCGGATCCCCGCCTTCAAGCCGGTCCCCGACACCGGCGAGCCTTTGCTTCCCGACATCGATATCGACATCGCCAGATTGCAGGTTGATCGCTTCATCTTCGAAGCCCCGGTCGCGGGCCAGCGGCAGGAAGCGCGCATCGCGGGCAAGGTCGCGATCGCCGATCGCCGCGCGCAGGTCACCGCCAACGCCGAAACGATCGGCGCCGATGCCAAGGGTGACAAGCTCGCGCTGATCCTCGACGCCGTTCCCGAATCCAACCGCCTCGCGGTCGATCTCGATATCAATGCACCGCAGGGCGGCGTCCTCGCCGCGATGGGCGGGTTCAAGGAGCCGCTGACCGCCAAGCTGTCGGGCAAGGGCGACTGGAAGGCCTGGACCGGCACGCTCACCGGCAATCTCGGCACCCAGCCGCTCGCGCGCCTCGGCCTCGCCGCGCGCGACGGCACCTTCGCGATCAAGGGCACCGCACAGCCCGCGCGCCTGCTCGCCGCCGGGCCCGCCGCCGACCTGCTCGCGCCCGAGACCGCGATCGACCTCATCGCGCGCCTCGACGAACGCAAGGTCGATCTCGACGGCCGCATCGCCTCCGACGCAGCGCGCGTCGGGCTCAGCGGCGGCATCGACCTCGGCACCAGCCGTTACGACGGGCTGCAAATCGCCTTCGTGCTGCTCAAGCCCGGCGCGGTCGCGCCCTATGTGCGTGGCAGCGGACTGCGCGCCAATGCCCGGCTCGACGGCGAGTTCCGCCTGCCGACGGTCGAATATCAGGCGAACGCCACCAGCCTCGCGGTCAACGATATCGTGATCGAGGCGCTGAGCCTGACCGGCAAGGCGCGCGTCGATCCCGACCAGATCATCATTCCCGTCGCGGGCCGCGCGACGCGCATCCGCGGGCTCGACACCGTCGCCGGCGGCGCGCTCGTCAACGTCCGCCTCGACGGCGACCTCGCGTACAAGGACGGTCGCCTGCTCAGCGACAATATGCGCCTGCGCTCGAGCCGCATCGACGCCAAGGCGATATTGATCGCCGACCTCAATCGCGGCTTCTACACCGGCGCGATCGACGGGCGGATCGACGATTATCGCATCGAAAGCGTCGGCGTCTTTGACATCGACACCGACGCCGACCTCAAGACCGCGCCGAACGGCGGGTTCGAAATCGTCGGCCGCGTCCGCGCCCGCTCGACGCAGCTTTTCAATTCGGGCGTGCGCAACGTCCTTGGCGGCAATGCGACGGCGTCGAGCGACGTGCGCTACGGCACCGACGGCGTCATCCGCTTCTCGAACCTGCGGCTCAACGCGCCCTTGATGCGGGTGACCAGCGGGCAGGGGAGTTACAATCCCAACGGCCAGATCCAGATCGTCGCGCACGCCTCCTCGACCCAATATGGCCCGCTCGGGCTGCAACTCGCCGGGACGATCACCGATCCGCGCGCCACGCTCACCGCCGATCGTCCGGGGCTCGGCATCGGGCTCCAGAACCTCGTCGCGCGGATCACCGGCGCGACCGGCGGCTATCGCCTCGCGGCCACCGGCGACACCGACTATGGCCCGCTCGCCGCCGATGTCGTGCTGCTCACCGCAAAGGGTCCGCTGACGATCGACGTCGAGCGTGGCGACCTGTCGGGCATCGGTTTCAAGGGCCGCCTCGTCCAGAGCGCCGCCGGCCCCTTCGTCGGCCAGCTCGACGCGTCGGGACAGGGCCTCGGCGGGCTGGTCCGGCTCAGCGCCGCGGGCGAATATCAGGCGGCGGCGATCAACGTCCGCGCGAATGACGTCGTGCTGCCCGGGCCGGCGAAGCTCGCGATCGGTTCGGCGATCGTCGATGCCGACGTCATCCTCTACGACCAGCCGCGCATCATCGCCGATATCCAGGTCGCGCAGACGCAGATCCGCGATTTCAACATCGCGGTCGGGCGCGTGAAGATCGATTACCAGAATGGCACCGGCAAGGCGCAGGCGCTGGTCGAGGGAACCAGCGGCGTGCCCTTCCGCATCGCCGCCAATGCCGATCTTCAGCCGAACCTGTGGCGCGCCTCGGTCCAGGGCCGCGCCACCGGCATCAATTTCCGTACCACCAGCCCGGCGCGCATCATCCCCGGCAAGGACGGCTATGAACTGCTGCCGACCAATATCGATTTCGGCCGCGGCAGCAGTGCGCGGCTCGCGGGGCGTTTCGGCGACGGCATCATGCTCCAGAGCCGGCTCGACCGCGTCAATCTTGCGATGTTCAATGCGGTCTACCCCGATCTTGGCCTCGGCGGGCGGGCGACCGGCAGCCTCGATTTCGAACAGGCCAATGCCGACAGCTTCCCACGCGCCGACGCGCGGCTGACGATCGACGATTTCACCCGCACCACCGCGGCGACCGTCAGCCAGCCGGTCGACGTTACTTTTGCGGGCAAACTGCTCGCCGACGGCGGCACCGCCAGCGCGGTGATGCGCAAGCGCGGCAGCGTGATCGGCCGGCTGCAAGCCTCGCTGCGCCCGTTGCCGCCCGGCGCCGGATCCTGGATGACGCGGCTTCAGGCCGCACCGCTCAGCGGCGGCATCCGCTACAACGGTCCCGCCGACACGCTCTTCTCCTTCGTCGGCTCGGGCGACCAGCGCGTCGCGGGACCGATCGGCGTCGCCGCCGATTTCAGTTGCCGACTGTCGGCGCCGTGCCTGAACGGCGTCATCCGCGGCAACGCGCTGACCTATGAAAATCTGACCTATGGCACGCGGCTCACCAACGTCGTCGTCAACGGCCGCTTCTCGGGCGACCGCCTCGAAATCGAACAGATGACCGCAACCGCCGGCGACGGCACGGTCAAGGCATCGGGCTATGTCAGCCTTGCCGCCGACAGCGGCTATCCGATGAAGATCGACGCGACGCTCGACAACGCCCGTCTCGCACGCAGCGACAATCTGGCCGCGCGTGCGACCGGCACGCTCAGCCTCGAAAAAGTCGCGGGCCAGACCGCCTTGCTGTCGGGCGACCTGCGCCTCCCCGAAACACGTTACAAGATCGTGCGTCAGGGCGCGGCCAGCGTGCCGGTGCTTACCGGCGTCCGCCGCAAGCCGCCCGCCGGGCGCCCGCGGGTCAGCGGCGACGGTCTCGCGTCGGTCGGCGGCAGCCTGTTCGACCTGATCCGGCTCGACATCCGCCTGCGCGCGGGCGACGAAATCTATGTCAGCGGCATGGGGCTCGAATCCGAATGGCAGGCCGACGTCACGCTGAAGGGCACGACACAGGCACCGCGCGTCACCGGCGAGATCGAGTTGGTGCGCGGCACCCTCGGCTTCGCGGGGCGTTCGTTCGAACTCTCGGAAGGCCGTGTGACCTTCCCGACCGGCGACGCCTTCGATCCGTCGATCCGGCTGATCGCGACCGACACGATCGAGGAGGTCACCGTCACGGTGAACGTCTCGGGCCGCGCCCAGAATCCGCAGATCACCTTCTCCAGCGTCCCCGGCCTGCCGCAGGACGAAATCGTGTCGCGTATCCTGTTCGGCGACTCGATTACCGCGCTGTCGCCGCTGCAGGCGGTCCAGCTCGCCGCCTCGCTCAACGCGCTGCGCGGCAGCGGCGGGCTCAGCCCGCTCGGCGCGCTGCAATCGGCGACGGGCATCGACCGGCTTCGCGTCCTCGGTCCCGACGATACGCAGGGCCGCGGCACCGCGCTCGCCGCGGGCCAGCATATCACCAACGACATCTATCTCGAGGTCATTACCGACGGTCGCGGCTATACCGCGACCCAGCTTGAAATCAGCCTGACCCCGGCGCTCTCGATCCTCAGCCAGGCGGGCGGGTCGGGCCAGACCAATTTCAGCATCCGCTACCGCAAGGATTATTGATGCGCGTCGCGCTGCTCCTGCTGCCCCTGCTCCTCGCAGCCTGCAAGGAGGAGCCGAAGTTCGAGGATCGCTTCGACAAGGCTTCGAAGGAAATCGACGCGCGCGCCAAGGCGATGGACGCCGACATCGCCGCCGCCGACAAGGCCGCAAAGGATGCGGGGGAGGGCGAGCCAAAAGCCTTGCCTCCGGCAGCGGCCCCGTCTAACGCGCCTGAGTCATCTGGGGAGTAGCCAGCCGTCCGTTCGGGACGGGCCATCGTGTCAACATACTCGGTCGAGAGGCCGTGGTGCGATGGAAGCGGGAGCACCGCTTGGGCGAGACCAATGGCATCGACCCCACGTCCGGGCCGGGCGGCGGGAATCGATGTCCGTTGTTCTTGCTACGCCGCCCGGCCCCGGAGTCCGTATATGGAAGCCCTCTTCACCTCGACTGCCGTCGTCGCGCTCGCCGAAATCGGCGACAAGACGCAATTGCTCGCGATCCTGCTCGCGACGCGCTTCAACAAGCCCGCCCCGATCATATTCGGAATCCTCGTCGCGACGCTCGCCAACCATGCGCTCGCCGCGCTGCTCGGCGCCTCGGCGGCATCTTTTCTCGACAGCGCATGGTTCCGCTACGCGATCGGCCTCAGCTTTATCGCGATGGCCGCCTGGACGCTCGTCCCCGACAAGTTCGACGATGACGAAGCTCCCAAGCCGCGCTTCGGCGCCTTCCTCACCACGCTGATCGCCTTTTTCCTCGTCGAGATGGGCGACAAGACGCAGGTCGCGACGATCGCGCTCGGCGCGCAGTATCACAGCGTTCCGCTGGTCACGGCGGGCACGACGCTCGGCATGATGATCGCCAACGTCCCGGCGATCTTCCTCGGTCATGAACTCCTGAAGCGCGTCAACCTCGACACCGTGCGCAGGGTCGCGGCTGGACTGTTCCTCGTCATCGGCCTGTGGGTGCTCGCGCAGGCCGCAGGCTGGATCGGCTGACGATCCGGGGATAGGAGAGGGCGATGAACTATCTCTATCTCGCGCTGGCGATCGTGGCGGAGGTCATCGCGACCTCGTGCCTCAAATGGTCGGAAGGCTTTACGAAGCTGGTCCCCTCGATCGTCACCGTGATCGGCTACGCCATCGCCTTCTACTTTCTGTCGCTCACGCTGCGCACCATCCCGACCGGCATCGCATATGCGATCTGGTCGGGTGCCGGCATCGTGCTGATCGCCGCGGTCGCCTGGGCGTTTCAGGGGCAGAAGCTCGACGCTCCCGCGGTCATCGGCATGGCGCTGATCATCGCAGGGGTAGCGGTGATGAACCTCTTCTCGAAAGTCGCCGCGCACTAGGCGCGGTGTCGGGGTCAACCCGCGTCCGCCAGCCCCTTCAGCAGCGCGTCATGGAAGCGGTCGGGCGCCTCGACCTGTGGCGAGTGGCCGAGCTCGGGAAATTCGACCAGTACCGCGTTCGGGATCGCCTTCGCGGTGCGGCGTCCCAGCGCGGGATAGTCGCCCAGCGTTGCCGCAATCTCCTTCGGCGCGCGGTTTGCACCCGGCGCGGTACGGTCCTTGCCGCCGATCAGCAGCAGGGTCGGCACCGCGATGCGCGGGAATTCATGGACGACGGGCTGGGTGAACAGCATCTCCGACGTCTGCGCCTGGTTCATCGCAACGACGTCCTTGCCCGGCCCCGCATAGAGCCCCGCCTGCATATCGACCCAGCGGTCATAGTCGGGTTTCCACTGCCCGTCGTAATAGAAGCGAAGCTGATAGGCCTTGATCGTCTCGCGGCTCGTCTTGCGCTCGCCGGCATAGAGCTGGTCGATCGACGCATAGGGCACCCCCGCCGCCTGCCAGTCCTCGAGCCCGATCGGGTTGACCATCACGAGCTGCGCCACGCCTTCGGGATAGCTCAGCGCATAGCGCGCCGCGAGCATCCCGCCCATCGAATGACCGATCAGCGTCACGCGCCGGGCACCGAGCGAGGCGAGCAAGGCGTTGGTGTTCGCCGCAAGCTGCTGGAAGCTGAACTGATAGCCGACCGGCTTGGTCGAGGCGCAGAAGCCGACCTGGTCGGGCACGATCACGCGGAAACCCGCTCCCGCGAGCCTGGCGATCGTCGCCTCCCACGTCGCGCCGCAGAAATTCTTGCCATGAAGCAACACCGCGATCCGGCCATTGGCGGCGCCCGACGGCGGCACGTCCATATAGGCCATCTCGATCGCCTTGCCCTGCGAGCTGAAGGCGAAGCGCTGCACGGGATAAGGATAGGCGAAACCTTCGAGCCGTTCGCCATAAACGGGCGCGGCGGGTTCGGCGGCCCACGCGCCGTGGATGGGAAGAAGCGCGAGCGCGGCGGCGAGGGAGAGAAGGCGTGTCATCGCGCCAGCCTATCACCGCGCCCGCGCAAAGGCGAACCGCCAACGCCCGGTCGCACCCGCTTTTCGCATTCCCTTCCTGCGCAATATAGGGTAGGGGGCTATCCTATGGCCCATCTCAAATCCAGCAAGGACAAGCTCCTCGCCCGCGTCCGCCGCATCGCGGGGCAGGTCGCCGCGATCGAAAAGGCGATCGCCGACGACGCCGGCTGCTCGGCGGTGCTCCATCAGGTCGCGGGGGTACGCGGCGCGGTCGGCGGGCTTGCCGACGAGCTCGTCGAGGAACATGTCCGCGAGCATCTCGCGCGCCCCGGCCTCAGCGACGACGAACGCGCCGAAGCCGCCGAGGACCTCATCCTCGCCACCCGCCGCTACGCGAAATAGGACCCGTCCATGTCCCTCGACAGCCAGATCGACGATCTGACCCACGACCATGTCTTCCTCGGCGCCGGGCATGACGAGAATGGCCGCCGCACTCTGTGGGTCGTCGCGATCACCGCGGTGATGATGGTGGCGGAGATCGTCGCGGGGCTCGCCTTCAACTCGATGGCGTTGCTCGCCGACGGCTTCCATATGGCGACCCACGCCGGCGCGCTCGGCATCGCCGCGATCGCCTATGCCTATGCGCGCAAGCATGCCCGCAATCCACGCTACAGCTTCGGCACGGGCAAGGTCGGCGACCTTGCGGGCTTCGCCTCGGCGCTGATCCTCGGCTTCGTCGCGCTCGGCATCGCGTTCGAATCGGCGCAGCGGCTGCTCGACCCGCGCCCCGTCGATTTCATGGATGCCACCGTCGTCGCCGTCATCGGCCTCGTCGTGAATATCGTCTGCGCGGTGCTGCTCGGCGGCGGGCACAGCCATGGCCCGGGCCATGGCCACCATCACGGCCACGACCATCGCCACGATCACGATCACGATCACGATCACGATCATGCCAAGCCCGCGCACCACAGCGACAACAATATGCGCTCGGCCTATGTCCATGTCCTCGCCGACGCGCTGACCTCGGTGATGGCGATCGCGGCGCTGCTCGGCGGGCGCTATCTTGGCTGGGTGTGGCTCGATCCGGTGATCGGCATCGTCGGCTCGGTCGTCATCGCGGTATGGGCCTGGTCGCTGATCCGCGACACCGCCGCGGTGCTGCTCGACAGCAGCGAGCCGGCGCTCGAGGCGAAGATCCGCGCCCTCCTCGCCGCGCATCCCGATATCCGCGTCGCCGACCTCCACGTCTGGCGCGTCGGCCCCGCCGCGCATGCCGCGATCGTCTCGGTCGAGGGCGGCGATTGCGAGAGCATCCGCCGCCACCTCAAGGCCATCCCCGAAATCGCGCATCTGACCGTCGAGGCGCGCTAGCGCCCCCGCATGGACAAGGCCCCGGCACAGGTATAGCCTCGCGCCCATCCGGAGCACGGGGGGCCACGCCGATGTTCAAGCTTCTTACGTTCGCCACCACCGCCGCGATGGCGGTCACCATCTCCAGCGCCGCCGAGCGGCCGGTCTTTTCCGAAGCGACGCTCGCCGCGCTCGACCCGACCCGCGCCGGGCGGCTCGCCTGCCGCCCCGACAGCGACAGCGCGACGCGCGAGCGCCGCCTCGCGATGGCGCGCCGCTATATCGCCGACACCCCCGCCGGCGGCGGCACCACCGCCATGCCGCTGCTCGCCGACATCCCGCAGACGCAGGTGCCCGCGGGCAAGCTCGCGGGCGACGCGCGCCGCTATTTCGACCAGGGCCTGCTCCTCGCTTATGGTTTCAACCACGCCGGCGCGATCCGTTCGTTCCGCGAGGCGCGGCGGCTTGATCCGGCGTGCGTGATGTGCTGGTGGGGCGAGGCGCTCGCCAACGGTCCCAATATCAACGCCGGCATGGACGATGCCGGCAACCGCGCCGCGCTCGCCGCACTCGAACAGGCAAAGGCTGCGCTGCCGACCGTCGCGCCCGAGGAACGCGCGCTGATCGAGGCGCAATTGCTGCGCTATTCGACGGCGGAGGGCAGCGACCGCGCCGCGCTCGACCTTGCCTATGCCGACGCGATGCTCGCCGCCGCGACGCGCTTTCCCGCGAACGACGATATCGCGATCCTCGCCGCCGAGGCGGTGATGAACACCAGCCCCTGGAACTACTGGACCCCCGAAAAGACCCCGCTCAACGATCGCCTGTCGCGCGCCATCGCCCTCGTCGAGGCGGTCATCGCACGCAACCCCGCGCATCCGCAGGCGTCGCACCTCTATATCCACCTGATGGAGGCCGCGCAGCCGGCGAAGGCCGAGGCGGCGGCCGACCGGTTGGTGGAGCAGGCGCCCGCGATTCTCGGCCACCTCGTCCATATGCCGTCGCACATCTATTATCGCACCGGGCGCTACGCCGATTCGATGCAGGCGAACCTGCTCGCCGCGCGCGCCGATGAGCAATATCTGGCGCTCGTCGGCGACGACGCGCTCTATCGCTACGGCTATTATCCGCACAATGTCCATTTCCTGCTCACCTCGGCGCAGATGGTCGGCGACATGGACAGCGTGATGGCCGAAACGAAGCGGCTGCGGCGCATCCTCGACACCGAAACCGCCCGCGGCCTGCCGTGGGTGCAGGCGATCCACGCCGCACCGTCCTTCGCGCTCGCCCAATATGCCGCCCCGGGGGAGATATTGGCGGGCACGCAGCAGCCGTCCGACCTCGCCTATGTCGAGGCGATGCGCCACTATGCCCGCGCGATAGCCTATGCCGAATTGCGCAACGACAAGGACTTCGCCGTCGAAATTACCGCGATGCGCGAGCTGGAAAAGTCGCCTGCGGTTACATCAATGGTCGCCCTCGGCTTCCCCGCGCCCGACGTCATCCGCCTCGCGACACTCGTCGCCGAGGGGCGTCAGGCGCATTGGCGCGGTGAGCCGATGAAGGCGGTCGCGCTGTTCGAGGAAGCCGAAAGGATCGAGGCGACCATCCCCTATAACGAACCGCCGATCTGGTATTTCCCCGTCGCCCAGTCGCGCGGCGCCGCGCTCTATTCGGCGCGCCGCTATGAAGACGCCCGCGCCGCCTTCCGCAAGGCGCTGTTCGAAGCACCCAACGACGGCTGGGCGCTCTACGGGCTGAAGATGACCGAGACGAAGCTCGGCAACAAGGCCGAGGCCGCGGCGGCCGATGCGGCGCTCAAGCGCACGTGGACGGGGGAGGCGGGGTGGCTGAAGATGCGGCGGTTGTAACTAACGAACGGCGCTTTCCGTCACCGAAATGCTGACGCCTGACTTGGGCTCCGAATGACTGTCAGGTGTGATCAAATCAGGAAATCCTGATCGAGACACGATGTATTTCAGCACCGCCTCCCGCGTCTCGCACCTTGCTGGGCTACCGGGCCATGCGTATCGCGCCCAATTGCTGCACAACTACAAAGGGGGGCTCAACGGGGGAGTAGCAAGGCGGCCTAACGCAGCCGTTAGCTGATAATGTGATAGCTGCGATAGTTGATCACGATCAATTGCCCCGCTGCGCGCTTCGCTCCCTCAGTCAACATTGGTAAATCTTTGATCGTGAGAAGATAGCAAAGGGCCTCCATCGCGTAGACCGATTTGGCGAACGCCTGATATTCTCTAGCCGAACCACCAGAAGATCGTCGAACTCGCCACTAAGATGTTCATCGAACGCGTGCAGTTCCGCTACCATATCGTCATCATCGAGATACAAGATACCGGAATACCTTTTCCCGCTCGTTTCCTCTCTGCAAAAATAGCGCCTTCCAATTTCGAGTTCGTTTCTAGCCATATCGATCGAATACCACATCAGCGGCTACGGTGACCATTGTTCGCCAAGCAGAAGATGGGGACAGGCCCTAAGCGGTCATCGGCAGCTCTTGCTTCGGACTTCCGGCGTTATCTCGTGTTGCAACGCACGCTTGAGGCACACATGAGACCGGCGCTCTTCGTATCATCAATCTTTGAGCATCAGCTTCCGCATGCTGCTCGAAGATTCGCAAGGATTGACCCCCAAATACTTGCAATATCACCTCCCAATTGTAGCTCATTGACAATCGACGGCAGGCAACAACAATCGGATAAACCAAAGGTTTTTCGAGATTTATCGCAATAAGAATTCGGCAGCAGGATATACGAATCTGGCGGACAGGGTGGGATTCGAACCCACGGTGAGCTTGCACCCACGGCGGTTTTCAAGACCGCTGCCTTAAACCACTCGGCCACCTGTCCTCGCCCCGCGCCATAACGCGGCGTCCGCGCGCGGCAAGCGAAACCTTGTTGCGGCGGGGCAGGGGGCGCGTGCGACTCCATCCGCCGCGCTTATGACTCGGCTCGTCTCCCGCCCCCCTGTTCAGCACGCGTGCATCCGTGCCAGATCATGCCTATGGGGTGGATATGATGCGCACGAAAACTTCTGGAATCGCCCGCTTTCTCGGTTTTGCCGCGGTGATCGCCTCGGCCTGGTCGATGGCGGCCTCGACCCCGCTCCATGCCCAGAGCGACAATCCCGGCTTCGACACCTATGTCCAGTCGCTGTGGCCCAAGGCGCAGGCGCGCGGCGTGTCGCGCGCGACCTTCGACCGCGTCACCGCCGGGCTGCGCTACAATCCGCGCGTCGTCGCGCTCGACCGCGACAATCTCGGCGCGCCGCCCAGCAACGATACCCCGATCCCGAACTTCGCCCCGTACAAGGCGAAGCATGTCGACGCCGCGCGCATCGGCGGCGGGCGCCGCGTCCACGACCGGTTGCTGCCCTTGCTGTCGCGGATCGAGGCGCGCACCGGGGTGCCGACCAGCATCATGATCGCCATCTACGGCCATGAAACCGCCTATGGCCAGGTCACCGGCAATTTCGACCTGCCCGAGGCGCTCGCGACGCTCGCCTATGAAGGGCGCCGCCGCAGCCTGTTCGAGCCAGAACTGCTTGCGACGATGGAAATGGTCGAACGCGGCGTGCCGCGCAGCGTGCTCAAGGGCAGCTGGGCGGGCGCCTTCGGCTATCCGCAATTCCTGCCCTCGGTCTATCTGAAGGTCGCCGAGGATGGCGATGGCGACGGCAAGGCCGAGATCTGGTCGAGCGAGGCCGACGCGATCGAATCGATCGGCGCCTATCTGCGCAATGCCGGCTGGCGTGCCGGCCAGCCCTGGGGTGTCGCGGTCAGCGTGCCCGCGGGCTTCGACCGGGGTCGCGTCGCCAGCAAGCTGGCGCCGACGCGCTGCCCGCGCGTCTTTGCGCGCCACAGCCGCTGGCGCTCGGTCGCCGAATGGCGCGCCGACGGCTTCCAGATCGCGGGCGGGCGCTGGCCTGACGGCCGCGTCCAGGCGACCCTGCTCGAACCCGACGGCCCGGGGCGCACCGCCTATTTGCTCACCGGTAACTATCGTGCGATACTGGATTACAATTGTTCCAATTTTTACGCACTGTCTGTGGGGTTGCTGGCGGATGAAATCGATCGCTAACGGGGGGGTAATGCTCGCGGCCATGGTGCTGCTGGCAGGATGTGGAAGTGTCGATGGCAAGCGCGACAGCGGCCCGGTAGCGGGGCCCAGCCCCGCGCCGACCGGCGGCAGTGCGGTGACCGACGGCCCGCCGAAACTCGGCGCCCCCTTCACCGTCGCGGGCACCACTTACACCCCCGCCGATATCCCCGATTATGACGATGTCGGCTATGCGAGCTGGTATGGCGAGGAACTCGCCGGGTCGCCCACCGCGATCGGCGAGCCCTTCAATCCCGACGGGATCAGCGCCGCGCACAAGACGCTGCCGCTGCCCAGCTATGTCGAGGTTACCGCGCTCGACACCGGGCGGACCATCGTCGTGCGCGTCAGCGACCGCGGGCCGATGACCAACGACCGGCTGATCGACCTGTCGAAGGGCGCGGCGCAGCAGCTCGGCCTCAATGGCGGCGTCGCCGCGGTCCGCGTCCGCCGCACCAGCCCGCCGATGGCCGAACGCGCGCAATTGCGCAGCGGCGGCGCGGTGGCGACGCGGCTCGACACCCCCGACAGCCTGCTCGTCCTCCTGCGCAAGAAGCTCGAGGGCAAGCCGGTGCCCGCAGGCGTCGCGGCCGCGACCGCGAGCAAGCCCACCCCCTCGGCCCCCGCGCCGGGCGGCGACCGCTTCATCGTCGAAGGCCCGGGTGCCAAGGCGCCCGCAGCCAAGCCTGCCGCGACCAAGCCCGCTGCTCCCAAACCCGCGGCCGCGAAACCCGCACCCCCTCCGCCCGCCGCGTCGGGCAGCTATGCGGTACAGGTCGCCGCGTTCAGCAGCGAATCCCGCGCCAATGCCGCCGCGAAATCGGTCGGCGGCACCGTGACTAGGGCGGGCAATCTGTGGCGCGTGCGCATGGGTCCTTTTGCCAGCGAGGCTGAGGCGGCGAGCGCCGCGAGCAAGGCCAAGGCCAAGGGGTTCCGCGACGCACAGGTCCAGCGCGACCGCTGACCGCCCATGACGGGTCGCAAACTCCGCATGACCAGTGCCGGGGGTGCCGCGATCGCGGCGCTCGCGCTGCTGCTCGTCCCCGGCACCGCGCCCGCTGCCAACCCGCCCGCCAAAAAGGCGCCTGCGGCCAAGGCGCCTCCCCAAAAGACGACAACGCCGGTCAGCCGCCCGCTCTATGTGACCGAGGCGCCGATCGTGATGCTCAAGGATCTCGATTCGGGCGCGATCCTCTTTTCGCGCGGCGCCGACAAGCGCTTCGCGCCTGCCTCGATGGCGAAGGTGATGACCGCCTATGTCGTCCTCGACCTGATCAAAAGCGGCAAACTCGCGCGCGACACGATCTTCACCGTCGACGACGCGACCTGGAAAAAATGGGCCGCGCGCCGCGGCGGCTCGACGATGTTCCTCCGCGCGCGCGAAAAGGTCAGCGTCGATGAGTTGCTCAAGGGGCTGATCACCGTCTCGGGCAACGACGCCGCGACGACGCTCGCGGTCGGCATCGACGGCAGCGAAGAAGCTTTCGTCAAAAGAATGAATGAGGTAGCGCAAAAGATTGGCATGAAGTCGAGCCGTTTCGGCACCGCCAGCGGCTGGCCCGACGGCGGCGTCACGCAGGTGTCGGCCGCCGACCTCATCACGCTCGCCGACCGGCTGATCCGCGATCATCCGGCCGGCTACACGCGCTATTTCTCGATCCCGAAGCTCCAGCACGGCACCGCGCCCGACGGCAAGCCGATCGTCCAGCCGAACCGCAACCCGATCCTCGGCCGCTTCGCCGGCGCCGATGGGCTCAAGACCGGCCACACGGCCGAGGCGGGCTATTGCTTCCTCGGCTCGGCGAAGCGCGATGGCCGCCGCCTGATCATGGTCGTCGCGGGCATGGACAGCGAAAAGGCGCGCCGCGACGAGGCCGAACGGCTGATGAGCTGGGGCTTCGACGCGTGGGAAGGCCGCGAACTCGTCCCCGCCGGCGCGAAGGTCGGCAAGCTCGAGGTAGGGAAGGGGGCCAAGCCCACATTGGAGGCCAAAGCTGCCATTCCTGTCCGCATGACCGTCCCGCGCGGGTATGAAGGCGGCTACCGCGCCACAATGCGCGGCGTCAGCCCCGTCGCCGCCCCCGTCGCACGCGGCACCCGCGTCGCCGAACTCGTCGTCACCCCCGACGGCCTGCCGCCGCAGACCACGCCCTTGCTCGCCGCGAGCGACGTCGCCCCCGGCGGCTGGACCGACCGCGCGCGCAGCGGCTTCTACCGGCTCACCGGGCTGTGAGCGGCCGTTTCATCACGCTCGAGGGCGGCGAGGGGGTCGGCAAGTCGACCCAGCTCCGCGCGCTCGCCGCCGCGCTCGCCGCACGGGGCCTCGACATCGTCACCACGCGCGAACCCGGCGGCAGCCCCGGCGCCGAGGCGATCCGCACCCTGCTGATGGAGGGCAGCGACGACCGCTGGAACGCGCGCAGCGAGGCTTTGCTCTTCGCCGCCGCGCGCGCCGACCATGTCGCGCGGCTGATCCGCCCCGCGCTCGAGCGCGGCGCCTGGGTGCTCTGCGACCGCTTCGTCGACTCGAGCCGCGCTTATCAGGGCGCCGGCGGCGGCCTCACCGACGCCGACATCTTGACGCTCCACCGCATCGGCTCCGAAGGCCTGCTCCCCGACCGCAGCTTCCTGCTCGCGCTCGGCGCCG
>NZ_LYVN01000034.1 GCF_001990265.1 Sphingopyxis sp. KK2
GGGGCGGCTGCCCCGGCGGACTGATCCTTGCAGAGGCCGGCGCGATCCGCCTGTCGCTCCAGCTGCTGCCGTTCGAGGCGGCGGGGACGGCGCCGACGACGACGCTCTTCGTCCCCGGCCGCGCCGCGATCCGCGTCCTCGCCGCGGGCGGTGCGCGGCTCGTCCTCCACCATGTCGCGCTCTCGATTGCCGAAGAAGCCGGCGCCTTCACCGCCGCCGGCGCCGCGCGCTGTGCCAGCGACCCGCCGCGCCCGCTCGCCCTCGGCGAGCTGCTCGACCTCGATACCGCGCGGACCAGCTTCACCATCGCCGGCGCGTGCCGCGACGTGCTGCTCCTCGAACTCGCGGTGCAGCCGCCTTCGCCGCTGCCGATGCGCGCCTATGACCTTGCGAGCGGCCGCCTCGCCCATGTCGCGGCGTCGCGCCGCGACAGCAGCTTTCGCCAGATGGCGCTCGCCTTGCTCCGCGAAATGCAGCGCCGTGATGCCGCGCCGCTCTTCGTCGAGGCGACCCATGGACAGGATTTTGCTGCGCGCTGGAGTGCGATGCGCGACCTCGCCGCGCTCGACCCCGCCGCCGCGCACCCGCGCCTCGCCGCGATGGCGGCGCACGACCCGCACCCCGAGGTCCGCGCCGCCGCCGCCGCGACGCTCGCGCTCTACGCCGCCCCGAAAGCCGAGCCATGCCCCGCCTGATCGACCCGCCCGCCGGCCCCGAACTCGACCTCGCAGAGGTCACCGCGCGCCTCGACGAGACCGGCGTCGATCTGTCCGACGAAGCCAGCCTCGCCTGCGCCGCGCCGCTCCTCGCCGGACTCGCGCGCAACCGCGACTTTCTCGCCGACCGCGTGATCGCCGCGCTCAAGGCCAGCTTCGCCGACCAGCTCGCGCTCAGCCGCTATTCGGCGCAGGTGTTCCTGCTCCACCGCAGCCCGCGCGGCCATTTCCTCCGCGCCAACCTTTGGCCCGCCGCAAGCGACGCGTCCTATGTCGCCAGCGGCCCTGCCGCCTTCGCCTACGGCCTGCCGCACGACCATAATTTCAGCTTCCTGACGACGGGCTATTGGGGTCCCGGCTATGTCAGCGACTATTATGATTATGACGCGGACAGCGTCGACGGCCGTCTCGGCGAGCCGCTGAACCTCAAATTCGTCGAGCGCAGCCAACTCGGCCCCGGCCAGATGATGCTCTACCGCGCCCACCGCGACATCCACAGCCAGCTTCCGCCGACACGCCTCTCGGTCAGCCTCAACATAATGGAGGAAGGCGACCATATCCCCTGGCGCGACCAATATATCGTCGACCTGAAGCACGGCACCATCGCCCGCCGCCCGACGATCACCCAGGCCGAAATGCTGCTCCGCTGCGCCGTCCACCTCACCGACAATGGCAAGGACATCGCCGAGCATTTCGCCAGGGCGCACCCGGTACCCCGCGTCCGCGCCAACGCGTTCGCCGCGCTCGCGGCGGTCGAAGAGGGCACGGGCAGGGCGGCGGTGCTGGAACGGGGCCTCGGGGATCGCGACGCGCGGGTGCGGGACGATTGTGCGCGGTGGTTGACGCCATGAGCGAAATCGAGCGACTGGAAAAGCTGCTCGCGGCCTGACCGCCCCGGCGAAAAACCGCTTTCCTAATAAATCCCGCCATGCCAGCCTTCGGGTCATGGCCTTGCCTCGTGTCATGCTCCCCACCCCGTCGCGCCGGCCGGCTCCGTGGAGGGGGCGAAACAAGAGGGGTATGTGGCGTGACCTTTGTGACCTTCCGCATAAAATCGGCGGCCGCGTGCCGCGCGCGCACTCCCTGCTGACAGCGCGGCAAACCCCTGCTAACGGGCCGCGATGACGACTCCTCTCTCGCATATTCGCAATTTTTCGATCATCGCGCACATCGATCACGGGAAATCCACGCTTGCCGACCGGCTCATCCAGTTCACCGGCGGGCTGACCGCGCGCGAGATGTCGGCGCAAGTCCTTGATAATATGGACATCGAGAAAGAGCGCGGGATCACGATCAAGGCGCAGACGGTGCGCCTGTCGTATAAGGCTCACAACGGGGAGACCTATCAGCTCAACCTGATGGACACCCCCGGCCATGTCGACTTCGCCTATGAAGTGTCGCGCAGCCTTGCGGCGTGCGAGGGCGCGCTGCTCGTCGTCGACGCGGCGCAGGGGGTAGAGGCGCAGACGCTCGCCAACGTCTATCAGTCGATCGAGCACGATCACGAGATCGTCCCCGTCATCAACAAGATCGACCTGCCTGCGGCCGACGTCGACAAGGTGAAGGCCGAGATCGAGGATATCATCGGCCTGCCCGCCGACGACGCGGTGCTCGCGTCGGCGAAGGCCGGCATCGGCATCGAGGAAGCGCTCGAAGCGATCGTCACCAGGATCCCGCCGCCGAAGGGCGACGCGACCGCGCCGCTGCTCGCGATGCTCGTCGACAGCTGGTACGATCCGTATCTGGGCGTGGTCATCCTTGTCCGCGTCGTCGATGGCGTGCTGAAAAAAGGCCAGCAGATCAAGTTCATGCAGGCGGGTACCACCCATCTGATCGACCGCGTCGGCTGCTTCACCCCCAAGATCGAGCAGCTCGGCGAACTCGGCCCGGGCGAGATCGGCTTCATCACCGCGCAGATCAAGGACGTCGCGCAGGCGCGCGTCGGCGACACGGTGACCGACGCGAAAAAGCCCGCGGCACAGGCGCTGCCGGGGTTCAAGGAAGTCCAGCCGGTCGTGTTCTGCGGCATGTTCCCGACCGACGCCAACGACTTCGAGAAATTGCGCGAGAGCATTCAGAAACTGCGGCTCAACGATGCGTCGTTCAGCTTCGAGATGGAGAGCAGCGCCGCGCTCGGCTTCGGTTTTCGCTGCGGCTTCCTCGGCCTCTTGCACCTCGAGATCATCCAGGAACGGCTCAGCCGCGAATATGACCTCGACCTGATCACCACCGCGCCGTCGGTGGTGTACAAATTGAAGCTCGGCCACACCAAGAACGAGGCGGC
Organism: Sphingopyxis sp. KK2; assembly: GCF_001990265.1. GTDB lineage: Bacteria > Pseudomonadota > Alphaproteobacteria > Sphingomonadales > Sphingomonadaceae > Sphingopyxis. Next base: position 3,001 of record NZ_LYVN01000034.1, read on the forward strand.
GAAGGAGATCGAGCTCCACAACCCCGCCGACATGCCCGACCCGAACCGCATCGACGAGATCGAGGAACCGTGGATCGAGGCGGTGATTTACGTGCCCGACGATTATCTCGGCCCGATCCTGAAGCTCTGCCAGGACCGCCGCGGCATCCAGAAGAATTTGACCTATGTCGGCGGCCGCGCGCAGATCACCTATGAACTGCCGCTCAACGAGGTGGTGTTCGACTTCTACGACCGGCTGAAGAGCATCAGCCGCGGTTATGCGAGCTTCGACTATCACCAGATCGGCCACCGCCCCGGCGACCTCGTCAAGATGAGCATCCTCGTCAACAACGAGCCGGTCGACGCGCTCTCGATGATCGTCCACCGCGGTTCGGCCGAAAGCCGCGGCCGCGGCATGTGCGAGCGGCTCAAGGACCTGATCCCGCGCCACATGTTCAAGATCCCGATCCAGGCTGCGATCGGCGGCAAGGTGATCGCCCGCGAAACCATCGCCGCGCTGCGCAAGGACGTGACCGCCAAATGCTATGGCGGCGACGCGACCCGCAAGAAGAAGCTGCTCGAAAAGCAGAAGGAAGGCAAAAAGCGGATGCGCGAATATGGCAACGTCAACATCCCGCAGGAGGCGTTCATCGCCGCGCTGCGGATGGGGGATGATGCCTGACGACCCTGGCGGGGCGATTGCCAGCGAGGGGCCGCGTCCCTAATCATCGGGTACGGGAGGCTCGACGATGGCTATTTCCTCGAATTCGCTGAGCGACATTGCGGTGCACAGCCGGCTGAACGACGGGACCGCGGTGTGCCTGCGCGCGATCACCCCCGACGATGCGCCGCTGTTGCGCGCGGGGATCGCGGCGCTGTCGGCCGAATCGCGCTATTTGCGCTTCTTTTCGCCCGCGGCGGTGCTGCCCGACCGGGTGATCGCGCGGCTGGCCGCGGTCGATGGGCACGACCATATCGGCTGGGGCGCGCTGTGCACCGAATGCGAAGGCGAGCCGGCGATCGGCGCGGTGCATGCGGTACGGGGCGAGCACGACGGGCCGGTGGGCGAATATTCGGTCGCGGTGCTCGACGCCTTCCAGGGGCAGGGGCTGGGGCGGATGCTCACCGCCGCGCTGCTGATCGACTGCGCGGCCGAGGGGCTGGGGACATTGGACCTGCATATCCTGTCGGAGAATGGCGCGGCGCGGCATCTGGTCAAATCGCTCGGCGCACGCTGGCAGGGCGAGAGCGCGGGGGTCGCCGATTATCGGCTCGACGTTGCCGAGGCGCTGGCGATGCTGCGGACCGATACGAGCGTTGCGGGGGTGCAGGATGTCTTTGCGCAGCTGGCGGGCGAGGGAGGGCGATGATGCGGGCGGCGATGACGGCGATGCTGGCGGCGGCGCTGCTCGGCTGTTCGGCGCCGGCGGCGACACAGGAGGGTGCGGTGCAGGCAAAGCCGATCATGGGATGGGGCGATCTGCTAGGGCGCGCGCAGCCGAAGCCCGATGCGACCCTGTCCTATGGCAAGGACGCGTTGCAGGTAATCGATGTCTGGGTGCCGAAGGGCCAGAGGGAGGACGGGCGACCGTTTCCGGCGGTGATCATGATCCATGGCGGCTGCTGGCAGACCGCGGTCGCCGAGCGCGACATCATGAACTGGATCGCGGACGATTTGCGGAGCCACGGGGTGGGCGTGTGGAACATCGAATATCGCGGGGTCGATCGCGGCGGCGGCTATCCGGGGACCTATCAGGATGTCGGTGCGGCGGCGGACCTGTTCGCGCGCGACGGGGCGAAATATGGGCTGTGGACCGACGCACCGCGGATCGCGATCGGGCACAGTGCGGGCGGTCATCTGGCGCTGTGGCTGGCGCGGCGGCCGGGGCTGGCGGCGGACGACGCGCTGCGTGGGATCGATCCGCTGACGATCGACCTCGCGATCAGCCAGGGCGGGCTGCCCGATTTGCGTGCGGGCGCGGCGAGTAGCGGCCATGCCTGCGGGGCCGAGGCGCCCGCGGCGATGGCGGGCGGGGACTATGCGCGGACCTCGCCGCCCGAAATGCCGCTGGGCGCGGCGCGCGAGATACAGTTCAACAATGACCGCGACCGGGTAACGCCGCCCGCGACCGGCGAGGCCTATCGCGCCGCGATGGCAAAGCGCGGGCGGACGGTGACGCTGGAGGTGACCCCGGACGAGGGGCATGTCGAGCTGATCGCGCCCGACAGTGCGAGTTGGGCGAAGCAGCGTGCGGCGATCCTGCAGGCGTTCGGGATGGCGGCGAAGTGACGACGCGGGCGGAGGCGTGTGCGATGGACGCGGCCGATCCGCTGGCGCCGCTGCGCGACCATTTCGTGCGGCCCCCCGGCCCCTATTCTGGCGGGCTGATCTACCTCGACGGCAATTCGCTCGGCATGCTGCCGCACGCCAGCGCCGCGGCGAGCGCCGATCTGGTGACGCGGCAGTGGGGCGAACGGCTGATCCGCAGCTGGAACGAGGGCTGGATCGACGCTCCCGAAAGGATCGGCGGGCTGATCGCGCCGCTCGTCGGGGCGGCCCCCGACGAGGTGATCGTCTGCGATTCGACCAGCGTGAACCTGTTCAAGGCGATCGTCGCGGGGCTGCGTGAGGCCGGACGCCGCGATCCCCGGCGGCGCGTGGTGCTCAGCGAGGCGGGCAATTTCCACACCGACCTGCACATCGCGGCCGGGGCGGTCGGATGCGTCCCGGGGGCCGAACTGCGCGTCGTGGCGCGCGACGAGCTGGCGGCGGCGCTGGCGGACGATGTCGCGATCCTGTTGCTGACACATGTCCATTACAAGTCGGGCGAACGCTTCGCGATGGCCGAATGGACCGCGCGGGCGCAGGCCGCGGGCGCGCTGATGCTGTGGGATCTGAGCCACAGCGCCGGGGCGGTCGCGGTCGATCTCGATGGTGCGGGCGCCGATCTCGCGGTCGGCTGCGGCTATAAATATCTGAACGGCGGCCCCGGCGCGCCGGCGTTCCTCTTCGTCGCTAGGCGCTGGCAGGCGGTGCTCGCCAATCCGCTGTCGGGCTGGATGGGCCACGCTGCGCCGTTCGCTTTCACCGACGATTATGCGCCCGCAGCGGGCATGAAGCGCTGGCTGACGGGCACGCCGCCGTTGCTGGCGATGCAGGCGCTCGAAAGCGGGCTCGCGCTGTGGCGCGATGTCGATATGGCAGCGGTCGAGGCCAAGTCGGCCGCGCTGTTCGACATCCTGTTCGCTGCCGGGGAGCGGGCGGGGCTGGAGTGCGTTACCCCGCGCGATCCGGCGGCGCGGGGCAGCCATATCGGCTTCCGCCATCCGCAGGCCTATGCGCTCATCCAGGCGCTGATCGCGCGCGGCATCGTCGGCGACTTCCGCGCGCCCGACGTGGCGCGTTTCGGGCTGACACCGCTGACGCTGAGCCATGAGGAGCTGTGGCTGGCCGGCGAAGCGCTGGTCGAAGTGATCGCGGCGCGCGAATGGGACCGGCCCGCGTTCCGCGAACGCGCGGCGGTGACCTGAGGCGCTGGTCGAGCGCGCAGTTCGCACCGGCAACCGCGCGTTCGGTCAGGAAGGCGTGCTTTCGTCCCACTGGAACACGGCTTCGAGCGGCTTGCCGAAGCAGCGCGCGATGCGGAAGGCGACTTCGAGCGAGGGTGAATATTTGCCCTGTTCGATCGCCGCGATCGTCTGACGGGTCACCCCGACGCGGTCGCCGAGCTCGCCCTGCGTCATCTCGCCTGCGAGGAAACGCAGGGTGCGGATGTCATTGGTGAAGGGCAGACTAGCCATGCCAGCCCCTCCGATAGCTCATCAGCACGACGACGCTGTTGACGAGTTCGGCGAGGACGATGGCGAACAGGCCCATGTTTGCCAGCGGCACGCCGCTCTCGACGAAGGGCATGTACACGCCGACGACCATCATCCCGACCAGCAGCACATAATAGGCGATCGTCGCGCCGCGCCGGCGGATCGCGCGGTCGCGCTCATCGGCGCGAACACGTTCGGACTTCGGCGCCTGTGCCGACAGGATGATCGTGCCGATGATGACGGTGACAGCGTGCGCAATGGCGATCGAGCCGAAGAGCCACAGCATCGGGAACACCTCGCGCCCGGCAGGATGGCCGGAAAGGAGAAGCCCGAAATAGAGGGTATAGGCGGCGGCCATCGCGATGACGTTCAGCCAGGCGGATTTTTCGCGGAAGTTCATCGACAGGTCTCCGGTGTCGGCGCCGGCAAGTTGCCGCGCGGATTCGAGGATCGCGGGGGACATCTCAATAGCCCCGGCGATAGAGGAACAGCTGGGTCCCGATGCGGACCAGTTCGGCGGCGACGAGCGTTGCGAGCATCAGGTTGAGCTGCTGCGCCTGACCGACGCCCCAGAAGATCAGGAGGATATTGGTCCAGATGCCGACGACGAGCGGGTAATAGGCATAATGGGTGCCGCGCATGTGGAAGCTGCGGTCGCGCTCATCCTCCTTGACGTCGACCTCGGCGCGGTTGCGGATCGCGAGGAAGGCGGTCGCCACCGTCATCGCGACGATGATCGCGATGGTCACCGGCACCAGCAGCCCGGCCGTCGCCCACACGCCCGCCGGGCTGTCGGCAACCTGCCAGGGATAGACGAGGAAATACCAGCCGAACGCCAGAATCATCGTCACCAGCGTGACCCAGTGAATTTTCTCGCGGAACGCCATGCGATTCGCCTCCATGTCATCAATTGCGAACTCTATGTTCGCTATTTTTAACATTGAGTCAAGCAGGAATAACATGGACTGGCTTTGCCGCTTTCGCGCTCCGGCTTTTGGAGCTAAGCCGCCGCCCCATGTCCACACTCCCCAAAACGCTCACCTTCGACACCTCGACCAGCCGCGCGAATCCGACGCCGCAGCCGATGAAACGCCTGACCGTGCCGCGGATTCGCCAGCGCAAGGGCGGCGAGCCGATCGTCATGCTCACGGCCTATACGGTGCGCCAGGCGCAGCTGCTCGATCCGCATTGCGACATGCTGCTCGTCGGCGATTCGCTGGCGCAGGTGATCTATGGCCTGCCGCACACCGTCGGGGTGACGATGGAGATGATGGCGCTGCACGGCGCCGCAGTGGTGCGCGGCAGCTATCATGCCGCGGTGATCGTCGACATGCCCTTCGGCAGCTATGAAGGCAGCCCCGAGCAGGCGTTCGACAATGCCGCGCGGCTGCTCAAGGAAACCGGCGCGGCGGCGGTGAAGGTCGAGGGTGGCAAGGTGCTCGCGCCGACGATCGAATTTTTGACCCAGCGCGGCATCCCGGTGATGGGCCATGTCGGGCTGACCCCGCAGGCGGTCAACATCCTCGGCGGCTATGGTGTGCGCGGCAAGAGCGAGGAAGAGGCGCGCTCGATCGTCGAGGATGCGGTCGCGGTGGCGCAGGCCGGCGCCTTTTCGATCGTCATCGAAGGCGTACTCGAATCGATCGCGATCGAGATCACGGGTAAGGTCGACTGCCCGACGATCGGCATCGGGGCGTCGGCGCAGTGCGACGGGCAGGTGCTGGTCACCGACGACATGCTCGGCATGTTCGAACGCGTGCCCAAATTCGTGAAGCGCTATCAGGACATGGCGGGGGTCATCAACGGCGCGGTCAAGGACTATGCCGATGAAGTCAGGTCCCGTTCATTCCCCACCGAGGATCAGATCTACCAAGGCTGATGCGGCGTGTCGCCGCCTGATCGAGCCAAGTGAAAAGCTTGGCCTTTTGGGGAGCCGTCGCTAAGGAAGCCACCGGCGTGCGCTGTTCGGCGCCGCCCGGCAAATGGAGGAATGCGTGGCGCTGAGCCCGACGAACGACGCGGCATTGTTGCAGGAAGTGGACGAGGCCGTCCGCAAGGATCGGTTCGACAGCATCTGGCAGCGTTTCGGCCTGTGGATCGTCGGCGGCGTCGTCGCGGCGTTGCTCGCCTTCGGCGGCTATCTCTATTGGGGCCATATGCAGGACAGCAAGCGCGGCGAAAATGCCGAGGCGCTGCTCGGCGCATTCGACAAGTTCAAGGCCGCGCAGCCGACCGCCGGCACCGCCGAACTGGCGAAGATCGAGGCCGAGGGCGGACCGGCCTATCGCGCCGCCGCGCAGTTCCAGCAGGCGAATCTGAAGGCCGAGCGCGGCGACATGAAGGCTGCGGCGGCGCTGATGGCCAAGGTCGTCGCCGATACCGAGGTCGACCAGTCGCTGCGTGATCTCGCGCTGATCCGCCAGACCGCGTTCGAATTCGACACGCTGAAGCCCGAAATGGTGATCGCGCGGATGAAGCCGATCGTCGAGGCGAAGGACCCGGCGTCGAGCTGGTTTCCGAGCGCCGCCGAACTGTCGGCGACCGCGCATTACCAGCTGGGCCAGTATAAGGAGGCGGGCGTGCTCTACGGCCGCATCGCCGACACCCCCAATATCCCCAAGTCGCTGCAGTCGCGCACCGTCCAGATGGCGGGCATGCTGGGCGTCGATGTCGTCAAGGATCGTGCGGCCGAAAGCGTCGCCAAGGAACAGAAGGGCAGCGCCGCGCCGACGGCCGCCGCCACCGGACCAGCTGAGGAAAAGAAATAATGCGGAAAGCCAATTTTGTCGGCGTCGCGCTGATCGTGCTGGCGCTCGCCGGCTGCGGTGTGTTCAAGGGTGACGGCGGGCCGAAGACCCCGACCGTCGGCGACCGCGTCTCGATCCTGTCGAACGACAACAGCGTCAAGGTCGATCCCGCCACCGCGTCGGTCGCGGTCGTGCTCCCCGATCCCGTGGTCAACGCCAATTGGGCGCAGTCGGGCGGCAATGCATCGAAATCGATGGGCCACCCCGCGCTCGGCGCGTCGCGCAGCCAGATCTGGAGCGCCAGCATCGCGGGCGGCAACAACAAGCAGCGGCTGGCTTCGGCCCCCGTGGTGTCCGACGGGCGCCTGTTCGCGGTCGGCACCGATGCCGTCGTCTCGGCCTTTTCGGCCGACACCGGCGCGTCGCTGTGGAGCACGTCGATCGGCAGCACCGGCAAGGATTTCAAGGATTCGCTGTTCGGCGGCGGTGCCTCGGCCGACGGCAATGTCGTCTATGCGACCAGCGGCGTCGGCGACGTCGCCGCGCTGAATGCGGCCGACGGATCGGTGCTGTGGAAGGTGAAGCCCGCGGGTCCGCTGCGCGGTGCCCCGACGATTGCGTTTGGGGGGGTCTATGTCATCACCCAGGACAATCAGATTCTCGCGCTCAACGCCGCCGACGGTGCGGTGCTGTGGCAGGCGACGGCGTCGCTCGAAGCCGGCAGCATCTTTGGCGCCGGTTCGCCCGCCGCAGGGCAGGGCACGATCGTCGCCGGCTTCTCGTCGGGCGAGGTGCAGGCCTATCGTTATGAGAATGGCCGCGACCTTTGGGAAGATGCGCTCGCGCGCACCTCGATGGCCTTGTCGGTGTCGACGCTGTCCGACGTCGACGCCGACCCGGTGATCGACCGCGGCCGTGTCTTCGCGCTCGGTCAAGGCGGCCGCATGGCGAGCTATGAGCTGGTCACCGGCCAGCGCAGCTGGGAAATCTCGATCGCCGGCATCTCGACGCCCTATGTGGTCGGCGAGTGGGTCTATGCGATGACCGACGACGGCAAATTGCTGTGCGTCGCGCGCGCGACCGGCAAGGTGCGCTGGCTCCAGCAGCTCGCGCGCTTCCGCGTCGAGACCGAAAAGAAGAAAAAGGATCCGATCCGCTGGACCGGGCCGATCCTGGCGGGTGGCCGGCTGATCGCGGTGAACAGTGAGGGCCAGCTGGTCGAATTCTCGCCCGCCGACGGCTCGACGATTTCGACGACCGAGTTCAAGACGCCGCTGTCGCAGCCGCCGATCGTCGCGAATAACGTCCTCTACATCTTGGCGGACGACGGGCGCATCACCGCCTGGCGCTGATTTAAGGGACCGGGCCACGTCGGCCCGGACGAAACAGGGATAATATCATGGCGCGATCCGCAACGATCGCCATTGTCGGCCGACCCAATGTCGGCAAATCGACGCTGTTCAACCGGCTCGTCGGCAAGCGCCTCGCGCTGGTCGACGACCAGCCGGGGGTGACGCGCGACCGGCGCGAGGGCGACGGCGAACTGCTGGGCCTGAAATTCACGATCGTCGACACCGCGGGGTTCGAGGATCATGACGCCGCGACCCTGCCCGGCCGGATGCGTGTGCAGACCGAAAAGGCGGTACGCGAGGCCGACGCTGCGCTGTTCATGATCGACGGCCGCGCCGGGGTGACCCCGCTCGACGAGGAAATCGCCCGCTGGCTGCGCAGCGAGGACACGCCGATCATCCTCGTGGTCAACAAGGCCGAGGGCAAGCAGGGCGAAAACGGGCTGATGGAAAGCTATTCGCTCGGCTTCGACAATCCGATCGCGCTGAGCGCCGAACATGGCGAGGGCATCGTCGACCTGTTCGACGCGCTGCGCCCGATCGTCGAGGGTTTCGACGCCGCCGAGGCCGAGGCACTGCCTCCGGTCTTCGAGGGCGAAGAGGGCGAGGAAGAGGATATCCCGCTCGGCCCGATGAAGCTCGCGATCGTCGGTCGTCCCAACGCCGGCAAATCGACGCTGATCAACCGCATGATCGGCGAGGACCGGCTGATCACCGGGCCCGAGGCGGGCATCACCCGCGATTCGATCCGCGTCGACTGGACGTGGGAGGATGACGGCGAGATCCACGAGATCCAGCTGTTCGACACCGCAGGCATGCGCAAGCGCGCCAAGGTGCAGGACAAGCTCGAAAAACTCTCGGTGATGGATGCGCTCCACGCGGTCGATTTCGCCGAGGTCGTCGTGCTGTTGCTCGACGCCACCAAGGGTCTGGAAGCGCAGGATTTGCGCATCGCCGATCGGGTGCTGCAGGAAGGCCGCGCGCTGATCGTCGCGCTCAACAAATGGGACGTGGCCGAAAATGCCTCGTCGCTGTTCAACGGCGTCCGCGGTGCGCTCGACGACGGGCTGAGCCAGGTCAAGGGCGTGCCCGTGCTCACCATCTCGGGCGCAACCGGCAAGGGCATCGACACGCTCGTCCGTGTCGCCTTCGAACAGCGGGCGATCTGGACCAACCGCGTCTCGACCGCGCGGCTCAACCGCTGGTTCGAGGCGGCGGTCGATAACAATCCGCCGCCCGCGCCCGGCGGCAAGCGGATCAAGCTGCGTTACATCACGCAGGCGCGCACGCGCCCGCCGACCTTCGTCGTATTCGGCACGCGCACCGATTCGCTGCCCGGCAGCTACGAACGCTATCTGGTCAACGGCATGCGCAAGGAACTGGGATTCCAGGGCGTGCCGGTGCGGCTGAATTTCCGCAATTCGCGCAACCCCTATGACGAGTGACGCGTCGACCCCCGTGGTCGATGCGCGTGGCATGAAATGCCCCTGGCCGGCGCTGCGGCTGGCGCGGGCGATGCGCACCGATCGCGCCGTGATCCTGCTCGCCGACGATCCGCAGGCGGGGCGCGAGGTCGCCGCGCTCGCGGTCGAACATGGCTGGGCAGTGACGACCGAGGTCGACGGACGCTGGCTGGTGCGCTGCTCCTGACCCAAATCGGGTCGCATATGCGGCGTGGCCCCGAATCGTAACGGCTTTTTTACCGGCTTCGCGGCATGACGGCGCCGGGACCAAAGACCGAATTTTGATGCCAAGGGACGAACAAGTGGACGATATCCTGGTCGATTGGGATGAATTCCGCGCCACGCGCACGCAGCTCGGCGCCGCCTTCGTGCGGATATTGGGCTATTTTCGCGAAGATGGCACCAAGTCGGTCGTCGCGATCGAGGAGGCGATGCGCGCCCGCGACGCGCGCGGTCTGGTCATGCCCGCGCACACGCTGAAGGGCGAATCGCGCCAGTTCGGCGCCGAAAAGCTCGCCGACCTTGCCGAGGATATCGAGACCTTCGCGCGCCATTGCATCGAAAGCCAGGTCAGCCCCGAGGAATATCTGCCGCGCGTCGTCGAACTGCGCCCGCTGTTCGAACAGACGCTCGCCGCGCTCGAGAAGGAAGCCAATCCGCTCGTCCAGCGCCGCGCGCCCGGTTTCGGACGCGCCGTCGGTTACTGAACGACGGCGCTTTTGCGCATCGGTTGCAGGCTGAAGCGCGCCAGGCTGCGCCACAGCCATTCGAGCGGACCATAGCGATACCGCGCCAGCCACGGTTTCGACCAGAGCAGCATGACCGCCCACATGCCGATGCAGAACAGATACAGCGGCCAGCGCCCGACGTCGCCGAACAGGCCCAACCCATAGCCATAGAAGATCGTCGTCATGACGATGCTGGTGCCAAGATAGTTGGAGAAAGCCACCTGTCCCGCGGCAGCAACGCGTGCGATCCAAGCGCTCCCGGTCGCGCGCTGGATCAGCATCACGAGCAGCGCGGCATAGGCGATCGTCATCATCAGCCGCCCGGGCCCCGCCCAAGCCATGAACGCGTTGACCGCGACAATATAGTCGAATCCCGAGCGCCACTGGACCCAGCCGACGATCAGGGTAAGCAGCACCCCCGGCGGCAACCAGCGCCGCGCGGTGCGGCGATACTCCTCACGCGTCCACGCCCCCGTCAGGAAGCCGTTCCGGAACAGCGCCATGCCGAGCATCATCAGCGGTAGTGTTTCGAGCATGGTCATCAGCACGCCGACGACGGGGTTCGCGGCGCTGCCCAGTCGCTCGTCGAGGATGGGGCGATAGGGGCCGCGATAGAGCGCCAGTTCCTCGGTCACCTCCTCGTCGATTCCGCCATATTCATCGAGCAGGCTCCGGCCCGCTTCCGCCATCGGTGAGGCGGGATTGCCGGCCTGGCTTGCGACCATCAACTGGGCGCCGAAGAAGAGCGAAGTCAGCACGACTCCAAGTGTGAACAGCCCGAGCGCCCATTTGATCAGCCGCTGCGCTTCCCAGTTGCGAAAGCCGAAGGCGATGCAGCCGACCGACGCATAGAGGAAGAGGATGTCGCCCCACCAGATGAAGAAATAATGGCTGAGGCCGAAGACGGCGAGCCAAGCCATACGGCGGTAGTGGACCGACGACGGATTCTGTCCTGACGCGGCAGCGCGGTCGATGATCAGCAACATGCTGGCGCCGAACAGGATCGAGAACAGCCCGCGCATCTTGCCGTCGAAGAGCAGGAAGCCGAGCGCCCAGGCGGCGATGTCCGATGGCGTTTCGCCGCCATAGGCCTTGGGCGAGACATAGGCCATTTCGGGCATCGCGAAGGCGACGATGTTCATCGCCAATATGCCCATCACTGCGAAACCGCGCAGCGCGTCGAGCGTGATCAGGCGATCGGTGGGAATTGGGTGATCTTCACGCATATCGCGCCCCTGCTGTATTACGGCTATCATACACTGGCGCGGCGCGCTGTCCAGCCGTTAAAGGGTTATTGACATCTTTGTCAGTAATGCTATCTGGTCATCATCAAGCGATTCTATCGAGGCACGCCCATGACCCCGACCATCTTCTCCCACCCCGACCGCCAACCGCAGAAGTTTCGCCCGCTGAAGGCGTTCCGTCACTTCCGCAATCTCATCAAGGACAAGGAAGACACCGAACAGGTGTTCCACATCTTCGAGAGCCTGCCGCGCAAGGGCTTCATGGACGATGCGCGCGCCTTCGTGGAAAGCGATTTCGGCCAGCAACTGATGGTGCGCGAGCCCTATCTGCCCGACCTGCTCGACGATCATGGCTGGATCGACGAATTGCCCGAAGGCAGCGTCGGCCACGCCTATGTCACCTTCATGCGCCGCGAAGGCCTGTCGGCGGCAGGCCTTGTCGCCGAGGCCGACAAGATGGGCCGCCCCAAGTTCGACGACCAGGTGCAATGGTATGCCAACCGCCTGCGCGACACGCACGACCTGTTCCACATCCTGACCGGTTATGGCCGCGACGCGCTCGGCGAGCAGTGCGTGCTCGGCTTCACCTATGGCCAGACGGGCAATTACGGCAATTTCTTCATCGCTTACGCGGGCGGTCTCGAACTGAAGCGCAGCGTCAAGGGCGATGCGCCGGTGATGGGTGCGATCCGCCAGGGCCAGCGTAACGGCAAGGCATCGAAGGCGATCATCGAACAGGACATCCGCGCGCTGCTCGCCGAACCGCTGGAAGCGGCCCGCGCCCGCCTCGGCATCGGCGAGCCGACGCTCTATCAGGAAGCGCACCGCGCGTATCGCAGCCGCGGGATCGACCCGTACAACTTCCTCGCTGCGCAGCAGGCTGTAGCGGCCTGAGTGTTCCCCGGCGAAAGCCGGGGTCCCGCTTCGCAATGTCATGGGCCCCGGCGTTCGCCGGGGTTCGGCTTATTCAGCGCAGCTCTTTCCGGATCATCAGCTTGAGGCCGGACCAGACGTCATCGACGGCGCAAACCTTCACATCGACCCAGCCCATCGGCAGGCAGAGCTCGCGGATCACATCCTCGGTGATGTCGGTCGGAACCTTCGAGGCCTTCTTGGGCCAGCTGACCCAGACGAAGCCCGCGGGGTCGATCAGTGGGCGCAAATCGGCAAGCAGGCGTTCGAGTTCGGCGCGCTCGGTCGAGAAGATGTGCGCGGCCTGAAGTCCCGCTTCGGAGGCGTCGCGTTCATTGAAGGAAACCTCGCCAATCTCTTCGCGCACAGTCGGAGGCATCGCATGGAACCAGGTCGTCATGCCGTCCTTCAGCGACAGTTTCTTCGCGAGCGGTGTTCCCGAATAGCCCGTCGTCACAGCCGTGCGATCAGCGCCTGCGCCGCCGCGGGATTGCGGACCTTCGCGCCCGCGATGAAGAAGAGAAAGACGTCGCGGTCGCCCTTCGCCCAGTCCTTCGCCTGCTTCGCCCAATGGTCGAGCGCCTTGGCGTCATAGCCGGTTTCGACATCCTCCTGGCTGCGCTGGAGGCGGGCATAGGTGAAGTCAGCGGTCTGTTCGTCGATGCAGGGAAATTCGTCACTGTCGGCATAGACGACCGCCATGTTGCGTTCGCGGAGCATGGCGACGAAGGCGGGGTCGCGGAAGCTTTCGTGCCGCACCTCGATCGCGTGGCGGAGCGGAAGGCCGTCCTGCATATCGGGGAGCAGGTCGAGGAAACCCGCGAAATCGTCGCGATCGAACTTCTTCGTCGCCATGAACTGCCAGTGGATCGGGCCAAGCCGGTCGCCGAGCCGCGTCAGCCCCTGCGTCAGGAATTTCTCGATCGAGGCCGCACCTTCCTTCAGCACCTTGCGGTTCGTGGTGAAGCGCGACGCCTTGACGCTGAACTTGAACCCATTGGGGACCGAGGCCGCCCAGTTCGCAAAGCTCTCGGGCTTCTGGCTGCCATAATAGGTGCCGTTGATCTCGATCCCGGTCAGATGCTGACCGGCATATTCGAGCTCGCGCTTCTGCGCGAGGCCGGCGGGGTAGAAGGGGCCGCGCCACGGCTCGAAGGTCCAGCCGCCGATTCCGACATGGATGCTCATCGGCCCCTCTCTTTCGGTTACGCGAGCGCCGCGTCGGCCCCCATCAAATTCGGGAAGAAACCCTCATGCGCTTCGCGCAGCTCGGCCAGCGTCACGCTATGGTCGCTGTCGGGCAGTTCGAAGACGATACGGTCCTTGATCGTGCGGCCGACCGGATCGACCGGCACATCGGCGCGGCCGGCGGCGTCGAGGAAGTCGGCGAGGCAGGTGTCGCAGACGGTGACCAGGTAGAGGCCCTGGTCCTCGCCAAAGAAGCTTTCGGCGACGCCGAAGGGCTGTTCTTCGCTGACCAGCACGCCGATGTTCGACTTCAGCGCCATTTCGGCGAGCGTCACCGCGATGCCGCCGTCGGAGACGTCGTGGCACGCCGTGATCCAGCCGGCGTTGATCGCGGTGCGGATGAAATCGCCGGTGCGCTTTTCGCAGCGCAAATTGACCGGCGGCGGCGGGCCTTCCTCGCGGCCATGGATTTCGCGCAGCCAGACCGACTGGCCGAGATGGCCGGCGCGTTCGCCCACCGCGAGCACGATGTCGCCGGTGCGCTTGAAGCCGATGCCGACCGCGCGGTTCAGGTCGTCGATCACGCCGACGCCGCCGATCGCGGGGGTGGGCAGGATCGCGCTGCCGCCGCCGGTGGCCTTGCTCTCGTTATAGAGGCTGACGTTGCCCGAGACGATCGGATAGTCGAGCGCGCGGCACGCCTGCGCCATGCCGTCGAGGCAGCCGGTGATCTGGCCCATGATCTCGGGACGCTGGGGGTTCGCGAAGTTCAGGCAGTTGGTGATCGCGAGCGGCGTCGCGCCGACTGCGGTAATGTTGCGCCAGGTTTCGGCGACCGCCTGCTTGCCGCCTTCGACGGGGTCGGCGTAGCAATAGCGGGGGGTGCAGTCGGTCGACATCGCGAGCGCGCGGTTGGTCCCGTGGATGCGGACAAGCGCGGCGTCGCCGCCGATCTGCAGCGTGTCGCCGCCGACCTGGCTATCGTACTGCTCGTAGATCCAGCGGCGGCTGGCGATGTCGGGCGTGCCCATCAAGGTCTTGAGGTCGGCTGCGACATCCTTCGTCTCGGGGACGTCGGTCAGTTCGGCCTGCTTTGGGGTCGGAACATGCGGACGGTCGTAGAGCGGCGCATCGTCGGCGAGCGGGGCGAGCGGGATGTCGCAGACGATCTCGCCCTCATGCTCGAGCACCATGCGGCCGGTGTCGGTGACGGTGCCGATGACGGCGAAGTCGAGTTCCCATTTGTGGAAGATCGCGGCGGCGAAATCCTCACGCCCGGGCTTCAGCACCATCAGCATGCGTTCCTGCGATTCGGACAGCATCATCTCGTACGTCGTCATGCCGGTTTCGCGCTGCGGCACATCGTCCATCTTGAGGTGGAGGCCGACGCCGCCCTTCGACGCCATCTCCACCGACGAGCTGGTCAGGCCCGCGGCGCCCATGTCCTGGATCGCGACGATCGCGTCCGACGCCATCAACTCAAGGCACGCCTCGATCAGCAGTTTCTCGGTGAAGGGATCACCGACCTGCACGGTCGGGCGCTTCTCCTCGGCATCCTCGCCGAAGTCGGCCGACGCCATCGTCGCGCCGTGGATGCCGTCGCGGCCGGTCTTCGAGCCGACATAGACGATCGGATTGCCGACGCCGGATGCGGCCGAATAGAAGATTTTGTCCTGTTCGGCGACGCCGACGGTCATCGCGTTGACGAGGATATTGCCGTCATAGGCCTTGTGGAAATTGACCTCGCCGCCGACCGTCGGAACGCCGACGCAATTGCCGTAGCCGCCGATGCCGTGCACGACGCCCGAGATGAGATGCTTCATCTTCGGATGGTCGGGGCGGCCGAAGCGCAAAGCGTTGAGGTTCGCGACGGGGCGCGCGCCCATCGTGAAAACGTCGCGCAGGATGCCGCCGACCCCGGTCGCCGCACCTTGATAGGGTTCGATGTACGAGGGGTGGTTGTGGCTCTCCATCTTGAAGATCGCCGCGAGCTTCTTGCCGTCCGGCCCTTCGCCGATGTCGATGACGCCGGCATTTTCGCCGGGGCCACAGATCACCCAGGGCGCCTCGGTGGGCAGTTTCTTGAGGTGGATGCGCGAGCTTTTGTAGCTGCAATGCTCGGACCACATGACCGAGAAGATGCCGAGTTCGACCAGGTTCGGTTCGCGCCCGATGGCGGCGACGACGCGCTCATATTCTTCCGGCGACAGGCCGTGGTCGGCGACGACCTGGGGAGTGATGACGGAGGCGGGCGCGGTTGCGGTCTGAGTCATGGCGCGCCTTTAGCCGCGTGCGCGCGATAGGAACAGACCCCATAGTGCATTTCGCACCATGGGGCCTGCTTCGGAGATCAGCGTGCGGCCAGCACCGTGACCGATGCCTTGAGCGGCTCGACGTCCTTGAGCGAGAACTGGACCTGCTGCGATCCGACGGTGCCGCGGACCTGGTGGGTGCCGATGCGCAGCTTGAACGGCTTGCCGGTCTTTTCCTCGACGCCGCTGATGACGCGGCGGTCGCCGAGCGTGGAAACGGTGTAGCTGTAGATATTGCCCTCATGCTCGAAGCGGCGGACTTCCTCGGCATGCGCCGTGGCGGGAATCAGGCTGAGCAGGGTGAGGGTGGGGAGGATGAACTTTTTCATGACGCAAGTCCTTGTTGAACGAACAAAACTTGCCTTTACGCCCCTCTCTTCTTGTGCGGTGCAGCATGATCCAGCTTGCCGTGCCGGGCAATTGCAAAAAACCGAAACGTGATTGCGCGCGGTGGCGCAGGGTCAGGCGCTGCGCGGCAGGAGCGTCAGCACCAGCCAGGCCGCGGCGCCCGCCGACAGCCCCGTCGCGCAGGTGCCCCAGGCGATATCGGCGAGGGTGATCTTGGTCGACCAGACCTTCATCGTCGCATGGTTGGTGAGGTCGTAGGTCATGTAGCAGAAGAAGCCGAACAGCGCGCCGTACATGGCCGCCACCTGCCACTTGCCCGCCGCGAGCGCGGGCTGGACTGCGAAAATCTGGATACCGAGCATATAGAGCGCATAGAAGATCAGCGCCGGGACGGGGCGCCACCCGTCCATCATCAATTCGCCGATCTCGGGCCGATAGAGTTTCGGGCCGACCTTTGTCAGCCAAAGTGCGTCGAGCAGGCCGAAGATCAGCGCGGTAAAGCCGTAACCGGCGGCGGCTTGCAGCATCAGCTACTGGCTCCCATGAGTTGGCGGTTGGTACCCGCCCAGGCGGCGATCGCTGCGAGCAGGGCGTAGGCGAAGAGCATCGTCGCCGGGATGGCGAGCGAATAAGCGGGTTCCTTTGGACCGAACCAGTCGACGGCCTGCGCAAAGGCGAGCAGGCCGGCGAGAATCCACAGCCGCCGGTTCCCGGTCGGGGCACGCGTGCGGTGGGCGTAATAGACCAGCGCGGCGCCGATGAAGGCGATCTCGAGCGGCATCGCGATTGCGGGATGGTTCCAGATCCCGAGTCCGAGCTTCGGTGGTGCGCCGTAAAGCGTGAGATCGGGGATATGGACGGCGAGGTCGACGAACCAGTGCGAGACGACGACGAGCGCCGCGCCGATCGCGGCGGCCTTTCTTTTCGTCGCGAACCAGACGAGCAGGCCGAAGACCTTGGCCCAGATCAGCGCGCCGAGCAGGCTGTGCGTGTAGGGCATGTGATACAGGTCCATCGGGTTCATCGCCGTGATGCCGGGGACGATGCGCATCGCCTCGACTCCCGGGATCAGCAAGGCGGCAAAGCCGATGTCGACGAGCTGCGCGGCGACGAACAGCGTGCCGAGGCCCGCCGCGTTCGGCCGGGCGGCGGCGACCAGCGCCGGGGCGAAATGGCCGATGAACATGGGGTGAGCCTAGTCCCGCGCGGGATGGCGTCAAGCTCGACCGCACTTGACCATGGGGGTCCGAAAAGGCCAAAGCAGGGGGCATGACGGATACCCCCAATTCCCAAGGCGACACCGCAATTTCCGCGCTGTCCTTCGAAGCCGCGATGGGCGAGCTCGAAACGATCGTGCGGCGACTCGAAAGCGGCGACGTCAGCCTCGAGGAATCGGTGGCGCTCTACGAGCGTGGTCACGCGCTGCGCGGCCATTGCGAAGCGCGGCTCGCCGCGGCGCAGGCGCGTATCGAGCAGGTGAGCCTCGGCGCGGATGGCCGGCCGGCGGGAACCACGCCGTTCGGCGAAGGCTGAGCCGCGTGGCGGTCGCCGAGGGAGAGGTGGACGCGGGCAGCCGCCTGCTCGCCGAGACGCAGGCCGACGTCGTCGACGCAACCGATCGCCTGTTCGACCAGTTGCTGTCGGTCCCCGCCGACCCGCGCGACCGGTTGTACGAGGCGATGCGCCACGCTGCGATCGGCGGCGGCAAGCGCCTGCGCCCGTTGCTCGTTCGCGCGGCGGGCGACCTCTATCATGTCGATCGGACCCTTTCGCTACGCGTCGGCGCGGCGGTCGAGGCGATGCACGTCTATTCGCTGATCCATGACGATCTGCCCTGCATGGACGATGACGATCTGCGCCGCGGCAAGCCGACGGTGCATAAGGCGTTCGACGAGGCAACCGCGGTGCTGGCGGGTGATTCGCTTCATGCGCTGGCGTTCGAATGGCTCGTCGATCCGGCAACACATGCCGACCCCTTCGTGCGCAGCGAGCTGATCCGCGAACTGGCGCGCGCCGCCGGGCCCGCGGGCATGGCGGGCGGGCAGATGATGGACCTCGCCGCCGAGACCGCGCAGTTCGACCTGCCGACGGTAACGCGGCTGCAGCAGCTCAAGACCGGCGCGCTGATCGCCTTTTCGGTCGAGGCGGGCGCGATCCTCGCGCGCATCCCGGCCGAGGGGCGCGTGCCGCTGCGCGGCTATGCGCGCGATATCGGGCTCGCCTTCCAGATCGCCGACGACATCATGGACGTCGAGGGCGACGAGCAACTCGCCGGCAAGGCGCTGCATAAGGATGAAGCGGCGGGCAAGGCGACCTTCGTCACGCTGATGGGGCTCGACCGCGCGCGCGAACAGGCGGTGGCGCTGGTCGATCAGGCGATCGGCCACCTCGCAGGTTTCGGGGAGGAGGCGACGCTGCTGCGCGCGATCGCCCGCTATATCGTGGAAAGGGATCGCTGATGCGCGTGGGGGTTTATCCGGGGACGTTCGATCCGATCACCTTGGGGCATATGGACATCATCCGGCGCGGTGCGAAGCTGGTCGATCGGCTGGTCATCGGCGTGACGACCAACATCACCAAATCGCCGCTGTTCGACGACGAGGAGCGCATCGAGATGGTCCGCCGTGAGGTGACGAGCATCGGCGGCGACATCCGCGTCGTCGGTTTCAACTCGCTGCTGATGGACTTCGCCGAGCGCGAGGGCGCGAGCGTTATCGTGCGCGGGCTGCGCGCAGTCGCCGACTTCGAATATGAATATCAGATGGCGGGCATGAATCAGCAATTGAACGACCGGATCGAGACGGTGTTCCTGATGGCCGACGTCGGCTTGCAGCCGATCGCGTCGCGGCTGGTCAAGGAAATCGCGATCTTCGGCGGCGACATCCACAAGTTCGTCACCCCCGCCGTGAAGGACGCCGTGACGGGGCGCATCGCCGAACGCGGATTGCGCCAGGGCGACGCCTGATCGCGATCATTGAGCGTTCAGCTTTTTCCCGCTAGGGCCGCGCCAGACGGGGCGCATAGAGCATTTCATCACAAAGGCCGATCCAGCATGACATTCACCTTCCGCCCCTTGATCCTGACGGCGATGGCGCTCGGCCTTGCGGCTCCGCTCGCGGCGCAGGAAACGCCCCCGGCGGAGGCGCCCGCGACTGCACCGGCTACCGGCGAAACGACGGTGGCCCCCGCGGTGCCGGCGATGACGCCCGACCAGTATATCAACAACCCCGAATATATGCTCAACATCGACCTTTCGACCGGCGGTCGGATCGTCGTGCAGCTCTATCCGAACGTCGCGCCGAACCATGTCGAACGGCTGAAGCAGCTGGCGCGCGCGGGCTTTTACGACGGGGTAAAATTCCACCGCGTGATCGACGGCTTCATGGCGCAGACGGGCGATCCGACCGCGACCGGGCAGGGTGGATCGCAGCTCCCCGACCTCAAGGCCGAATTCAATCCGACGCCGCATTTGCGCGGGACGCTGTCGATGGCGCGCGCCGAGAGCGAAGACAGCGCGAACAGCCAGTTCTTCATCATGCTCCAGCCGCGCTTCAGCCTCGACCGCCGCTACACCGCGTTCGGCCGCGTGATTTCGGGCATGCAATATGTCGACGCGATCCATAAGGGCGAACCGCCCGAAGTGATGTCGCGCATGGTCCAGGTTTCGGTCGCCGCCGACAACAAGCCGATGCCGCCCGCGTCGATGCTGACCGACACGGTACCCGCGCCCGCCGCGGCGCCGATCACCGCCGACCAGCTCAACGCGCCGATCCAGTAAGGAGAGGCGCGCGATGCGCGTCGACGCCTTCGACTTCGACCTTCCCAACGCGCGCATCGCGCTGCGTCCGTCGCGTCCGCGCGACGCGGCGCGGATGCTCGTGGTCGAGCGCGGCGCGATGGCCGATCGCGGTGTCCGCGACCTGCCGTCGCTGCTGCGCGCGGGCGACTGCCTGGTGTTCAACGACACCCGCGTCATCCCCGCACAGCTCGAAGGGCGGCGCGGCGTTCGACAAGATGACGCGCAGAGCGCGTCGGGGGCCAGGATCGGCGCCACCCTGCACAAGCGTATCGACCTGCGCCGCTGGCAGGCCTTCATCCGCAACGCCAAAAGGCTGCGCGTCGGCGAAACGGTGGAATTTGCATCGGGCGTGACCGCGCTCGCCGAGGAGCGGCTCGCCGACGGCAGCTTCATCCTCGCCTTCGGCGGCGACGAACCCGTCGAACTGCTGCTCGAGCGGGCGGGCACCATGCCGTTGCCGCCCTATATCGCGGGCAAGCGCCCGACCGACGAGGCCGATCGCAGCGATTACCAGACGATGTTCGCACGCGAGGACGGCGCCGTCGCGGCCCCGACCGCGGCGCTGCATTTCACCCCCGATCTGCTCGCTGCGCTCGATGCGGCGGGGGTGAAGCGCGAGACGCTGACGCTGCATGTCGGCGCGGGGACCTTCCTGCCGGTCAAGGCCGACGACACCGACGACCATGTCATGCACGCCGAATGGGGCCGCATCGACGCCGACACCGCCGTGCGGCTCAATGCGGTGCGCGCGAGCGGCGGGCGGATCATCGCGGTCGGCACCACCAGCCTGCGCCTGCTCGAAAGCGCAGCGCGCGAAGACAATATCATCGCGCCCTTCGCTGGCGACACGTCGATCTTCATCACCCCCGGCTACCGCTTTCGCGCGATCGACGGCTTGATGACCAATTTCCATCTGCCCAAATCGACCCTCTTCATGCTGGTCAGCGCGCTGATGGGGCTGGAGACGATGCAGGCGGCCTATGCGCATGCGATCGAAAGCGAATATCGCTTTTACAGCTATGGCGACGCGAGCCTGTTGCTCCCCTGATCTGACGACGCGTCATTTACGGATTGGCAAGGGATTTCAGGCAAATGCTTTCCTCAGGTGGGGACCAGCATGATGACGCAACATGGGTAAGCCGGCACTGCATCCGGACGACCAGGGGAAACAGGCAGTGCCAGACGGCGGTGGGCGTGGATTTTTGGGCAAGTTCGGCGCGCGTGCAGCGACGCCGCGTCCCGAAGTCGCCCCCAGCATCCACACCAAGGAAGCGCTGCTGCTGCTCCGCAATTATGAGGAAAGCGAGCAGGGCTGGTTCTGGTCGACCGATGCCGACGGCCGCATCACCTATATCACCCAATATGTCGCCGAGCAGATGGGGCGCACCGCCTCCGGCCTGCTCGGCGCCAGCTTCAGCGAACTGTTCCTGCCCGTCGACAGCCATGGCGAACGCCAGCGCACCCTGCCTTTCCTGCTCACCAAACAATCGAAGTTCGACGAACTGCCGCTGCGCTGCGCCTTCGAGGGCGACCAGCGCTGGTGGGCGGTGTCGGGCCGCCCGCATTTCGACGGCGGCGGCCGGTTCACCGGCTATCGCGGCAGCGGCATGGATATCACCGAGCAGCGCCGCTCGGCCGAGGACGCCTCGCGCCTCGCGATGTATGATTCGCTGACCGGGCTCGCCAACCGCTTCAACATTTCGAAAAAGCTCGACTCGACGCTCGCCGCTTTCTCGCAGCAGCAGCGTTCGTGCGCGATCATGCTGCTCGACCTCGACCGCTTCAAGCAGGTCAACGACACGCTCGGCCATCCCGCCGGCGACGCGCTGCTCAAGCAGGTCGCCGAACGGCTGCTCAAGATCGTCGGCGACAAGGAAATGGTCAGCCGTCTCGGCGGCGACGAATTCCAGATCATCCTGCCCGACCTCGAAGACCGCGGCAAATTGGGCGACATGGCGAGCGACATCATCGCCAGCCTGTCGCAGCCCTATTCGGTCGAGGGCAGCCGCTGCATCATCGGCGCGTCGGTCGGGGTCGCGATCAGCCCCTTCGACGGCGACAACAGCGACAACCTCGTCCGCAATGCCGACCTCGCGCTCTATGCCGCCAAGGGCAATGGCCGCGGCCGCTTCGCCTTCTATTCGAGCGACCTGCACCAGGCGGCCGAGGATCGCCGCGCGCTCGAAGAGGATCTGCGCGATGCGCTGGCGCGCGGCGAGATGGAGCTGTCGTACCAGCCGATCGTCAACGCCAAGACCAACACCGTCACCGGCATGGAAGCGCTGATCCGCTGGACCCATCCCGAGCGCGGTCCGATCTCGCCCGCGCTGTTCATCCCGATCGCCGAGGAAGCCAATCTGATCTGGGCGCTCGGCGAATGGGTGCTGCGCAAGGCGTGCGACGATGCGTCGCGCTGGCCCGGCGCGATGCGCGTCGCGGTCAATGTGTCGCCGATCCAGTTCGCCAACGCCGAGCTGCCCAAGATCGTCACCCACGCGCTCGCCGCCAGCGGGCTGCCCCCCGAACAGCTCGAACTCGAAATCACCGAAAGCGTATTCCTCGGCGATTCGGCCGAGACGAGCCAGATGTTCAAGGCGCTGAAGGGCATCGGCGTGCGCCTCGCGCTCGACGATTTCGGCACCGGCTATTCGTCGCTCGGCTATCTGCAGTCGGCGCCGTTCGACAAGATCAAGATCGACCAGAGCTTCGTGCGCGGGGCGACCGAGGAAGGGTCGCGCAACTGTGCGATCATCGCCGCGATCGTCGCGCTCGCCGAGGCGCTCGAAATGGAAACGACGGCCGAAGGGATCGAATCGCTCGACCAGCTCGACCTGATCCGCAAGCTCAACGTCAGCCATGTGCAGGGCTATGTGTACAGCAAGCCCGTGTCGAACGACGAACTGCTGGGCCATGCCGAATCGGGCAACTGGACGATCATGCCTGCGGGTCCGGCGCGCCAGCGCAACGACCGCTTCCAGATGTTCCGCAAGGTCGGCGCCATCCACGACAATTACCGCTACACCGTCGTGATGCGCAACCTGTCGGCGACGGGCGCCTTCATCGAAGGCATCATGGACGTTCCGACCGGCACCCAGTTCGTGATCGATTTCGGCGAAGGCCAGCTGGTGACCGCGACCGTGCGCCGGTCGAAGACGCACCAGCAGGGCATCGAGTTCGAAACCTCGATGGTCAGCGACGGCAACGGCGGGCTGTGCACGCGCCACCGCGTCTCGCCCTATCTGATCGCCGCCGCGGCGCAGCAGGCGGGTCTGTCGTTGCCGATGTTCACGACGACGAGCGACTGGTCGGGCAAATAGGACGCCGCGTGCCGGCGCATTTCTCCATCTAGCGCTTAGCCCGACATGGTGCCACAAGCTGCGGCATGACCGACCGCCGACTTATCAAGAGCTTCGCTGCGCTGGGCTTCGCATGGGCGATGCTGACCGCCGCGACCGCCCCCGCATCGACCGCCGACCAGATCGCCGACCTGCTCGACGCTGGCAAACCGATCGAGGCCTTTGCGCTGGCGCAGGAAAAGGCGGGCGAGGGCGATCCCGAGGCGCAGTTCGCGCTCGGCTGGTTCTATGACAG
Source organism: Sphingopyxis sp. KK2 (assembly GCF_001990265.1). Taxonomy (GTDB): domain Bacteria; phylum Pseudomonadota; class Alphaproteobacteria; order Sphingomonadales; family Sphingomonadaceae; genus Sphingopyxis. The sequence continues at coordinate 26,480 of NZ_LYVN01000034.1, forward strand.
CGGCCAGAATATCACCGCCGACAAGGCGAAGGCGGTCGCGCAATATCGCAAATGCGCCGACAAGGGGCTGAGCCAGTGCCAGTGGCGTCTGGGCGTGATGCTCGACACCGGTGAGGGCGTCACGGCCGATCCCGCGGCGGCGTTCGGATGGATTTCCAAGGCGGCGGCGAAGAACAACCCGGCGGCGCAGGCGAGCCTTGCGGTGCTCTATGCCACGGGTCGCGGTACCGCGGTCGACTATGCCAAGGCGCTCGATCTCTACAAGTCGGCGGCGAAGGGCGGCGAGGCGCATGGCTTCTATGGCGTCGGGGTGATGTATCTCGACGGCCAGGGGGTGGCGAAGGACGGCGAAGAGGCGGCGGCGTGGTTCTCGGTAGGCGCGGCCGTCGGCGACGAGCAGGCCAAGGCGGTGACCGAGATGCTGCTCAAGGATCAGAAGACCGACCTGCTCGACCGCGTCGCGGCGCGGGCGACGGCGATCTATTCGGACTATGTCGGGCCGGTCCAAATGCCGCCGAAACCTGCGGCGGAGACCCCGGCCGAGGCGCCCAAGGCGCCCTGAGCGGCTGGGCTGCGGAACCGCATCGCCGCTGATCCGTTTTCCGTTCGACTGTCATCGAATGGAGACGCACCATGGCGGAAGCCAAGATTTTCGACCGGCTGAAGGCCGACCATGACCGGCATCGCGACCTGCTCGATCGCATCGACGCGACGCAGGGCGACAGCGACGAGCGCGAACAATTGTTCGAGGCGTTCCGCGTCGAAGTGACCGCGCACGCGGCCTCGGAAGAAATGTCGCTCTATGCGACGATGCTCGGCAAGCCCGACCTGCGCGACGAGGCGCAGCACAGCGTCGCCGAGCACAAGGAAATCGACGACCTGCTCACCGAGCTCTACGAGATGGACTTCGCTTCGACCGGCTGGCTGACGCGGTTCCGCACCATGAAGCATCGCTACCTCCACCATATCGACGAGGAAGAGGAGGAGATGTTCCCCGAGGCCGAGGAAGGGCTGAGCGCGGCGAAGAAGAAGGAACTGATCGCCATTTTCGAAAAGGAAAAGCCGAAGGAAAAGGCCAAGGCGGCGGCCGAGGAACCGTCGAGCGAGGACGAGAAGGAATAGCCGCCCGCCTCGACTTTTGTCGCGCCCCCCGCCATAGGCGCGCGCCATGACGACAAGATTCGCTTTCACGGTCGCCGCGACCGACGGCGCCGCCCGCACCGGCGTCATCGCGATGCAGCGCGGCGACATCCGCACCCCCGCCTTCATGCCCGTCGGCACCGCCGCGACGGTGAAGGCGATGCGGCCTGCCGAGGTGCGCGCGACCGGCGCTGACATCATCTTGGGCAATACCTATCACCTGATGCTGCGCCCGGGTGCCGAGCGCGTCGCGCGACTCGGCGGGCTGCACCAGTTCATGGGCTGGGACCGGCCCATCCTGACCGACAGCGGCGGATACCAGGTGATGAGCCTGTCGGCGCTGACCAAGCAGAGCGAGCAGGGTGTGGCGTTCCAGAGCCATATCGACGGCTCGCGCCACATGCTCACCCCCGAACGCTCGATGGAAATCCAGCGGCTGCTCGGCAGCGACATCGTGATGGCGTTCGACGAATGCCCGCCGAACGGTGTCGATGCCAAGCGCGCGCTTGCGAGCATGGAGCGCTCGATGCGCTGGGCAGCGCGCAGCCGCGCCGGCTTCGATGCGGGCGAGGAGCATGCGTCGCGCGCGGCGCTGTTCGGCATCCAGCAGGGCTCGCTCGACGAAAAACTGCGCGCGCATTCGGCGGCGGCGCTGACCGATATCGGCTTCGACGGCTATGCGATCGGTGGCCTTGCCGTGGGCGAAGGCCAGGAGGCGATGTTCGGCGTGCTTGACTATGCGCCGGGCCAGCTTCCCGCCGACAAGCCGCGCTACCTGATGGGGGTCGGCAAGCCCGACGACCTCGTCGGCGCGGTGGCACGCGGGGTCGATATGTTCGATTGCGTGCTGCCGACGCGCTCGGGACGCAACGGCCAGGCCTTCACCTGGAACGGCCCGGTCAATATCCGCAACGCGAAACATGCCGAGGATCAAGGGCCGCTCGACGCGCGCTGCGACTGCCCGGTCTGCACGACCTGGACGCGCGCTTATCTCCACCATCTGGTGCGGTCGGGCGAAATGCTCGGCGCGATGCTGATGACGCAGCATAATCTGCATTTCTACCAGGCGCTGATGCAGGCGATGCGCGATGCGATCGCGGCCGGCCGGTTCGCGGCCTTCCAGTCGGAGTTTGCGGAAAATTATCGCCGCAGCGCGGCAGGCTGACGACCGCCGCAGCGCGGCGAGCTGACCTCAGTTCAGCTTGTTGAGCAGGTCGAGCATCGAGTCGGGGATCGTCTCGTCGACCGCAGACTCATAGGCGCGACGCAGGGCGATGTTCACATCCTGCGCCTTTCTGGTCATTTTCTTGTCACCGTCCTTGGCGGCTGCCTTTTGCGAAGGCGACCCGGTCTCAGACGACATTATCATGATATCCAATGGACATGGGGCCTGTTGCTAAACGCGCTGTAAGCAAAGCGCAATGCCGCGTTTCTGCTTCCCCATGAAACCAATTTGCCGCTAGATCGTTCCACCACCGTGCAATTTTTTTGGGGCGGGCGGAGCTTTGCCCGTTTTGTGCGGGTTTCGAGGCAGGCAGTGACCTGTATCAGGAGGTAATATATGTCATTGGGTCAGGCGATCGCGCCGCATCTTCCCTACCTGCGCCGCTACGGCCGTGCCATTTCGGGAAGCCAGCAGAGCGGCGATGCGCTGGTCGCGGGCCTTTTGCACACGCTGGTGGCGAATCCGGCGGCGGTCGATACGCGCGCCGACCTGCGCATCCAGCTTTATCGCATGGTGCACGACCATTTCGGCCTCGCCGCGGAGCAGCAGTCGGCCTCCGACGAAGCGCCTGCGGCGGACATTGCGATCGCCGACGCGCGGCTGCGCCGCATTCCCTCCCTCGCGCGTCAGGCGCTGCTGCTCACCGCGGTCGAGGGCTTCAGCGAGGATGACGCCGGCCGCATCATCGGGCGCGACGCCGCGACGGTGCATGCGTTGATCGACGAGGCGATGGCCGAAATCGATCGCCAGACGCGCGCGCGTATCCTGATCATCGAGGACGAGCCGATCATCGCGATGGATATCGAGATGATCGTCCGCGACCTCGGCCATGACGTCGTCGCGGTCGCGACCACCCATGCCGAAGCCGTCGCCGAAGCGCAGACGCACAAGCCGAGCCTCGTGCTCGCCGACATCCAGCTCGCCGACAACAGTTCGGGGATCGAGGCGGTGCAGGAAATCCTCGCCGATGTGAAGCTGCCGGTCATCTTCATCACCGCCTTCCCCGAGCGGCTCCTCACCGGCGACCGCCCCGAGCCGGCGTTCCTGCTGACCAAACCGTACCAGCCCGCGACGCTGCGCGCCGCAATCGCGCAGGTGCTGTTCTTCGACGAGAGCACGGTTCCGGCGTAGAATCGTCGCCCCCGCGAAGGCGGGGGCCGCTGTCGGTTTACACGGCGATTCTGCACAATGCGGCCTGCGGCCCCCGCCTTCGCGGGGGCGACGGTTTTTCCGCTACTGGCTTGCCTGATGCGACGCCGCAAGCGATAGCGACGCGCGATGACGTCCCAACGCCAATCGGCGCTCGATCGCCTGACCGCCAATGCGCCCTTTCTTGCGCGCCTTGCCGAATTGCATCCCGAAGATGTGACGCGCTTTCTGGCCGACGGCACCGACACGGCACTCGCCGCCGTCGCGTCGCTGCCGGTCGATGACGACATCATGACCAGCCTGCGCCATTGGCGCGGGCGCGTCGCGCTGCTGCTCGCGCTCGGCGACCTGTCGGGTGAGCATGATGTCAGGGCGACGACGCGCCACCTCGCCGAATTTGCCGACGCCGCCTGCGACGCGGCGCTCGCCGCCGCCTTCGCCGAGCGCGTGCCCGACGAAGAAGCGCGCGGGCTCGCGGTGATCGCACTCGGCAAGCTCGGCAGTCACGAGCTGAACTATTCGTCGGACATCGACCCGATCCTGATCTTCGATCCCGAGACGATGCCGCGCCGTTCGCGCGACGATCCGACCGAGGCGGCGGTGCGGATCGCGCGGCGGATGACCGAAATCCTGTCGGCGCGCACCGCGAACGGCCATGTGCTGCGCGTCGACCTGCGCCTCCGCCCGCATCCCGAGGTGACGCCGATCGTGCTGCCGGTCGATGCCGCCATCTCCTATTATGAATCCGAGGCGCTGGCGTGGGAACAGGCGGCATTCATCCGCAGCCGCGCCTCGGCGGGCGACCGCGCGCTCGGCGGCGAGTTCCTGTCGGCGATCCAGCCCTTCATCTGGCGCCGCAGCCTCGATTTTAGGCAGCTCAAGGAAATCGGCGCGATGAGCGACCGGATCCGCGACCATTTCGCGCAGGGGCAGGCATTCGGGCCGGGCTATGACCTCAAGCGCGGGCGCGGCGGCATCCGCGAGATCGAATTTTTCGCGCAGGTCCACCAGCTGATCTACGGCGGGCGCGACCCGTCGCTGCGCGTGCCCGCGACGGTCGATGCGCTCGCGGCGCTCGCGAAGGCGGGGCGGATCGACCCCGACATCGCCGAACGGCTCACCGGCCATTATGCGGTGCTGCGGCGGATCGAGCATCGGCTGCAGATGATCGAGGACCAGCAGACGCATGGCCTGCCGCTCCAGACCGCCGCGCTCGACGCTGTCGCGCGGCTCGACGGGCAGGAGGACGGCGCTGCCCTGCTCGCGATGCTTCGGCCGGTTACCGCCGATGTCGCCGCCTGTTACGACCGGCTCGTCCTCGAACGCGCCGCGACCGGCGGGCTGCCGCGCGACGAGGGCGAACTCGCCGGCGCGCTGATGGCGGCGGGGTTCGAACCGCCCGACCATGCGCTGCGCACGATCGCAGAGTGGCGCGGCGGCAAGCTGCGCGCGCTGCGCACCCCGGCGGCGCAGGACGCGCTCGAGACCTTGCTCCCCGAACTCGTCAAGGCGCTCGGCGCGGCTCCCGATCCCGAAGCCGCGCTGACGCGCTTCGACAAGCTCGTCTCGGGCCTGCCGAGCGCGATCAATTTCTTCCACCTGCTCGCGGCGCAGCCCGAACTCGCCAAGGTCGCGGTGCGCGTACTGACGCTCGCCCCGACGCTCGCCGATGCGCTCGGCGCGCGCGTCGAACTGATCGAAGGGCTGATCGACAAGCGCGCCTTCGATGCGCCCGCGACCAAGGCCGAACTGTTGTCCGAATGGGCGCCGGGACTCGCGGGGCTCGATTACGAGCGGCTGCTCGACCGCGTGCGCGACCGCGTCGGCGAGCGGCGCTTCGCTTATGGGGTGCAGCTGATCGCGGGGGCGACCGATCCGATGGTCGTCGCCTGCGGCTATTCCGAGCTCGCCGAGGCGGCGCTGCAGGTGCTCGCCGACGCGACCGTCGCCGAATTTGTCGAGGCGCATGGCCGCATCGCCGACGGCGAACTCGTCGTGCTCGCGCTCGGGCGGCTCGGCGGGCGCGCGCTGACCCATGCGTCGGACCTCGACCTCATCTACCTGTTCACCGGCGACCATCTCGCCGAATCGGACGGGCGCCGCCCGCTCGGCGCGACCACCTATTACAACCGCCTCGCGCAGCGGGTGACCGCGGCGATGTCGGTGCCGACCGCGGCGGGCAAGCTTTACGACGTCGACACGAGGCTGCGCCCGCAGGGCGCGCAGGGGCCGCTCGTCGTCACGCTCGACAGTTTCGACCGTTACCAGCGCGAAGAAGCCTGGACGTGGGAGCATATGGCGCTGCTCCGCGCGCGGCCGGTCTACGGGTCGGACGCGGCGCGGGC
>NZ_LYVN01000035.1 GCF_001990265.1 Sphingopyxis sp. KK2
CGAGCGTGCCCGCCTTATCCTCGACCAACAGGGGCGCGGCCTGCCAGCCGGTCCCCGGCCCGACGCTGCCCGACCTCTCGAGCAGCGACAGAAAGGCATGGCCGACAAAGGGATTGCCGCCGTCGTGGAGCGCGTCCCACGCCGCAGCCTCGATCGCCTCGACGCCGGTGCCGAGCGAGATGGTGCGGGCGGGCGGGTCGGCTTCGGCCATCGCGGTCCTTAAGCCGGCCGCACTGCGACGATCGCATCAGCCTCGACCGCGGCGCCGAGCGGCAGCACCGCGACGCCGACCGCCGCGCGCGCGTGGCGGCCGGCATCGCCGAACAGCGATTCGAACAATTCGGACGCACCATTGGCGACCTTGGCCTGATCGGTGAAATCGGGAGTCGAATTGACGAAAACGCCGAGCTTCACGACCTTCTCGATCCGCGACCAGTCGCCGTCCAGCGCATTGCCGATCTGCGCAAGCAGCATCAGCGCGCAGCGCCGCGCGGCGTCATAGCCGCCCGCGACATCGACATCGGCGCCGAGGCGGCCGGTGACGACCTTGCCGTCGTCGAAGGGAAGCTGGCCGCTGACATAGAGCATGCCCCCCTGTTCGACGATGGGCACATAGGCGGCGACGGGCGCGGCGGCCTTGGGCAGTTCGAGGCCGAGGTCGGCGAGCTTTGCGGCGATATCCATGGGGGTAATCCTTATACGGTGACGGGGGCAGGGGCGGGAATATTTTCGGCGAGGCGCGCTAATATCCAGTCCTGCGCCTCGGTCCAATTGTCGATGCGGGCGTGGGCGTGTTTCGACGGCGCGATCTTGTCGGCGATGGCGGGTTCGCCGACGAGGTGGAGGCGCCACACATCGGGAGCCTCCTGCGCGACCGACGTGTGATGCCCGCCGAGGTCGTCGATGAAGACCGCGACCGATGGCTGATATTGCTCGATCAGGCGGCGCACCGGTTCGCCCTTGCCGCCGCGGCTGCCGATCACGGGAGCGTGGAAGTCATGTTCGGCGAGCTGGTCGACGCGGCGCGCCTGATGCTCGGGTCCGACATTGGTGAGCACGACGATATCGGCATGCTTGGCGATCTCGGCCATCGCGGCGAGCGCGCCGGGAATCGGATATTGGCGCGTCATTTCGGTGGTGAAAAAGCCGTCGAGCAGCGGCCACACTTCGGCCGCCTCCAATGGCGTGCCGCATTCCTTGCGCTTCAGCGCGCCCGCGAAGCTCGCGTCCTCGATGCGGAACAGCACGCCATGTTCGTCGTCGACCCATTTGGCGAAGGGCACGACCATGTGCATCAGCACCTCGTCGCAATCGGTGATGACGAGCGGGCGGTTCATGTCTCTATCCTTTCATCGCCGGCCAGCCGGTGCGCGGCGGCTGCAAGCTCTTCGGGTTTCCGGTCGAGCCCGACGGCGCAGGCGACAAGGTCGGACTCATGCGCGGTCAGGAACGACAGGATCGCGGCGAGCGTCGATCGGTCGCCGAGCGATTCGCGCAAATCCTGCGGCGTCAGCCCGGTGAGCGCGAGCAGCCGTTCGGCGCGCGGTTCGTCGGTCAATATCCAGCCCAGCGCCTGGAGCGCCAGCGCCTCGTCGGCGTCGTGCACGTCGCTTTTCCCTTTCGCGCGAGGCAATTGTATCGCCGCGCCGATTCGCCTAAACCGGCCATTAACGCAAGGTGGGGAAGCGAAATAGCATGGGCAAGACCATATTGGTCGTCGAGGATAATGAGCTCAACCTGCGCCTGTTCTGCGACCTGCTCAACGCCCATGGCTATAGCGCCCATCCGGTGCGCGACGGGCGCGACGCCTTGGCGAAGGCGCGCGAGATATCGCCCGACCTGATCATCATGGATATCCAGCTGCCGCATGTCAGCGGGCTCGAACTGATCGGCCAGATGAAGGCCGACCTGACCTTGCGCGCGGTGCCGATCATGGCGGTGACCGCCTATGCCGGCAAGGGCGACGAGGACCAGATCCGCGCCGCGGGGGCCGAGGCCTATGTCTCGAAGCCGATTTCGGTGATCAAGTTCATCGAGAGCGTCGGGGCCTTCGCCTGAGGCGGCAGGCCGGAACGAAAAAAGGGCGGCACGTTGCGCCGCCCTCCCGATGCTGTTGCTTTTGCGGGTCCGCGCGGCCGATCAGGCGGCGCGCGCGCCGTTATCGGTGCGCTTGCCCGGCGCCCGGGTCCACGGCGCGGCATAATGGACCGCGACCGCGGTTTCCGAGGTTTCGATCACGGCTGCGAACAACCGGTTGATCCAGTTCGATTCGTTGGTGTGGGTCATGGGGTATCTCCTGCGTCCGGACCGGCAAGGGATGGGGAGAGCGGCCCGGACGCGATCTTTCTAGGACGGCGCGGGCGGCGATTGGCGCCTATATTCGCCATATGAATGATCAATTTTCGCATTATATTCGCGTGAATGCGAAAATTGCCCGATCTCGACGATTTCGACCGCCGCCTTCTCGCGCTGGTGCGCGAGGATAATCAGCAGCCTGCGCGGGTGCTCGCCGACACGGTCGGGCTGTCGCTGTCGGCGGTGCTGCGCCGCCTGCGGCGGCTGCGCGACGAAAAAATCATCGTCGCCGACATCGCGGTGGTGAACCCGGCGCTGACCGGGTCGGCGCTGACGATGCATGTGCTGGTGCGGATGCAGCAGGCGGGGCCGCAGACGATGGACCAGTTCGCGCGCGAGATCGTGCGCCATCCCGAAATCACCGGCGCGTGGGACGTCACCGGCGAGGATGATTTCCTGCTCAAGGTGCAGGTCGGGACGATGGAGGAGTATGACCGCTTCACCCGCCGCGCGCTCGGCGAGGACAGGGGCGTGCACAGCTTCACGACGATGATCGCGATCCGCAACATCATCGAAAATGACGTCGCGCGGCGGCCGTTGCGGGTGGGGTAAGGGCGATCGAGGCCGAAGGCGCCGATCGCATACGCACGAAAAAGGGCGGCGCAAAGGCCGCCCCTCGATGCCGGCTTTCGCCGGGATGACGCATCGCCGCTCCGTTCAGCTATGCCGAACGGGTCGATGCATCACTTGATCTTGGCTTCCTTGAACTCGACATGCTTGCGCACGACGGGGTCATATTTGCGCTGCGCCATCTTCTCGGTCATCGTGCGCGGGTTCTTCTTGGTGACATAGAAGAAGCCGGTGTCGGCGGTGCTCACGAGCTTGATCTTGACGGTCGTCGGCTTGGCCATGGCCCTGTTCCTCGAAATATTGACGCAGAAACCGGCGGACGGTGACGGCGCGCGGGGCGGAGACCCCGACTGATGGTGTGAAATGAACAGGGCGGCGCGCAAGCACACCGCCCCCGATAAGCGCGCGCCTCTGACCGGATTCGGCGCTTATGTCAAGCGAAACGAACGAACGACGGCCGGTGTCAGGAGCGCGGCCGCCGCTCGCCCGGGAGAGACGTCAGGCGTTGCGGATCTCGAAACGCACCGTCATCTCCTTCCAGCTTTCCTCCGCGACGCCGCCGCGCGTTGCCGCCTTGAAACGCCATTTCGACAGCGCGCGGCGCTTGGTCGCCTCGAAGAAACCGGGGCTGTCGGTGCTGACCAGTTCGACCTGCTTCACCTTGCCGTCGGTGCCGATCAGCACGCGGACGCGGGCGACGCCCTCGATCCCTTCGCGCTGCTCGCGCACCGGATAGTCGGGCTGGAAGTTGCCGATGAAGCGTTGATCGAGCTGCGCAAGGATCAGCTTGGGCGCAGGCGGCGGGGCCGGATCAGCGACCGGGCCCGGCGGAAGCGGCGGAAGCGGCGCAGGCGGCACGGGCGGTGAAGGATCGGCAAGCGGACCGTTGTTGATGGGCGGGAACGGCGTCGGCGCCGTGGTCAATTCCGTTTCGGGAGCCGTCTTTTGCTTCGGCGCCGGGTCATCCTTTGGCGGCGGCGGCAGCGGCTTTTCCTCGGGAATATTATGAACCTCCGTCGGCCCCGGTTTTTCGGTGATCACCGAAATCATCGGGGTCAGCGCGACGACGGTCAGCAGCGCGACCGGCACCCCGACCGCGAACACCGCGGCGAAGGGTCGATGGCCGGCACCGGGATTATAGCTGCCGCGCTGGAGCATCGATCCGCCACCGGCGGGCACCGCTGCGGATTGGCGCGACGACAGCATCGCGGACATCAAGGGTATCAGGGTCATGGCATCTCTCCTTGCCGAACCGACCCACGGCCGCCGCGCTTGTGCTGCTATCCGGCCAGGTCGCAATCATGTGATATTATAACATACCTATGATTGTCAACCCGGAAGGTCGGCAAGTCGCGCGGGCCCCGCGCTACCCCTGTCAGCCGGCGGTGAGCCTCAAAATCGCCTGCTCCTTGGCGATGAGCGGCAGCAGTTCGCCCATGTCGGGGCCATGGTCGCGACCGGTCAGCGCGCGGCGCAGCGGCAGGAACAGCGCGCGGCCCTTGGCGCCGGTCGCCTCCTTCACCGCACCCGTCAGCGCGTGCCAGGGGTCGACGGCCCAGTCGATGCCGGGCGCGGCGGCGGCGGCAGCAGCGAGCACCGGCCGGTCGGCGTCCTCGGCGGGCGGCGGGGCGAGGGGGCCATCGAACACCGCCACCCAATCGGCCGCTTCAGCGATCGTCATCAGGTTCGGGCGAATCGCATGCCAGCGCGCTGCGTCGATCGGCGGCGGCAGCCGGCCGGCCACCGCATCGAATTCGAGCAGGTGGACGATCTTCTGGTTGACCAGCGCCAGCTCGGCCTCGTCGAAGCGCGCCGGGGCGCGGCCGAAATGCGCGAAGTCGATCGTGGCGACCAGCGGCGCGGCGTCGGTCACAGGCTCGACCGGGTCGCTGGTGCCGAGCCGCGCGAGCAGCGCGACGAGCGCGACGGGTTCGATGCCGGCATCGCGCAGCGCGTCCATCCCGAGCGAGCCCAGGCGCTTCGACAATTTGCCCTCGGTCCCGACGAGCAAGGCCTCATGCGCGAAGGCGGGCGGCGCCGCGCCGAGCGCGTCGAACATCTGGAGCTGCGCCGCAGTGTTCGACACATGGTCTTCGCCGCGCACGACATGCGAAATGCCCATGTCGATGTCGTCGATCACGCTGGGGAGCAGGTAGAGCCAGCTGCCGTCGGCGCGCCGCACAACCGGATCGGACATCGATTTCGGGTCGAAATGCTGGTCGCCGCGGATCAGATCGGTCCAAGCGATCGGCGCGCCATGGTCGAGGCGGAAGCGCCAGTGCGGCTGGGCCCCCTCGGGCACCGGCGCATCCGCGGGCTTGCGCTCATAGACCGGCGGCAGACCGCGCGACAGCAGCACCTTGCGCCGGATATCGAGCTCCTCGGGCGTTTCGTAACAGGCATAGACGCGCCCGGCGGCCTTCAGTTTCTCGAACTCGCGCTCGTAAAGGTCGAAACGCGCCGACTGCCGCTCCTCGCCGTCGATATCGAGGCCGAGCCAGGCAAGGTCGGCGCGGATGCCGTCGACATAGTCTTCCTTCGATCGTTCGAGGTCGGTGTCGTCGATACGCAGCAGGAAGCGTCCGCCCTGTTTGCGCGCCCACATCCAATTGTGAAGCGCGGTGCGGACATTGCCGACATGCAGATGGCCGGTCGGCGACGGGGCGAAACGGGTGGTCACGGTCATGCGCGCGCCTATAGCCGCCTTCGCCGCCCGATGGCGACCGTCAACTTGTCCGCCGGGCAGCCGGTTAACCGCTTTTTCGCGCTTTCACCCTAGCGTAGGGCGATGGAGGGTGAAACGAGGGGATGGCGCGCGCGGCTGTGGCCGCCGGTGCCGGCGGCGATTGCCGACGAGCTCGCGCTGATGCGCGTGGCGCGGCTGCAGGTGCTCGTACCGCTCCTTTATGCGACGCTGATCGCGGTCGTTTCAGTCGCGATGCTCGCCGCGGCGGGCGAAGCACATTGGCTGATCCGCTATGGCATGCCGCTGACCGCCATCGCCGTGTCGGCGATCCGCCTCGTCCATTGGCTGCGCAGCCGTTCGCGCCCGATGACCGTCGCCGCCGCGCGCCGGCTGATTGCGCGGCTCGCGCTGATCGCGGTGCCGATCGCCGCGCTGTGCAGCCTGTGGACCTCGGCGAGCTGGCTCTTCTCCGAACCCGGCCAGCGCAGCTACTATCCGATGTTCATGGTGATGGGGACGCTCACCACCGCCTTCTGCCTCGCGTCGGTGCGCGGCGCGACGCTTGCAGTGCTCGGCGCGGGTCTGGCCCCGGTGGTCGCCGCGCTGCTCGCCACCGGCAACCGCATGGATCAGATCGCGGTCGCGATCGTCATCCTCGCCGTCGCCTTCCTCGTCCGGCTGGTCTTCGACCAGCATGACCAGCAGATCGAGATGCTCGAGCTGCGTCGCAAGTTGCAGCGCCAGGCGATGACCGACCCGCTGACCGGGCTCGCCAACCGGCGCGCGCTCCATATGGCGGCCGAGGAGTATTTCGCCGATGGCCGCGACGGCACCGCGCTGGTGCTGATCGACCTCGACGGGTTCAAGCCGGTCAACGACCGTCATGGCCATGCCGCGGGCGACCTGTTGCTGATCGCGATCGGCGGGCGGCTGCGCGCGCAGGCGGGCGAGGCGGCGACGGTCGCGCGCATCGGCGGCGACGAATTCGCGATCCTGCTCCCCGATTGCGACGCCGAGGCGCTCGACGTGCGCGCGAGCGCGCTGCTCGCGGTGCTCGCCGCACCCTTCCCCATCGATGGCCAGCCGATTCGCATCGGCGCGAGCGCGGGGCTGGCGCGGGCGCCCGACGACGGCACGTCTTTGCTCGACCTGATGCGCAGCGCCGACGAGGCGCTTTACGCCGCCAAGCCGCCGCGCGATGCGAGCCCGGTCAGTGCAGCGTCGCCGGCTCCGGCGCCGCACGCCGCGGCCACCAGGCCCAGGCGATCGCGAGCAGCGCGGCGATAAGCAGCACGCTATATTCGACGCCGTTGCGCCCGGCGCCGACGACGAACCAGCCGAAGGGCAGATGGACGAGCACCGCGCCGAGCGACAGGATCGCGGCATGACCGAGCGCGGCGAAGCTCGTCCAGCGGCGCGCGAGCATCAGCACGGGGCCGACGAGTTCATAGAGCGTCACCGCCATCGCCCAGGCATAACCATAGGGAAAGCCGAGGCTGCCCAGCCAGATACCGAAGGGTTCGACCCCGCCCATCGTCAGGCGCCAGACGCCGTGGATCAGGATCAGCAGCGCAACGATGATCCGCAGCGCCTCCAGCGCGGTCGCCGCGCGCGCGGGCGGCACCCCCTCTCCCAGCAAAGCCATCGTCACTCCCCCTTATTGGCGCATCACCCCGTCCGGAAACCATGGGTGATCGGATAACGGCGGTCGCGGCCGAAATTGCGCGTCGACAATTTCACCCCCGGCGGCGCCTGGCGGCGCTTGTACTCGGCGATCGACAGCAGGCGCTCGATCCGCGCCACCGCATCGCGGTCGAAGCCGTAACGCGCGACGACATCGTCGACGCTCGCTTCTTCCTCGACGAGCATATGCAGCATCCGGTCGAGGTCGGGATAGGCGGGCAGGCTGTCTTCGTCCTTCTGGTCGGGGCGCAGTTCGGCGCTCGGCGGCTTGGTAATGATCGTATCGGGCATCACCGGGGTCACCGGGTTGCGCGACAGGCGCGGGACATTTTCGTTGCGCCACTTCGCCGCCGCGAAGACCGTCATCTTATATGCGTCCTTCAGCGGATTATAGCCGCCCGCCATGTCGCCATAGATGGTCGCATAACCAACGCTCATCTCGCTCTTGTTGCCCGTGGTGAGCAGCATCGGGCCGAATTTGTTGCTGAGCGCCATCAGCGTCACGCCGCGGATGCGCGACTGGACATTTTCCTCGGTCGTATCGACCGTCCGGTCGGCGAAACTGTCCGACAGCATCTGGTCGAAGGCGTCGACCGCCGGGGCGATGGGGATGGTGTCGAGGCGGCAGCCGATCATCGCCGCGCATCCCGCCGCATCGTCGAGGCTTTCCTGGCTGGTGAAGCGGCTGGGCAGCATCACGCACCACACCTTGTCGGGGCCGAGCGCGTCGGCGGCGATCGCGGCGCAGATCGCCGAATCGATCCCGCCCGACAGCCCGAGCACGACGCCGGGGAAGCGGTTGCGCTCGACATAGTCGCGCAAGCTGAGGATCATCGCGCTGTAGATATCGGCGGGATGCGCTTCCCACTCGGCGATCGCACCCGCGTCGCACACCCAGCCGGCATCGCCCCTGGTCCAGCGGGTGACGCGTTCCTCGGCTTCCCAGTCGGTGAGCCGATGCGCGGTCGTCCCATCGGCGTTGAGTATGAAGGAACAGCCGTCGAAAACGAGCTCGTCCTGCCCGCCGATGCGGTTGAGGAAGATGAGCGGCAGCCCGGTTTCGGCGACGCGGCCGGCGAAGACCTGCGACAGGCGGCGGTCGTCCTTGTCGATCTCATAGGGGCTGCCGTTGACCGAGATCAGCAGTTCGGCGCCCTGCGCGGCGAGATGCGCCGACACCTTGGGCAACCAGCCATCCTCGCAGATCGGCAGGCCCAGCCTGATGCCGCGCCATAGGACGACGTCGGGCAGCGGCCCGGGAGCGAAGACGCGTTTCTCGTCGAAGGTGCCGTAATTGGGCAGCTCATGCTTGCGCCGCGTCGCGACGATCCGACCGCCATCGAGCAAGGCGACGATGTTGTAGAGGGCGTCGCCCCCATCTTCATTTTTGGCGCGCTCGACCGACCCCACCAGCATCGCCGGGCCGCCGTCGGCGGTTTCGGCCGCGAGTTCGGCGAGCAGCTTCGCCGCGCGCTCGGCGAGCGCGGGCTTGAGCACCAGATCCTCGGGCGGGTAGCCGATCAGCTGCAACTCGGGATAGAGGATCAGGTCGGCCCCCGGGTGCCGCGCCCGAACGGCGCGCATCGCGTCGGCGTTGGCGGCGAGGTCGCCGACCACCTGGGTCATCTGCGACAGGATGATGGAGAGCTGATCGGTCATGCCCCGGCTTTAGGACCAACCGCCCCCACCGTTCAACCGAAGAGAAGCGCCCACAAGGTGCGGCCCGGCGCCATCGCAAAGAAGCCCGCGGCGAGCAGCCCGAAATAGACACCGCGCATCGTCTTGAGGTGGCGGTCGATCTGGCCATTGCGCGCAAACCAGATCGCGCGCGGCAGCTGCACCAACGTCAGCACCGAAAAGAGATGGATCGGACCGATGCCGCCGGTGATCGTGCGGATCCAGAAACTGTCGATCGCGGTGACGATCATCAGCAGCGCCCAGACGCGCCCGCCGATGCGGTGCGCCGCGTCGCCCTTGACCGGGCGCCAGAGCAGCCACGCACCGAGCGGCAGCGCGGGGATGACCGTCGCGAGGTGGATCTGGATCGCCCACGCCGGGGTGCGATAGTCCGAGGCGCCGGTGAAGGAGCGGACGAGCAGCGCCAGGGCGATCATCGCCAGCACGATCAGCGCGGTGACGGCGATGCGGCGCAAACTGGCGGTGCGGGCGGGCTTGGCGGTGAGAGCGGTCATGATGAAATCCCCGTTGGACGAAACGATGCCCCGTCCCTGCCCCGGTGCCGTTCGCGGGCAAGCGAGGCTTCGCAAAAGCGGCGGATTTCTTCGCCAAAGCGGACGACCGGCCGATTGACGCTTCGTGAAATGGCAGACACAAGGCGCGATATGGCGAAAAGGCTGACGATCGAATTGCTGGTGATGGTGGCGCTCGGGCTGCTGATCGGGCTGCTCGGTCCCTTCGGCACCTTTGGCGCGCCGCCGGCGCAGCGCATGCTGAGCTGGGTGATCTGGCTGCTCGCCGGCTATATCCTGTTTCGCCCGACCGGCGTCGTGGCGCGCTGGCTGTGCGAGGCCACCGGCCTGCCGCGCTTCGCCGGCACCCTGCTCGCGCTCGTCGTCGCGAGCGTGCCGCTGACGCTGATCATCACGATGATGGCGATGCGCATGGACTTCGCCGAGGCGCTGCGCTGGCCGGGCTTCTGGACGATGTACCTCTATATCTGGATCGTCGCGGCGGTGGTTTCGATCGCGATGGGCGCAGTGTTCGGCCGCACGGCACCCGCTCCCGCCTCCGAAGCGCCGAGTTCCGCCGACGCCACTCCGGCTTCGTCCCCTGCCGAACCACTGCCCCCCGCCGAGCCGGTGGCGCCGACCCTGCCGCTGCCACCGGGGTTCGGCCCGGTGCGCGCATTGAAAGGCGAGGATCATTATGTCCGCGTGATCGGCGAGGGCCGCGAGGAGATGATCCTGATGCGGATGCGCGACGCGATCGAGCGGCTGGGGGATGCCGAAGGGCTGCGTATTCATCGCAGCTGGTGGGTGGCGAAAGACGCCGTCGAAAGCGTGCGCCGCGACGGCCGGACTGCGGTGGTCGTGCTGGCGTCGGGCCATGAAGCGCCCGTCGCACGCGACATGATGCCCGCGCTTCGCACCGCGGGGTGGCTCTGATGGTTATTGTCGGCCGTTCGGCATAGGATATACGTCGCCGATGCCCGTCCTTATGGCCCTGCTCGCCCTGACTGCGCCAAGCGCCGACGACATCCAGGCGCTGGAGGTGACCCGCGTCATCGGTCCATATGTCGACCAAACGCGCGACGGCAGGCTTTACGCCGAATTTGCGCCCGACGTCGAAACGCGCGGCGCCATGTGCGAACCCGTCGCCGGGGGAAGTCACGATTGCCGGTACGAGGTCCGTACCAAGAGCTTTTTCGACAATGCGTTCGGCCAATGGCAGCCCATGTCCGTCCGGTTGCGGTGGAAGAACGGGCGTTGGCGGGTCGTCGATCCCGGAAAATAACCGGCCGCAGAAGCATTCGCGCCGCGCAAGCCAACTTGACCCTTCCCCTTCGCGCCCGCGCTGGCTAAGGGGCGCGCATCATTCCCGCGCGAAAGGGCGTCGCACCCCATGAAACTGATCTCCGGCAACAGCAACCTGCCGCTGGCGCGCGCCATCGCCGACTATCTCGAACTGCCGCTGACCGACACCAGCGTCCGGCGCTTTGCCGACGAGGAAGTCTTCGTCGAAATCCATGAGAATGTCCGCGGGCAGGACGTCTTCGTCGTGCAGCCGACGAATTTCCCGGCGAACGACAATCTGATGGAACTCCTCATCATCAACGACGCGCTGCGCCGCGCGTCGGCCAAGCGCATCACCGCGGTCGTTCCCTATTTCGGTTACGCCCGGCAGGACCGCAAACCCGGCCCGCGCACCCCGATTTCGGCGAAACTCGTCGCGAACCTGATCACCACCTCGGGTGCCGACCGCGTGCTCGCGATCGATCTGCACGCCGGGCAGATTCAGGGTTTCTTCGACATCCCCACCGACAACCTCTACGCCGCCCCGGTGATGAGCGCCGACATTCAGGCGCGCTTTGCGGGCAAGAATCTGATGGTCGTGTCGCCCGACGTCGGCGGCGTGGTCCGCGCGCGCGCGCTCGCCAAGCGCCTCGACAACGCGCCGCTGGCGATCGTCGACAAGCGCCGCGAACGCGCCGGCGAGTCGGAAGTGATGAACATCATCGGTGACGTGTCGGGTCGCTTCTGCATCCTGATCGACGATATCGTCGACTCGGCCGGCACCCTCTGCAACGCCGCGGGCGCCTTGAAGGCCGCGGGCGCCGAGGGCGTCGTCGCTTATTGTACGCATGGCGTGCTGTCGGGCGGCGCGGTCGCACGCGTCGAGGCGAGCGAACTCACCGAGCTGGTCATCACCGATTCGATCCAGCCGACCGACGCGGTCAACGGCAGCAAGAAGGTCCGCGCGCTGACCGTCGCGCCGCTGCTCGGCGAAGCGATCAAGCGCATCGCCGACGAATCGAGCGTTTCCTCGCTCTTCGACTGATGAGCGGCACTTCGCCCTTCATCCAGGTGACACCCTTTCTGGGGGTCGCCGCGATGGAGGCCGCGCTCGGCTTCTACCGCGATACGCTGGGTTTCACCGTCTTCGTCGACCAAGGCGGCTATGCCTATGTCGAGCGCGAGCGCGTCGCCTTTCGATTGCTCCAACTCGACGATGGCGCGCGCAACGCGCCAGGCTGCAGCCACGCCTATGTCGATGTCGTCGACGCGCAGGCGCTCTTCGGCACGCTCCATCCCGCACTCGCGCAGCTTCCCGCCGACTGCTGGGGCCCACCCCGCGACCATGACTATGGCCAGCGCGAATTCTGGGTGCGCGATCCCGACGGCAATCTGATCACTTTCGGCGAAGGCATCGGCCTCAACGCCAATCAATGGGACTATCGTCGCTGACATGTCACTTTCTTCCGACCTCGCGCTCGCCAACCGCCTCGCCGACGCCGCCGGCGCCGCCATCCGCCCGCTGTTCCGCGCGGCCTATCAGTCCGAAGCCAAGGCCGACGCCTCGCCGGTGACCGAGGCAGACCGCGGTGCCGAGGCCGCGATGCGCAGCCTGCTCACCGCCGAGGCGCCGCGCGACGGCATCATCGGCGAGGAGTTTGGAAGCGAACGGCCCGACGCGTCACGCCAATGGGTGCTCGACCCGATCGACGGCACGGTAAGCTTCATGGCGGGCCGCCCGATCTTCGGCACGCTGATCGCGCTGCTGCAGGACGGCTGGCCGGTGCTCGGGATCATCGACCAGCCGATTTCGGGCGAACGCTGGATCGGGGCGATGGGCCGGCCGACGCTGTTCAACGGCGCCCCTGCCCGCACGCGGGCATGCCGCGAACTGGCGGGCGCGGTGCTCGCGACGACAGGGCCGCAATATTTCAGCGACCATGACGGCGAGCATTTCATGGCACTCGCGGCGCAGACCGCGCACAAGCGCATGGTCTTCGGCGGCGACTGCTATAATTACGGCCTGCTCGCGAGCGGACATATCGACCTGGTGGTCGAGGCGGGGTTGAAGCTCCACGATTTCGCGGCGCTGGTCCCGATCGTCGAGGGCGCGGGCGGCACGATGTGCGACTGGAACGGCGACCCGCTGCACCGCGAAAGCAGCGGCCATGTCATCGCGCTCGGCGATCCGGCGCGGCTCGAGGATGTCGTCGAGGGGCTTGCCTGCCACCATTGAGGCGGCGCGCGGATCGGCGGGGCGGGCTTCTGAGCGGGCACCGTTCCGGCAAAGCCGCGATTTCAGCCCCGAATCGCTTGCATTTCGGGATGAATTCCCCTAAGCGCGCCGCTTCCGATTGTACCGGCTGGCTGAAAGGGCTGCCATGTCGATACGCAAACGGACTTCCAAAGGAGACCAAAATGCCCAAGCTGAAGACCAAGAGCGGTGTGAAGAAACGCTTCAAATTCACCGCCTCGGGCAAGGTGAAGCACGGCGTTGCCGGCAAGCGCCACCGCCTGATCAACCACAATGCCAAATATATCCGCACCAACCGCGGCACCAGCGTGCTGAGCGATTCGGATGTGGCCCATGTGCGCCTCTGGGCGCCCTATGGCCTGAAGTAAGGAGCGCAGGTAAATGTCACGCATCAAACGCGGCGTCACCACGCGCGCCAAGCACAAACGCGTATTAGAGCAGGCGAAGGGCTATTACGGCCGTCGCAAGAACACCATTCGTGTCGCCAAGCAGGCGGTCGAAAAGGCCGGCCAATATGCTTATCGCGACCGCAAGGTTAAGAAGCGGAACTTCCGCGCCCTGTGGATCCAGCGCATCAACGCCGCGGTCCGCGCCGAAGGCCTGACCTATTCGCAGTTCATGCACGGCGTGAAGCTGGCCGGTATCGACCTCGACCGCAAGGTCATGGCCGACCTGGCGATGAACGAAGGCGGCGTCTTCGCGGCCGTCATCGCGCAGGCGAAGGCAGCGCTGCCCAAGGCCGCCTGAGCCTTCCAGCGTCGCTGAACGAATTAAGGGCGGTCCCGCGAGGGGCCGCCCTTTTTCGTGCCTGAAATCATCCGCGCAAACAGAAACGGCGCGAAGGTTTCCCTTCACGCCGTTCCGACGATGATCGTAAACGACGCATCGCCCCCCTCCCTCCGTACCGAAAAGCCGTGGGTCGCAGAAAGCCGCCGGCAGGTGGAAGATGTCCCTTGCGGCGACATATGCGGTCGTCGGGCCGACAAATATTGTAAAAACCCGACAATTGAATCGCTTAGCCTGTTGTTTTTTTTCGCATCGGTGCGAAGGGTGTGGCGTCATGACGAATGAGGCCAGCCATTCGGACAAGAGCGCCGATGTGCGCGTTGCGACACGCTTCTTTCCCGTGTCTGCGGCGCTGCGCCCCTATGCCAGCATCATCTACCTGACCGAGGTCGATGCGCCCCCCGGCGTCCGGGTCGAGGATCATCTCCACCCCGAATGGGCGAATATGCGCTTCATCGAGGGCGAGACGACGATGAGCGCGATCGGTGATGCCCCGCCGATGCCGGCGCCGCGGTTCAACCTGACCGGGCCGACGAGCCGCGCCACCTATTTCTCGGTCGGGACGATGCGCACCTGGGGGATCGGCATCCTGCCGATGGGCTGGGCGAAATATTTCACCCTGCCGGCCGAGGATCTCGCCGATCGCTTCTGCGACGCCGCGGCGCATCCGGCCTTTGCCGCCTTCGTGCCGCTGGCCGAGCGCTTGCGCGGCAGCAACGACGTCGAGGCCGGGGCGCAGCTGATTGACGATTATTTCGTCGCGCAGCTCGCGGGCACGCCGCGCGACGATCCTGCGATCTTCGCCGCGCACAGCGCGCTGGTCGACGCCGATCTCGGCAGCGTCGCCGAACTCGCCGAAAAACTGGACCTGTCCGAACGCTCGGTCGAGCGGCTGAGCCGCCGCGCCTTCGGTTTTCCGCCCAAATTGCTGCTGCGCCGCCAGCGTTTCCTGCGCAGCCTCGCGCGCTTCATGCTCGACCCGTCGATGGCGTGGATCGATACGCTCGATTATCATTATTACGACCAGGCACAGTTCACCCGCGATTTCCAGCGCTTCATGGGGATGAGTCCGCGCGCCTATGCCGCGCGTCCCAAGCCGATCCTCGGCGCCGCCGCACGCGCCCGCGCCGCCGCGATCGGGGCGGCGGTGCAGGGGCTGCACCAGCCCGGAAACTAGGCCTTCGGGGTTGACCCGTGCGCCCCGTTCGGTGCAAGCGGCGCCGCGACAAAGCGCGGTATTTCCGCCGCCGCAGGACGAATGACGATGAGCGATTATCAGGCCATGCAGGCCGAGCTGACCGGCGCGATCGACGCCGCGACCGATCTCGACGCGCTCGAGGCGCTGCGCGTCGCCGCGCTCGGCAAGGCAGGCAGCATCACCGGTCTGCTCAAGACGCTCGGCGGCCTGACCCCCGAGGAGCGCCAGGTCGTCGGCCCGCAGATCCACAGCCTGCGCGAGGGCGTCACCGCGGCGCTCGCCGCACGCAAGGCGGCGCTCGAAGGCGCAGCGCTCGAGGCGAAGCTCGCGAACGAACGGCTCGACATGACGCTCCCCGCCGACGCGAGCCCGCGCGGCAGCGTGCATCCGGTGAGCCAGGTGATGGACGAGCTCGCCGAAATCTTCGCCGACATGGGCTTCGCGGTCGCGACGGGGCCCGAGATCGAGGACGACTGGCACAATTTCACCGCGCTCAATATTCCCGAGACGCATCCGGCGCGAGCGATGCACGATACTTTCTATTTCCCCGAAGTTGGCGAAGGTGCCGCGCAGCGTATGCTGCTGCGCACCCACACATCGCCGGTGCAGATCCGCACGATGATGGAAAAAGCGCCGCCGATCAGGATCATAGCCCCCGGCCGCGTCTATCGCAGCGACAGCGACGCGACGCACACGCCGATGTTCCATCAGGTCGAAGGTCTCGTCATCGACCGCGGCATCCATATGGGGCACCTCAAATACACGCTCGAAACCTTCCTCAAGGCCTATTTCGAGACCGACGACATCGTGCTGCGACTGCGCCCGAGCTATTTCCCCTTCACCGAACCCTCGGCCGAGGTCGATGTCGGCTACAAGCAGGAAAAGGGCCGCCGCATCGTCGGCGGTAACGGCGACGACGACGGCCATGCATGGATGGAGCTGCTCGGCAGCGGCATGGTCAACCGCCGCGTGATCGCGAATTGCGGGCTCGACCCCGACGAATGGCAGGGCTTCGCCTTCGGGGTCGGCGTCGACCGGCTCGCGATGCTCAAATATGGCATGGACGACCTGCGCGCCTTCTTCGACGGCGACCTGCGCTGGCTCGCCCATTACGGGTTCGGCGCGCTGTCGGTCCCGACGCTCAGCGGGGGGATTTCGGCATGAAGATCACCCTCGACTGGCTCCGCGAACATCTCGACGGCGACTTCACCGTCGCCGATGTCGTCGCGACATTGAACCGCATCGGCCATGAGGTCGAAGGCGTCGAGAATCCGGCCGAGAAGCTCGCCGGTTTCCGCGTCGCGCGCGTGCTGACCGCCGAGAAACATCCGCAGGCCGACAAATTGCAGGTGCTGACCGTCGAGGCCGGCCCGGAAATCAACGCCGGCGCCCCGCTGACCGTCGTGTGCGGTGCGCCGAATGCGCGCGCCGGTCTCGTCGGCGTGCTCGGGCTGCCCGGCGCGGTGGTGCCGGTGAACGGCATGGAGCTGAAGGTCGCGGCCGTGCGCGGGGTCGAATCGAACGGCATGATGTGTTCGACGCGCGAACTCGAGCTTGGCGACGACCATGACGGGATCATCGAGCTTCCCGCCGATGCGCCGGTCGGCACGGCTTTCGCCGATTATGCCGGCGCGAACGACCCGGTGGTCGACATCTCGATCACCCCGAACCGGCAGGATTGCATGGGCGTGCGCGGCATCGCGCGCGACCTCGCCGCCGCCGGGCTTGGCAAGCTCAAGCCGCTGACCGTCCCGTCGATCGACGGACAGGGTGCCCCGGCGACCGAAATCGCTACCCTCGCACCCGACGCCTGCCCCGCCTTCTATGGCCGCACGATCGCGGGCGTCGACAACAAGGTCGCGACCCCCGAGTGGATGCGCCGCCGGCTCGAGGCGATCGGGCAGCGGTCGATCTCGGCGCTCGTCGACATCAGCAATTATGTGATGTTCGATCTCGGCCGCCCGAGCCATATCTATGACCGCGCCAAGCTGACCGGCGCGCTCGTCGCGCGCCGCGCGACGGACGGCGAAACCGTCACCGCGTTGAACGGCAAGGACTATACGCTCGCGGGCGACATGACGGTGATCGCCGACGACAGCGGCGTCCACGACATCGCGGGCATCATGGGCGGCGAGCATAGCGGGTGCAGCGAGACGACGACCGATGTGCTCGTCGAAATCGCCTATTTCACCCCCGAACGCATCGCGCTGACCGGACAGGCGCTGGCGCTGACCAGCGACGCGCGCAGCCGCTTCGAGCGCGGGGTCGACCCGGCGTTCCTCGACGATGCGACCGAGATCGTGACGCAGCTGATCCTCGACATCTGCGGCGGCACCCCGTCGGCGATGACGCGCGCGGGCGAACCGCCGCTCACGACCAGGACGGTCGATTACGACCCGGCGCTGTCGGCGACACTGGGCGGGATCGCGATCGAACCCGTCAGGCAGCGGGCGGTCCTCGAATCGCTGGGCTTCGGCGTCACCGAAGCCAGCCCCTGGCAAATCGCGGTGCCGAGCTGGCGCCGCGACGTCGACGCCGCGCCCGACATCGTCGAGGAAGTCACGCGCATCACCGGGTTCGATGCGATCGAATCGGTCGCGCTGCCGCGCGCCGACGGCGTCGCCAAGCCGACCGCGACGCCCGAACAATCGCTCGAACGCCGGCTGCGCCGCGCCGCGGCGGCCGCCGGCTATCATGAGGCGGTGACGTGGAGCTTCGTGTCCGACCGCGAGGCCGCGCCCTTCGGCGGCGGCGCGTGGAGCCTCGCCAATCCGATCAGCGAGGATCTGAAGGTCATGCGCCCGTCGCTGCTGCCCGGGCTGCTCGCGGCGGCGCAGCGCAACCAGAATCGCGGTGCCGACAGCATCCGCCTGTTCGAGATCGGGCGCCGCTATCTGAGCGATGCCGAGCATCCGACCTTGTGCGTCGTGATGGCGGGCAGCAAGAGCGAACGCGGCTGGCAGGCGGGCAAGGCGCAGCCCTTCACCGCCTATGACGCCAAGGCCGCCGCGCTCGCGCTGCTCGACGCGGCGGGCGCGCCGACCGAGCGATTGCAGGTGATGGAACCGGTCGCCGACGCCGGCATCTGGCACCCCGGACAAGCCGCGACCTTGCGGCTCGGTCCCAAGGCGGTGCTCGCCGAATTCGGCGCGCTGCATCCGTCGCTCGCGCGTCATTATGACGTCGACGGCGCGGTGATGGCGGTTCAGATCTTCCTCGATGCAATCCCCGCGAAGCGCGCGAGCGGCCCGGCACGCAGCGCCTTCACCCCGCCCGCGCTGCAGGCGGTGCGCCGCGACTTCGCCTTCCTCGCGCCCGAAGCCCTTGCAGCGGGCGACCTCGTCCGCGCGGTCAAGGGCGCCGATAAGGCGTTGATCGTGGACGCGCGCCTGTTCGACCGCTTCGCGGGCCAGGGCGTACCCGATGGTCAGGTGAGCCTGGCGGTCGAAGTCGTGCTGCAACCGGCGGAAAAGAGCTTTGCCGAGGCCGAGCTGAAGGTGATCGCCGACAAGGTGGTCGCGGCGGCAGCGAAGGTGGGGGCGGTGTTGCGGGGGTGAGGACTAACGACCGCCGGGCCTTGGCCGTCTCACATTAGCTGGTATCCGCCTTTTCGCCTCAAGGGCAGCAAGCTCGAAGAGCGAACCTTTGTCGGCTTGCCACTTTCGCAATGGCCTACATCCAGATCGCTTGTTGCATTACATCTCTCATCCGTTTGATTGCTGCCGGGCCAACGCCATCGATTTCCTGCAGTTTTGCGTCGGTCGTGTCCCACAACGTCTGGATTGTTTCTATTCCAGCGACCTTGAGCCTAGTAATTTTGTCCTCGGTCAGGCCGTATGGATATGCTCGGCTTTTCCTAAGGATGTCGATATCCTTCTCGAGAATGCCCAAGGCGTGGTCGGCAGGAAGTTCCGGCATCTGAATAGGTGCGAACAGTCCGCCCGACAGATGAATCTCAGACAGCTCGGTTTTCCCTGCGATCCATTCGTCGATCATTTCAATGGTCAGGCGACTTGTTGGAATCTTTTCCAGAATGCTGCAGAGATTGACGGCATATACCGCCCCCCTGCCCCCGGACTTCATTCCGCGAGAAGCTTCCCGCTTCGCCAAAAATCCAAGATATTCCAGAATTTCAAAAACCTTCGCGAACTCGCTTACGATGCCTTTGTGGATCGTGACGCGATCCTGAGCGATCATCCTAGTCCCATGTTGCAGCGGCCGGGTAAGATGATCGACGATCTTCTCAAAGACCAACGTTGCTGGATCGATCAACGGTTCGTAAACTCCGAGCTTAGGAGCAACTTCTTCCATTAATGGCCAGTAGTAATCCTGAGCCATGGCAAGAAGGCAACTATTTAAGTCGGGAATGATGTTGCGCGCGCCGCTTTGTGCCGCAGATGTTAGTTCATCGTCCAAACCCGACTAAATTAGCCCGGGTACTTACTTGGACCGCGCTATTGAAGAAACAGGGACTTCAAGCGATCGTAACTACAATCTAAGTCAGGCCCAAAAATGGTTGGTTAGCGACGGCACCCCGGGCTCGATCGCCACGGCAAGGAAGACATCGGGCGCGATACGAAAAGCGTAAACTCAATCCGCCGCCACCGACGCCTTCAATTCACCTAGACGCAGGTCGATCGCGATCGAGGCGCGGGTGCCCGGCCGGTCGGCGGGGCCGTCGGCGGGGGCATAGGCGATCTCCGCCTTGTGCGTGCGCGCCAGCGCTTCGATCAGGCGGGTGCCGAGGCCGGTGCCGCGCGCGACGCCGTCGGCGGGCATGCCGACGCCGTCATCCTCGACCGCGAGGGTGATCGACGAGGGTCCGGTCTGAGAGAGCGAGACGCGGATGTCGCCGCTGTCGCCGGCGGCATAGGCATATTTGCACGCGTTGCTGACCCATTCGTTCGCGATCATGCCGAGCGCGACCGCCTTGTCGGTGGCGATGCGAAGCGGTTCGACCGCGGTGGTCACGCGGCGGGTGCCGGTGCCGTTCGACCAGGTTTCGGAGAGGTCGTGCGCGAGCCCCGCCAGATAATCGTCCATCGCGACAAATTCGACGTCGTCGGTGGTGTAGAGGCGGCGGTTGACCTGCGCGACGGTGGCGATGCGTTGCTGCGTCTTTTGCAGCGCCTCGCGCGCGCCGGGGTCGGACAGCGTCTTCGACTGGAGCGCGACGAACGACATGATCATCTGAAGATTGTTCGCGACGCGGTGGTTCACTTCCTTGAGCAGCGCCTCGAGCCGCGCGTTGCTCGCGCGCAGCTCGGCCTCGGCCGCCTCGCGCGCGCGGCGGAGCTGGGCGCGATCGAGCACCTGGTCGAAGCTGGAGGCGAGCAGGTCGAAGAAATCCTCGCCGACCGATTTCACGACATAATCGTCGGCGCCCGATTGCAGCGCGGCGACCGCGATGCGGCTTTCCTCCGACCCCGTGACATAGACGATCGGCGGGCAGTCGCGCAGCGCACGCAGCGCTTCGAGCGTCGCGAGCCCGTCCTGCCCCGGCATATAATGGTCGACCGCGATCAGGTCGAAGGCGGTGACCTTCGCCATGTCGACCCCCTCGGCGCCGCTCGCCGCGAGGCTGACCTCATAGCCCTTGCGCGCGAGCCAGCGCTCGGCAAGCCGGCGCATGCCATCGTCGTCGTCGATGTAGAGGATGTGGGTCAGATGGGGTCTCAGGCCGGATCGGGATCGGGGACCTGGATCACCGACAGGAAGAGGCCGAGCTGGCGGATCGCGTCGGCGAAGCTTTCGTAATTCACCGGCTTGGTGATGTAGACGTTGCAGCCGAGGTCGTAGCAGCGCTGGATCTCGACCTTGTCGTCGGTGGTGGTGAGCACGACCACCGGGGTCCGGCGCAGCGGGCTGCTGTCGGCCTTGAGCTTTGCGAGGATGTCGGTGCCGCTCATGTCGGGCAGGTTGAGGTCGAGCAGCACGAGCGCGGGGCCGTTGCGGACCGGGCCGTCGGCGGCGTCGTAAAGAAATTCGAGCGCCGAGGTGCCGTCGAGGAAATGATGGATCTTGTTCGAGATACCCGCGCGGCGGATATTCTTTTCGATCAGGCGGGCATGGCCCTGGTCATCCTCGATCATCACGATGTTGACGGGCTGTTGGTCAGGCATGCTCTTCTCCGCTTCGCCATTCGATCGGCAAGACCAGCCGGAAGGTGGACCCCACACCCAGTTCGGACTGCAATTCGATAGTACCGCCCAAGCGATAGGCAAGCGCGCGAGCGTGCGCAAGCCCGATCCCCTCGCCCTGCTGGTCCTGCACCCCCGAGCGGCGGAAGAGGTCGAAGACGCGGTCGTGATCGCGCGGCTCGATGCCGCGGCCATTGTCGGTCACCGCGACGAAGGCGCGGCCGAGGTCGGTGCCGCCCGCGACGGTGATAACGCCGGGGCGACCGGGCTGGAGATATTTGAGCGCATTTTCGATGAGGTTCGAGAGGATCTGCTCGACCGCGAGCCGGTCGTTGACGATCAGCGGCAGGTCGCCGACCACAACATCGGTCCCGGTCTCGTCGATGCGGTGCTGGAGCGTCGCGACGATCCCCTGCACGAGCGCGGCGAGATCGAGCCGTTCGGGGGCGAGCGTGCGCCGCCCCTGGCGCGAGAGGTTGAGGATCGCGTTGATCAGCCGGTCCATCTTCTGCGTCGAGGTGCGGATGAAGCCGATCGATTCGGGCAAATCTTCCTCGATCGCGAGGCGCGTCGTCGCATCGGGCGCCTGCCAGCCGTCGGCTTCGCCCTTCGCCAGATAAGACGTGATCGACTGGCGCGCGGTTTCGAGTTCGGCGGTGAAGCCCATGACGTTGACGAGCGGCGAGCGCAGGTCGTGGCTGACGATATAGGCGAAGCGCTGGATTTCGGCATTGGCGCGCTTGAGTTCGCCGGTGCGCGCGTCGACCACTTCTTCGAGATTCTCGTTGAGCCGGTGCAGTTCGGCGCGCGAGCTGCGCAGGTCGACGAGGGTGCGGCGGATCAGCAGCAGCGTCGCGGCGGCGACGAGGATGATGAGCAGCCCGGCGGTGAGCAAGGTGGCGTAGAACCACATCTGCGTGCGCTTTTGCCGCGCTTCGCGTTCGCGCAGCAGCGCGAGTTCGTCGGCGAGCATCGCCTCGACGATCGCGCGCGACGCGCGGACCTCGATCACGCCGCGGTCGGTCGCGAAGCCCGCGAGCAGCGTGTCGCGATCGGCCCCGCGCAGCCCGAGGGTGCGGCGATAATGGCGGCCATAGACATCGAGATGGCCCTGCAATTCGGCGACGCGCGCGCGCTGCTCGGGATTGTCGGCGATGAGCGCGGCAAGGCTGGCGAGCTGCGCGCGCGACCGTTTTTCGGCCTCGTCCATGATCGTCGCGAAGGCGGGGTTCTGCGTCAGGATCAGCCCGCGGCGCGCGGTCTCCATCCGCTCCATCGCGCTCGCATAGCCGCCGAGGCTGGCCTCGACCGCGAGCGTGTGGGCGACCTGTGCTGCGTCGGTTTCGTTCTGGCGCTGGACGTAGAAGGCGACCGCGGCGGCGAGGAGCAGCGCGGCGAAACCGAGGACGAGCAGCGAGATGATGAGCCGGCTCGCGCGCGAATCGCGCCCGAGCGAGGACAGTCGGGGGGCTTCCATAGCCTTTCATGCCGCGCGGCGCGGATGTCCGCAAGCGAGGCGTCCGGGGCGCGGTACAAAGCTATATGCTTGAAAAGACTAGGCGTCGCCTGCCAGCAGCCCGGTGAACAGGCCCGCGACGCTTTCGGCGGCGGCGATTTCGTCGGCGAGGCCGAGCAGCCCGGGGGTGAGCTGGCCCTCGATCAGCAGCGTCGCCAGCCCCTGCATCATCGACCAGCCCGCGACCGCGGCGAGCTTCGGATCGAGCACGACGTCCTGGCGCCGCGAGGTGAGATTGAGCACCGCCGCGCCGAACAGCTGCGCCGACGCCATGCGCGCGGTCGACAGCTCGCGCGTCGGCACCGCGCCGGTGATCTCGCGGTTGCCGATCAGGCGGAACAGCCCCGGATTGGCGATCGCGAAGCGGATATAGCCGACCCCGAGCAGGCGGTGCCGGTCGTGGGGGGTGGCGGCGGGCTGGGCCGCGATCACCATTTCGTCGTGCAATTTCCAGAACCCGCGCGTCGCGACCGCCATCAGCAGCGCCTGCTTGTCGGCGAAGTGAAAATAGGGGGCATTGTGCGAGATGCCCGCGAGCCGCGACACTTCACGGATGCTGATCGTCGCCTTGCCCGTCCGTTCGATTTCGGCGGTCGCGATGTCGATCAGCCGTTCGCGGACATCGGGATTCGCGGCGCCCGCCGCCACCGCCTCGCCCGCATCCTTGGGCAGCGGCAGCGACGATGTCAGCCCGAGGATGTCGCTGTCGGGAGCGGCGGCGGGGATGTCGGGGCGATATTTGCGGATGTCGTCGAGCGTCAGCGTCGATCCCGCCGCAGCACTCGCCGCCTGGATTTCGGGATCCATGAACGGCGCGGTATCGAAATAATCGGCGGCATAGACGACATAGCCGCCCTTGTAGCGCCGGATGCTGCTGCCGCGCGTCATGATAACGCGTTTCCCGTCGGGCAGGATCGCGACCTGGCGCCATTCGCTGTACGACATGTCGCCGTCGAACACCGGCTTTTCGGTCAGCTCGAATACGATCTTGCCCGCCTTGGGCATCACGTCGGCGAGCCAGTCGCCGATTTCCCCCCGCCCGTGCACCTCGCCGAAGATCGGGTCGATATAGACCGAGGCGGTGGGGTGGAGCAGCGCGGTGAATTCGGAATAGAAATTGTCACCGCGCGGCTGTTCGAACAGCAGGTCGTGGAGGTCGCGGTTCGACAGCCCGGTGGGCTGGTCAGCCGGCCGCTTCGCATGATCGGCGCGCCAGGCCGCCGCCGCCGCCGAGAGCGGCGCGGGCGGCGCGGTGCGCACCCACGCCTTGGTCGGCACGCGCGGCCAGTCGGGCAGCGCGACGACGCGATCGCCCTGCTTTTCGCGGAACGCCATGCCCATGCGGATCGGCGTCGTATCGAAGAAGTCGACCGCGTCGCGCACCCAGCCGTCGCGGTAGCGCCGCACGCTGACCCCGCGCACGATTTTGACCCATTCGCCGTTCACCGGCTGGGTCAGCATCCATTCGTCGATCGACGTGCCGCCCTCGCCATCGTCGAGGAAGGCGGCGGGAAAGACGGGGTCGAAGCTCGCGCCGCTGCCCTGCCCCGACATGATCGGGACCAGCCAGGCGCGGATCGCGCGCTGGCCGTGGAGATCGCCGAAGAAGGGATCGATATAGACCGACTTTTCGGGGTCGAGCATGTCGCTGTGGATTTCGAAGAAACGTTCGCCGAGCGACCGGTCGTTGATCACCGAGTGGATGTCGCGGTGCGACAGTCCGCTGGGCGTGCCGACGAAACGCGCGGGGTCGAGCGGCTTGCCCTTCGTCTCTTCGCGATAGCGGTCGATATAGGCCTGCGCAGCCGGGCTATGCTCGGGACGCCACAGCGTCTGCTGCCGGTCCAGCGACGCCTGGGCTTGCGGGGTTCGTTCCATATGCGTCTCGTTCTGATCCGGTTGAGCCATAGCGCCGCCGCTCGCGACGCATAGCAGGAATGCGATGGTGATCCGTATGATCATGGCGCCGATCCCCCCTCAAAACCGATAGCGGAGGAGGAGGCCATAGGTGCGCGGCCGTCCGGGCACGCCGAGATAGGAGCCGACCAGCCGGTTGAAGCCCGGCCCGCCGCCGAGCACCGAGCCGATCAGCCCGCAATTCACCAGATAGTCGGTACCCGTCAGGTTGCGCGCCCAGCCCTGCACCTCGATCCGGTCGCCGCCGAAACGCATGCCGACGCGCGCGTTGAGCAGGCCATAGCCCTTTTGCCGGCAGATCGGATCGCCCGTCTGGTCGAGATTCTGGGCGCTGGTGTAGAGCCCGTCGAGGCCGCCATAGATTTCGGTGCCGGTGCCGACGGGCGCAGTGTAGATCGCCGAACTCGCAAGCTGCCAGCGCGGCGCATTGGCAAGGTCGGTGCCCGACCGGTCGCCGAAGCCGCCGCCGGGAAGCGGCCCGTTCGGATAGTTGCGATAGGTCGCCTTGTTATACGCCGCCGACCCCATCAGCGACAGGCCGCCGAGTTCGGCCGAGGTTTCGAACTCGATCCCGCTCGACCGCGCGCGCGCGGCGTTGGTCGTGCGGATTTCGGGCGGGTCGAAGATATTGACCTGCAGATCCTTGAAATCGATGCGGAAGGCCGACAGCGCCACCGACACCTTGCGGTCGAACATCAGCGCCTTCAGCCCGACCTCGTAATTCGCCGCCGATTCCTTGCCGAACTCGAGCCGGGCGGGATCGAGCGACGCCGCGCTGCCCGAAAGCCCGCCGCCGTTGAACCCGCCCGACTTCGAGCCCTCCGAATAGGTCGCATAGACATTGACGTCGCGTGCGACTTCGAAGGAGACGCTGCCCATCAGCGCGAGATCGCGCTCGGTGCGCTCGAAGCGCGTGGGCGGAAAGGAAAGGAAACCGGCAAGCCCGCCGAACAGCGTGCCGACCGTCTGCGCGGTCAGGAAGTCGCGATGCTCGCGGTCGCCGCGGATGCCGACGCGCAAGGTCAGCCGTTCGGTCGGCTTGAAGCCGAGCTGGCCGAAGATCGCCTGGCTGTCGATATCGAGGTCGGTCTGCGCGAGTTGCTGGACCCCGCCGAAGACGTCGGGCAGGCCCGCCAGCGTCGCATCGTCGACATTGGTCTGCAGGTCGCTCTTCAG
The DNA here is from genome assembly GCF_001990265.1 of Sphingopyxis sp. KK2. Taxonomy (GTDB): domain Bacteria; phylum Pseudomonadota; class Alphaproteobacteria; order Sphingomonadales; family Sphingomonadaceae; genus Sphingopyxis. The sequence goes on from NZ_LYVN01000035.1 coordinate 25,755, forward strand.
ATTCGCCTTGTGCAGATAGACGCCGACGAGCCAGTCGAACGGCCCGTCGCTGTCGGATACCAGCCGCAATTCCTCGCTCAGCTGCCACTGCTTGTTGTCGCGACCCGAGCGGAAATAGGGTTCGGCGCTGAAATCGAGATCGATGAAATTTTTCGAATTGAAGCCGCGATAGCCGGTGAGCGAGGTCAAGGACGCGCCATCGAAATCATAGGTCAGATTGGCGAAGCCGCCCCAGCTCTTGACGCTGTTCTCTTCGGCATTCGGCGTCTTCGACACCGTGCGGTCATAGACATTGCCGGGGGTGACCGGCGGGGTCGGAGGCGGCAGGAACAGGAAGACGGGATCGAAACCCACGAACAGCAGGTCGCCGACCGAGCTGTTCGTGCGGTCGCTCTGGAAATCGGCGCCGATCGTGACGGTCAGCCCGTCGGCAGGCTCGGCATGGAGCTTCCCGCGAAAGCCATAGCGCCGCAGGTCGCCGACTGCGGCGCCATCGACGCTGTTGCGGCGCAGGCCGTCGTCGTCGCTGAAATAGCCGCTGACCGAGATCGCGGCGACGTCGCGGACGATCGGGACCTGGACATTGCCGCGCAGCCGGATGCTGTCGTAATTGCCGTACTGCGCGTCGAACACCGCCTTGCTGTCAACGAGCGACGGCGTCTGGGTGATGATGTTGATCGCGCCGACGGTCGAATTCTTGCCATAGAGCGTGCCCTGCGGCCCGCGCAGCACCTCGACGCGTTCGAGGTCGATCAGTTCGGGATTGAGCTGTTCGGGACGCTGCAAATAGACGCCGTCGACATAGAAAGCGACGTTGGGGTCGATCCCCGGCTGGGCGTTGCGCGCGGTACTGGTCAGCCCGCGGATCGTCACCTTGTTGTCGCTCTGGCTGCCCTGCCCGAAATCGAGCCGCGTGTTCGGAACGAAGCGCGCGGCATCCTCGAGCGAGCCGATATTGCGTTTCTCGACGAAATCGGTGCCGATCACCGAGATCGCGAGCGGCAGGTCGATCACGCGCTCGTCGCGCTTTTGCGCGGTCACGACGATATCGACGCCGGCCCCGGTGCCATCGTCCACCGGAACATCCTGTGCCGACGCCGTGCCGGCGGTGCCCGCCAGCGCCGCGAGCGCCGTCAGACGCATCATGCTGTCCTTGCCTCCAAGCATCCCACCCTCCTCGTCATGTCCGCAAATACGGATCATGCGGGACCATCCTCCGGCTCCTTGACAGTGACAAGTAGTCAATTTGACAGTGTCAAGCCAGCAGTATCGGCAAGCGTCGGCGGCCGTCGGAAGTCGCGAGCGCATGCCGTCCGGCGAGTCGGAATGTAGGGAAACCGCCGTTCGAGCGGCGGCGTGAGCCGGCAGGGACGAGCGCGCGGCGGCCTAGGCCGCGACCGCTTCCTCGCTCGCGCTGCCCGCGGCTTCGAGCAGGCGCTTTTCGAGGCTCTTCACCCGCGCCGGGCTGTCGATCTTGTCGCCGATGAGGTCGGTGACATAGAAAGTGTCGACCGCGCGCTCGCCATAGGTCGCGACATGCGCGCTGTGGACCGTCACCTTCGACTGGAAGAGCGCATAGGCGAGCTGGTTCAAGAGCGCGGGGCGGTCCTGCGCATTGACCTCGATCACGGTGAAGCGGTTCGACGCCTTATTATCGACGAAGACATTCGGGGCGATGCGGAACGCCTCGGCACGGGCGCGCGGCAGCGCGCGCGCTTCGAGCTTCGGCAGCAATTTGTGGCGATTGGCGAGCGCGTCCTCGATCGCGCGGGTCAGCCGGCCGATCTGTCCCGCCTCGGCAAAGGGACGCCCGAGCGGGTCCTGGACGAGGAAATTGTCGAGCGCGAGGCCGTCGCGCGTCGTGTGAATGCGCGCGTCGATGATGTTGCCGCCGGCGAGGTGGATGCCGCCCGCGATGCGATAGAAAAGCCCCGGATGGTCGGCGGCGAGCACCATCACCAAGGTCGCGCCGCGATCGTCGTCGGGCACTGCGGCGATATGCAGCGGCGCGGTGCCGGCCTGCCGGATATGGACGAGATTGGCGGCGATGACCTCGACCGGCTCGGCGATCCAATAGCTTTCGGGGAGGCGCTTCGCGACCTTGTCGAAGGTCTTGCGATCGAATCCGAACTGCGCGGCGACGGCGTCCTTCTTGCTTTCGATCCGCGCTTCGCGGCCGCGTTGCTTGTGGCCGAGGCGCAGCACTTCCTCGGCCGCGTCGTAAAGCTCGGTCAGCAGCTGGCGTTTCCAGCCGTTCCACACCCCGGGGCCGACCGCGCGGATATCGACGACGGTGAGCACGAGGAGGAGGCGCAGGCGCTCGGGGCTTTGCACGACCTGCGCGAAATCGAGGATCGTCTTGAAATCGGCGAGGTCGCGCTTGAACGCGGTCGCCGACATCAGCAGATGATAGCGCACGAGCCAGGACACGGTCTCGGTCTCGGCCTCGCTGAGCCCCAAGCGCGGGCAAACGCGCAGCGCGAGTTCGGCGCCGAGCACGCTATGGTCGCCGCCGCGCCCCTTGGCGATGTCGTGGAGCAGCACCGCGACATAGATGACGCGCCGCGAATGGATCTGGCCCATGATCGCGGTCGACAGCGGATGGTCGTCCTTCAGCCGGTCCTGCTCGATGTCCGAGAGCAGCCCGATCGCGCGGATCGTATGTTCGTCGACGGTATAGTGATGATACATGTCGAACTGCATCTGCGCGACGACGCGGCCGAAGTCGGGCACGAAGCGGCCGAATACCCCGGCCTCGTTCATCCAGCGCAGCACCGTTTCGGGATCGCGCGGGCTGGTCAGCACGTCGAGGAAGAGCGCATTGGCGCGCGCGTCGCGGCGCACGCGCATCGTTTCGATGAGCTTTGCATCGTTGCGCGCCTGGCGCATCGCGAGCGGGTGGATTTCGAGGCCGTGCTTGTCGGCAAGCGCGAAGATCTCGATCAGCCGGACGGGGTCCTTCTGGAAGAAATCGTCGGCGGGCAACGCGAGGCGGCCGCGGTCGAGCACGAAGCCGTTGAGCCGGCCGGGGCGGCGGCGGATCGACGGCAGGAAACGCCGGCCGCGCGCCGCGAGCTGGTCGTCGAGATGCGCGAGGAAGGTGCCGGTGACGTCGCCGACGCTTTTGGCATGGATGAAATAGAGCTGCATGAAGCGCTCGACCGCGCTCTTGCCCGGGCGGTCGGCGAAATGCATGCGCGCCGCGATCTCGCGCTGGAAATCGAAGGTCAGCCGGTCCTCGGCGCGCCCCGCGAGCGTGTGGAGATGGCAGCGCACCGCGAGCAGGAAATTCTCGGCGCGCGCGAACTGGCGCAGCTCGCGCGTCGAAAGCAGCCCGGCGTCGACCAGTTCGGGGACGGTGCGCACGCGGTGGATGAACTTGCCGATCCAGAAGAGCGTGTGGAGGTCGCGCAGCCCCCCCTTCCCTTCCTTCACATTGGGTTCGACGACATAGCGCGAATCGCCCATGCGCCGGTGCCGCTCGTCGCGCTCGGCGAGCTTTTCGGACACGAACGCGCGCGCGTTTCCGGCGACGACCTCGGCATCGAAGCGCGCCGACGCCTGGTCATAGAGGTCGCGATCGCCCCAGATGAAGCGGCCTTCGAGCAAGGCGGTGCGGATGGTGAGATCGTCCTTCGCGGCGCGGATCATCTCGTCGAGAGAGCGCGACGAATGGCCGACCTTCAGCCCAAGGTCCCAGAGCGTGTAGAGCTGCGCCTCGATCACCTGTTCGGTCCAGCTCGTCTGCTTGAACGGGGTGAGGAAGCCGATGTCGATGTCGCTGTACGGCGCCATTTCGGCGCGGCCGTAACCGCCGACCGCGATCACCGTGATCCGCTCGCCCGCCGAGCGATTGCCCGCGGGATAGAGGTGGTCGACGGTGAAATCATAGGAGAGGCGGATGATCTGGTCGATCAGGAAGGCGGTCGCGCTCGCCGCGAGGCGGCCCGCCGAGGGCGCTTCGAGCAGGCGGCGGGCGATTTCGGCGCGGCCCGCGTCGAGCGCCTGGCGGAGCAGGTCGACGAGCGCGCGGCGGCGCTTGCCATTGTCGCTGGTTTCGGCGGCGGCGGCCTCGAGTCGCTCGGCGAGCGCGCGGCGATCGATGATCGCGCGGCGGCCGTCGAGATGCGCGAAGATGTCGCTCATGCCTCGCCCTCGGCGGCCTTGAGCCGGTAGAGCGCGTCGAGCGCCTCGCGCGGGGTGAGCGCGTCGGGGTCGATGGCGGCAAGCGCCTCGCGCAGCGCGTCCTTCACCGGCGCGGGTTCGGCGGCGAGCGTCGCGGCGAAGAGCGGCAAATCGTCGAGCCCCGCGGCAAGACCGCCGGTCTTCTCGCGCCCCGCCTCGAGCTTTGCCAGAACCGCTTCGGCGCGCTTCACCACCTTGGACGACACACCCGCGAGCCGCGCGACCGCAAGGCCATAGCTGCGGTCGGCAGGACCATCGGCGAGTTCGTGGAGCAGCACCAGATCGCCCTGCCACTCGCGCGCGCGGACATGGTGGAGCGAGAGCGCGTCGAGGCTTTCGGCGAGGCGCGTGAGTTCGTGATAATGGGTTGCGAAGAGGCAGCGGCAGCGGTTGACCTCGTGCACCGCCTCGACCACCGCCCAGGCGAGCGCGAGCCCGTCATAGGTCGAGGTGCCGCGCCCGACCTCGTCGAGGATGACGAAGCTGTTCGGGGTCGCCTGCGCGAGGATCGCGGCGGTTTCGACCATCTCGACCATGAAGGTCGAGCGCCCGCGCGCAAGATTGTCGCTGGCGCCGACGCGGCTGAACAGGCGGTCGACAAGCCCGAGCTTCGCCGCCGACGCGGGGACGAAGCCGCCCGCCTGCGCGAGCACGACGATCAGCGCATTCTGGCGCAGGAAGGTCGATTTACCGCCCATGTTCGGACCCGTCACGAGCCAGAGCCGGTCGGTTTCGGCGAGCGAAAGGTCGTTGGGGACGAAGCGTTCGCCCGCCTTGGCGAGCGACGCCTCGACCACCGGGTGGCGGCCGCCGGTGACGTCGAGGCACGGCGTGTCGGCGAGGTCGGGGCGGCACCAGTTGTGGCTCATCGCATGGTCGGCGAGCGCGGCGGCGACGTCGAGCCGCGCGAGCACGTCGCAGGAGGTCGCTATGGCTTCGCGGCGCGCGGTCGCGGCGTCGGTGAGCGCCTCGAGATGCGCGGCCTCGGCGGCGACCGCGTGGACGCCCGCCTGCGTCACCCGGCTCGCGGCCTCGTGAAGGTCCGACGAGTTGAAGCGCACGACGCCGGCGAGCGTCTGGCGGTGGGTGAAGCCCGAGTCGGGCGCCATCAGCGCGTCGGCATGTTTCGCGGGCACCTCGACATGATAGCCGAGCACGCCGTTGTGGCGGATTTTGAGCGAGGCGATGCCGGTGCGGTCGCGATACTCGGCCTCGAGCGCGGCGATCGCCTTGCGTCCGTCGCGCGCTGTTTCGCGCAGCGCGTCGAGCGCATGGTCATAGCCTTCGGCGACATAGCCGCCCTGCGCGGCGTCGACCGGCGGGGTTTCGATGAGCGCGCGCGTCAGTTCGTCGACGAGCGCGCCATGGCCGTCGAGACCGGGAAGCAGGCGGACGAGCAAAGGCGGCAGGTCGTCGCGGCGCCCGAGCCGTTCGCGCAGGATGCGCGCGCCGCCGAGCGCGTCGCGCAGTTGCGCGAGGTCGCGAGGTCCGCCGCGTCCGGCGACGAGGCGGCCGAGCGCGCGACCCGCATCGGGGAGCGCGCGCAAGGTCGCGCGCAGGTCGCCGCGCCACAGCGCGTCGCGCGCGAGCGCATCGACGAGGTCGAGCCGGTCGAGAATGGCCCCTTTGTCGGTGAGCGGGCTGGCGAGATCGTCGGCGAGCAGCCGCGCGCCGGCGGCGGTGACGGTGCGGTCGATCGTGCCGAGCAGGCTGCCGTCGCGCGCGCCCGCCCCCGACCCCGTCATCGTGCGGACGAGTTCGAGGCTTTCGCGCGTCGCGGCGTCGATCGCCATGCGCCCCGAGGCGAGGTGCCGCACCGGCGGCTGGAGGAAGACCGTGGTGCCGGTGCCGACATGGTCGAGATAGGCAGCGATCGCGCCCATCGCCGCGATCTCGCCGCGCGAGAATTGGCCGAAGCCGTCGAGCGTCTGGACGCCGAACAAGGTTTCGAGCCGTTTCTGGCCGGCATTGCTCGAAAAATCGGCGGTGGGCCGGCGGACGACCTGCCGCACGCTCCACGCCGGAAGCTCGCCGGCGCTGTCGCTGACGAGCAGTTCGGAGGGCGCGAGCCGCGCGAGTTCGGCGTCGACCGCGTCGCGGCGTACCGCGACGACCTCGAAGCGCCCGGTCGAGATA
>NZ_LYVN01000036.1 GCF_001990265.1 Sphingopyxis sp. KK2
GCCGAGCCGGCGATGGCAAGGCCCGCGGTGCCCGCGCCGAGCGCGGCGAGCGTGTGGCGGCGGCTGACGGGGGTGGAAAGGCTGTGATGCACGCGGCGCTCCCTTGCAACTTTGTTTCTTGTGAAACCTGTCTAGGCGGCGCCGCGCGCGGGTCAACGAAAAGGGGCCGGGAAAGCCCTTGGCTCCCCGACCCCGGTCGAAAATTGTCGCGCGTTGGTCAGTCGGTGAGGTCGGCGGGCACGGTGCCGCCGTTCGCCGCGAGTTCGCGCATCACCGCCTTGCGCAGCCAGATGTTCATTTCGGCGCTGCCGTCGAGTTCGCCGGTATAGCCGAGCTCGGTCGCCAGCTCCTTGCGGTTGGCGAGGCTGGGGTCGATGCCGACGAGCTTCATCAGGTCGACGATCGAGCTGCGCCAGTTGAGTTGCTGTCCGGCGCCCGCGGCCTGCGCCGACAGGATCGCCTCCACATCGACCTCGCTGATCGCGACGGGAGCTGCGGGAACGGGTTGCGGCGCAGCGGGCGCGACGGGCGCATCCGCAATGACCGGCGCCGCGACGGGCGGTGGTGCGGCCTCCGCCTTCTTGCCGAAGATCGCGTCCTTGATCGAACTGAAGATACCCATGGCGATGCTCCCATCATGGCGGCGGCACCGACCCCGGGACTGGAGTCGCATGCGCCGCGGATCCGATATGGGCGGGCGAGGTGACGGCCCGATGGCTCTCGCCCGCGCACCTTGGCTCAACGCATGCGGGCGCGGTTCGATCCGCCCGCCCGGCGGGTCCGGGCGCGGCGGATCACGCTGCCTTCAGGCGCAGTTCCTGGCGGAAATCCTCGTCCACCCCGATGCGGCTTCGCATCGGGGTGACGGCGGCATCGCTGTCGCCGTCCCCTTCCTCGAACAGCGCGCACGCGGCTTCGCCGCCGCGCGCCAGACTGTAACGCTGCGCGATCTGCCCGGTCGGGCGGAAGCCCAGCTTGCGCAGCACCGCGCCCGAGGCCGGGTTGTCGACGAAATGCCCGGCGGTGAGCCGCGGCAGGTTCATCGCGCGCGCGATGCGGATCAGCTGGCGTCCCGCCTCGGTCGCGAAACCCAGTCCCCAATAGGGGCGGGCGATCCAGTACCCCATCTCGAGCGTACCGTCAGGCGCGGGCGAGATGCCGCAGCCGCCGACGAGGCGCGGCGAACCGCCGGTGCGGCTGAAGATCAGGAAACGCGGCTCGGCGGGGTTGATCGGCTTGGCGAGGAATTCCATCGCCTGCTCCTCGCGATACGGCCAGGGCGCGGTCGCGAGGTTGCGGACCACGCCTTCCTCGCCGATCGCGCGCGCCAGCGCGGGTGCGTCCTCCTGCCAGCCGGGCCGCAGCAATAGTCTTTCGGTTCGTGCGAACATTTACGTCACTCCCATTTGCCTGTCGCCGTGGCGCCAGATGGTGACGCTTTGACGACAGTCGATAGTGAGGGAGATGATCGGCCCGATTTTCGCGCCCATCCGCTAGCGCACGGATTTCGGGCAAGAAAAAAGGGAGATCGGGGGTGACCCGTCTCCCTCTTTTCGAACTTTGTTCCCACCTTGCGGGTGGAAAGGACCGTTCCGGGTCATCCCTTGCGGACGACCCTGGGAATCGTCCTATTCTGCGGCTTCCGCCATGGCGTCGACCGACACATATTTGCGGCCAAGCTTGCCGTCGTGGAATCGGACGCGGCCGTCCGCGACTGCGAACAGCGTGTGGTCCTTGCCCATGCCGACGTTGACGCCCGGGTACACCTTGGTGCCGCGCTGGCGCACGATGATGTTGCCGCCGATCACTTCCTGACCGCCGAACTTCTTCACGCCAAGGCGACGGCCGGCTGAGTCGCGACCGTTGCGCGAAGAACCGCCTGCTTTCTTATGTGCCATGACCTAAACTCCTTGTTTCGCTTGAGGGGCCGAGCTGCGTTGCCGCGCTCAGGCTTCCTTCTTGGGGGCTGCCTTCTTGGCAGCGGGCTTCTTTTCGGCGGCAGCTTCGGCCTTGGGCGCGGCGGCCTTCTTCGGCGCAGCAGCCTTCTTCTCGGCGGCCGGAGCGGCAGCAGCTTCTTCAGCCTTCGGGGCCGGAGCGGCGGCTTCCTTCTTCGGCGCGGCCTTCTTGGCTTCGCCGACGGCGAGGATGCGCAGCAGCGTCAGCGACTGGCGGTGGCCGTTGCGACGGCGATAATTGTGCCGGCGGCGCTTCTTGAAGACGATGACCTTTTCGCCGCGCGTCTGGGCGATGATCTCGGCCGAAACGACGAGGCCGTCGGCGCTCTTCACTTCGCCGCCGTCACCGGCCAGCAGGATGTCGCCCAGCGACACGGTGTCGCCAGCTTCACCGGCGATCTTCTCGACGGCGATCTTGTCTCCAGCGGCGACGCGATACTGCTTGCCGCCCGTGCGCACGATTGCGAACATGGTCTTCCATCCAATCAGAAACTAAAACACCCGCGCTGCCAGTCACCCGCCGAAGCAGGCGAATTTTCCGGCAAGCGGGAAAGTCAGGCCCACTAGCGAGCGAGGGCCGAGCTGTCAACCGCATATTTCCGTGCTTTTGCGGCTTTTTACCGGTGGGCGGCGATTCGCGCCCGACCGGCCGATTCGGTGCTTGCTGGTCGGCGCCGCGCCCCATATCAGGGACGGCGATGACGCGCACCGCCTTTCTCGTCCCGGCCATCGCCGCTCTGCTGTCGCTTCCGGCCTGTGCTGCGGCGCAGTCGCCCGCCGCCCCGTCGCTCGCCAAGCGCGCAGTCGAGGGCCGGCTGAACGTCGCGCCGACCCCGGTCGTCGTGCCGCCGCCGGGGCCGCTTCCCGCCGATCTCGCGGGCCGTCTCGCGCGCTGGGAATCGGACGGCGTCGCCGGCCAACAGGCGTTTGCCGCCGAGCGCGATGCGACCGCGCAGCTGGTCGGCGCGGCCGCGGGCGCGCCGGTCGCCAGCGAGCGCTGGGTCGTCGCCGAACAGGCGATCTCGCGCCTGACCGCGTCGCGCGCGCCGCTCACCGGCGCGCTTGCCGACATCGAACGCCTCTATATCGAACGCAGCGTCGACGAGGCAATCGACGGCCTGCCCGACATCTATGCGCTGCGCGACCGTCTGTCGGACATCGTCTCGGGGCAGGATGCGGTGCTGCAGGCGCTGAGCGCGCAGCTGCCGGGCGAATGATCCGCGCCTAGTTCAACCCGTGCTTCTTGAGCGCATGGCGAATCTGGTCGTAACTCAGCCCCAGCGCCTCGGCCGCGATCTTCTGGTTGAAGCGGCAGCGCGCCATGGTGTCGGACAATATCTGCTTCTCATAGGCATCGACCGCCGCGCGCAGGTCGCTCACCACCCCTGACGGCGGTGCCGCCGGAAGCGCAGGCGTATCGGGCGATGCGGGCGCGGGCGCCTCGGCCTTCGGCGTGGCCTTGCGTGCCGCAGGCTGCCAGGGGCTCGCAAAGGGATCGAAGCTCAGCGCATCGACGGGTTTTTCGGGGTCGGCCCAGCGATAGATTGCGCGCTCGATGACGTTGCGCAGCTCGCGGACATTGCCGGGCCAGTCGTGCCCCTCCATCGCCGCGAGCGCGCGCGGGCCGAAGCCCGGCCATTCGTCCCATCCGAGCACCGCCGCCATGCGCTGCCCGAAATAGGTCGCGAGCACCTCGATATCGCCTTCGCGTGCGCGCAACGGGGGCAGGGTGATGACCTCGAACGACAGCCGGTCGAGAAGGTCGGCGCGAAAGCGGTTGTCGTCGACGAGCGCAGGCAGATGCTCGTTGGTCGCCGCGACAATGCGCACATCGACGCGGATCGGGCGCGACGAACCGACGCGGGTGACCTCGCCATATTCGACCGCGCGCAGCAGTCGTTCCTGCGCCCCCATCGACAGCGTCGCAAGCTCGTCGAGGAACAGCGTGCCGCCATCGGCCTCCTCGAATCGCCCCGCGCGCGTCTTGGTCGCGCCGGTGAAGGCGCCCGCCTCGTGCCCGAACAGCTCGCTCTCGATCAAAGTCTCGGGCATCGCGGCGCAGTTCATGATGACATAGGGCCGGTCCCACCGCGTCGACAGGCGGTGGAGGCGCTCGGCGATGAGCTCCTTGCCCGTCCCGCGCTCGCCGATCACCAGCACCGGACGGTCGAGCGAGGCGGCGAGGCTCGCGCGCTCGACCGAGTCCTGAAAGGCGACCGACTGGCCGATGAATTGGCTTTCGCGCTCCATTCCCAATGATTGGCAAATTTTCCCGCTGATTGGCAAGGTAAATCGGTGTGTGGTGCCATTTCACAGTGAAGTTGCGCGCTTTTCCGCCGCTATCGGCAATTGGCACGCTCTCTGCATTACGTTTATCGAACCGGCGCAGCACGCACCGGTGCAGCGAAAAAGGGACTGACGACCATGAAACCGATTTTTGCCCAGACGACCACTTTCGCGCTCAGCGCGATCGGCGCCCTGGCCATTCTCGTCGGCGTGATCGACCAGCCCCAAGTCGCCTTCGGCATCGCCGCTTCCCCGGGCGGCATGGCGATCGCGGCCGCTGCAGCCACCCCGGCGGTCAGCCAGATGGCTTGACCGGCACTGGTGCCGGGGCACTCTCCCCCCTTGCCCCGCCCCGGCACCAGCATTTTTCAAACACGCAAGACGTTTCGATCAGGAGTTTAGTCAAATGGGTATTTTCTCACGCACCCGCGACATCATCGCCGCCAACGTCACCGACCTGCTCGACCGGGCCGAAGATCCCGAAAAGATGATCCGCCAGATCATCTTCGAGATGAACGAGACGCTGGTCGAGGTCCGCGCTTCCGCCGCCCGCACCATCGCGGACCAGAAGGAAATGCGCCGCCACATCACCAAGCTCGAAGGGCTGCAGGACAGCTGGAAGGAAAAGGCCGAACTCGCGCTGTCGAAGGACCGCGAAGACCTCGCCACCGCCGCGCTCGTCGAAAAGCAGAAGGCCGGCGACATGGCCGAGCGACTGAAGGCCGAGATCACCGTGCTCGACGACTCGCTGAAGGGTTATGAGAACGACATCGCCAAGCTGCAGAAGAAGCTCAGCGAAGCGCGCGCGCGCCAGTCGAGCGTTTCGACCCGCCTCGAAAGCGCCGAGAATCGCTACAAGCTGCGCGAAATGACCAGCGGCGACCGCGTCGAAGACGCCTTCTCGCGCTTCGAAACGCTCGAGCGCCGCGTCGACGAGGCCGAAGGCCGTGCCGAAGCCGCGGGCCTGGGCTATAAGAAGTCGCTCGACGAGGAATTCGCCGACCTCCAGGCCGCCGACAAGGTCGCCGAGGAACTCGCGGCGCTCAAGGCCGCGCAGGGCAAGAACTAAGGAGCCGGACCGATGGAAGAAGTGATTATCGTCCCGATCGTCATCGGCACACTCTTCCTCGGTCTGCCCTGGCTCATCCTCCACTATGTCACCAAGTGGAAGCAGGCCAAGACGCTGACCGGAGAAGATGAGCAGCTGCTCGACGAACTCTATGACACCGCCCGCCGGCTCGAAAACCGGCTCCACACCGTCGAACGCATCATCAGCGCCGACCATCCCGATTTCCGCCCCGCGGTTCGCAGCGATGAAGATTTGGCGCAACTCGAAAACCCGAGCAGGAGGAACTGAGATGTCTGCCAGCCGCACCAAATTCTACCTCGACAAGCAGAACGCCAAATGGAGCGGCGTGTGTTCGGGGATCGCCGACTACAGCGGGGTCGATGTGCTCTGGGTCCGCGTCGGCGCCGTGCTGCTCACGCTGATGGGCGGCTTCCCCTGGACGCTGATCGCCTACTGGATGGTTGCCTGGATGGGCACGCCGAAACCCTTCGCGCTCTATGGCTCGAACGAGGAAGCGAAATTCTGGCAGGGCGTGCGTTCGAACCCGACCGCCTCGACCCGCGACATCCGCTCGCGCTTCCGCGACATCGACCGCCGGCTCGCCGACATCGAACTCTACTACACCAGCCACAACCGTCGGCTCGCCGACGAGATCGACAGCCTGCGCTGAGCGCGGCTGACGGCAACAGGGAGAAGACCAATGAATTTCGGTGGTACCGGTTTCGTTCTCGCGATCATCGCCTTGTCGATCGTCGGCTGGATGTTCACCACCTGGACCCGCGCCAAGCACGGCTATCCGGTTGAAAATGAATGGGGTGGCACGGTTCATCGAACCGACCCCGACGCTGATCGAAAAATCGCGCTGCTCGAAGGCGACAATGCCAAGCTCGCCGACAAGATCGTCCGGCTCGAAGAGCGGATCTCGGTTCTCGAACGCATCGCGACCGAAAACAACGGCCAGGCCGCGCAGCTCGCCGACCAGATCGACCGGCTGCGCTGAGGGGACACGACATGAATCTCGATTTTCTGAACGCCATCGCCCCCGTCGCAGCGATCATCGGCCTCGCCAGCGTCGGCGGATGGGTCTTCACCACCTGGCTCCGCGTCAAGAACGGCTACCCGCTCGAAAACAGCTGGGGCAAGGCGGTCTACCCCAAGACCGGCGACGAGGCGATGGAACGCGTCAAGCTGCTGAGCCAGGAAAATGCCCAGCTCCGCGCCGAACTGGGTTCGGTCAAGGACCGCCTCGCGGTGATCGAGCGCATCGTCACCGACGAAAGCGGCCGGCTGGCGAACGAGATCGAGGCGCTGCGGCGCCCCGCGAACTGAGGAGTTGAACGATGAGCGGCGGATTTGTCCTGGGCTTTTTCTTCATCGTCGTCGGACTTCCGGTGATCTTCGGGATCGGCTTTGCCGCCTATGAGCGCCACCTGAAATTCAAGGAGCGCCAGCTCCAGGCGATCACCAGCGAGACGGCGGAAAAGGCGGCGCAATATGCGGCGCACACCGAACGGCTCGAACAGCGTGTCCGCGTCCTCGAACGCATCGTCACCGACAAGGGCGTCGATGTCGCCGAAGAAATCGAAAAGCTGCGCGACGCGCCGCTCAACTGAGACAGTTAATTAGGGAAGGAGCCCGACATGGGTCCGTTTGAAATGGTCGTCGGCATCGTCCTCATCGTGACGATCGGCGGCATCATCAAGGCCAAGCACGGCATCCGCCGCGACAATCGTGGCAATGAATATTTCGTCGGCAATGCCGCCGACAAGGAAGAGACCAAGGCGCTGCTCGCCGAAATCCGCGCGCTCAAGGACCGTATCCAGGTGCTCGAACGCATCGCCACCGATAACAACCGCGCCGTCAGCCTCGACGAGGAAATCGAACGGCTGCGCGACCGCTCGCAAATCTGAACGCCGATAAGGGAGCCCCGCTCATGGCCTTCATCACCCCCGACCTCACCGCCGCCGCCGTGGCCCTCTCGGCCCTTGCCATCGTCAGCATCGTGGCGCTGCGCGGCTGGCGCGACTGGATCCAGCTCAAGCGCGAGGAACTCGCGGCGGGCCATGCCCCGATGGCGCAGGACGCGCATGTCCCGAACGCCGGGTCGCGCATCGAAATCGCCGACCTCAAGGAACGGCTGCGCAAGCTCGAGGCGATCGCTGCGGGCGTCGACCTCTGAAGCCGTCGCCCCGCAGGGGGGCGACGGATCAGGGCTGGCGCTCCCCCTTTTCACCAGGCGCCAAATCTGTCAGGGCCGCCGCCATGCGCAGCCTCGACGATATTTTCGAAGAATATGACTTTCTCGACGGCGACGATCGCTATCGCCTGCTGATCGATCTCGGTCGCACGCTCGATCCGATGCCCGACGCGCTCAAGACCGATGCGACGCTGGTGCGCGGCTGTTCGGCGAGCGTCTGGGTCTATCCCGTGCCCTCCGACGACGGCGCCCTGCATTTCCTCGCCGACAGCAATGCCGCGATCACCAAGGGCATTGTCGCGCTCGTTCTCGCCGCGGTGCAGGACCGGCCGGCGGCCGAAGTCGCGACGATGGACGTCGCCGCCGCGCTCGCCCGCTTCGACCTGACGCGCCAGCTGTCGTCGAACCGCACGCAGGGCGTCCCCAACATGATCGCGCTCGTCCAGGACACCGCCCGGCGTATCGCCGCGGGCTGAATGGCAGCAGTCGGGCGTTTGCCGACCCATCTGACCTGATCCCCGGCGAAGGCCGGGGTCCATGGCGTGATGACGCGACGCCGGCCTTCGACCGCTCTGGGTCCCGGCTTTCGCTGGGGATCGGGACTCTTTGCCTCTTCGTCGTCCCGGGGCTCGACCCGGTGTCCCGCTGATCGACGGTGCCAAGCGAGAGCCCGGATCAAATCCGGGGTGACGATCATGGAACCTTCGCTTCCCACCCCTTAGCCGCCAAAGAAAAGGGCGCGGGAGTTTCCTCCCGCGCCCCGATCTGTCCGGTCTGTCCTACGATCAGAATTCGTACGACACGCCAACCTTCAGGCGCCAAATCGACGAACTGATGTTGACCAGGTTGTCGGCGTCGAATGAATTCAGGCCAGCAGCACTGGTGAAGATGTACTTGCCGTCGGCATCGACACCGCTCACGGTTGCGATGTCCTGACGACCCGCGAAATCGCGGCGACGCTGAACGTTCCAGTCCTTGTCGAGGAAGTTCAGGAAGTTGTCCATCGTGGCATAGAGCTTGATCTTGTCCTTGCGGCCAAACAGGTTGCCCGGCCCGGGCAGTTCCTGCGAGAAGGACAGGTCGACGTCGAAATACCAGTCGTTCGAGCAGGTGTTGCGTGCGATCGTCTGGCCCATATATTTCTTGGCGCAGCCGAGGCCGCTCGCGAAATCGGCGACCGCCTGGGCAACGCCCGCGGTCGACAAGGGCGAGACGTTCGGATCGGTGGCGCCCGTCGGGATATAGGCGAGCGCATTGTCGGTACCCGACGCATTGTCGTTGAACACCGAGCCGCCGGTGAAGGTCAGGCTGTACGGACGACCCGAACGCGCCACGAAGGTCGCACCAAGACGCGTGCCCAGATCGCCGAAGAAGGTTTCCTCGAACGACGTCGACAGCGTGATGTTGTGGCGGCTGTTGAAGAAACCACGCGAAGCTGCGGGGTTCTGACGATCGAACGCGGCGGTCTGGTCATAGTTCGACCCCGCGGTCGAGTTGTACATGTTCCGGCGATCCTGCGAGTCCGAGAAGGCATAGCCAAAGCTGAAATAGGCCGAACCACCGTCGGTGAAGATGCCGCCGTCGAAATTCTTCGACAGCAGGAACGACGCCGAATGGCTGCGGAAGCTACCGCCGTTCGTCAGCATCAATTCGTCTTCGCGACCGGTGGTGAAGCAGGCCGCAGTGACGCCGCTGTACACCGGCGTCGGCGTGATGCCGACCAGCTTGGCGCTGCAACCCGCGTTCAGCGGATCGATCGTCACATACATCGGGCGTCCGTCGATCGCGAAGGCCGGGCGCGTGCCGCCGCGCGGATCGGGAACCTGGCTCAAATCGACGATCGTGTAGGCGTCACGATATTTGCTGTAGATATAGTCGGCGTTGAAGTTCCAGCCGCTGAAGAAGCCCGAGGGAGCGAAATTCAGTTCCGACGAGAAGCCGATGTTGGCGCGCAGCACCGACGGGATCTTGATGTCGGGATCGATCGACTGGGTGAAGCCCTGACCGCGCGCGGCCGAGGCCGAAGCGGCCGAGACGAAGCACGACGGCACGCCCGTGAACTGGCCGTTGACGACGACATCGATCTGGCCGGTGGGGCAGCCGGCAGCGCCGGTGGTGCCCTGTGCAAAGGCGCTGCCGTCGTTCTGGAAGGCGTTGCCGAACCACACGAGCGGATCGCCGCCCGAGAAGATGCCGACGCCGCCACGCAGCTGCGCCCGGCTGAACACCGCGAAATCGTCCATGTCATAGGTCAGCGCGAGGCGCGGCATCACGATCGGCGCAAGGTTGCTGAAGCCCGTGTTGTTGGGGATGCCGTAACGCTGCTGGAACACCGGATTATAGTCCGGACGCCCACCGTCATACCAATCGACCCGGACACCCGCGACGGCGCTGAGCGCGTCGTTGATCTGCCATTCGTCCTGCGCGAAGACCGAATAGAGGCTGCGGTTGAACTGCGCTGCTGCGCTGTTGATGTCGCCGGTCGCGGTGACGTTGCCGAACGCGCCGAAGGTGCAACCGTTGACGACGTTGACCGGGGTGGTCGTGGTGGTCGGGGTGGTGCAGAGCGGGTTCGCGCCGGCGGGGCGGACGCCCGGCGACAACAGGCCCGCGCGCAGGTCGTCGATGTTACGGAACACCAGCGTGTTCGTCGCATTCTGGACGAACAGGTTGAACAGGTCTGCGCGGTTCAATTCGCCGCCGACCTTCAGCGTGTGGTTGCCGACTTCGAGCTTCGCGACCGCGCGATACTGGTCGATCGTGGTCTGCAGATCATTCGCCGAACGCGACGTGCCGGGTCCGGCGAGGACGGTGCCATCGGTGCCGGTCGGGTTGTCGATGCCGACGATGAAGCGCGGGATCGGATTGGCCGACTGGGCTTCGCCGCCACCGACCGGGTCCTGCAGATCCTGCACTTCCGAGCGCGAGTAGCGGATTTCGGTCGAGAAGCTCTCGTTCCACTGCGAATAGAGACGACCCGAATAATAGTTCGATTTGGTGCCGCTCAGATAATAGGTGTTGAGGCCGATAGCCTGCGGCGAGTTGCCCGTGAAAAGGTCGTCGGGACGGATCACCGATTCCTCGAGCCGCTGATAGGTCAGCTCAAGGCGATGCTGGTCGTTGATCTGCCAATCGAGGCGACCGAAATAGCGGTCGTTCTTGAACGGACGGTTGGTCACCAGCGGGCCCGTTTCGACGCCATAGACGCTGCTCAGCACATCCGAAATAGCATTGAACTGCTCGACGCTGATCCCGGTCTGGCCGGTGCCGACACCGGTCGGATTGTTGTCCTGCGACTGGCCCGCTTCCTGATGCTCATAGGCGCCAAAGATGAACAGCTTGTCCTTGATCAGCGGACCGCCGGCCCACACGCCCCAGCGCTTGTCGGGCTTGATCGGGGGAACGGGGGTGCCAGGCAGCTTGTCGCCGCGCATGCCGTTGTCCGAATATTCGAAGAAACCGCCGAAACGATAATCGTTGGTGCCCGATTTGGTTACGACGTTGACGGCGCAACCGGTGAACTGGCCATAGTCGACGTCGAACGGTGCGAACTGGACCTGCGTTTCGCGAACCGCGTCATAGGGCAGCGGGGTCGACGAGCGCGACGAGAAGCCGGTGTCGTTCAGGCCGTAAACGTCGCCCTGGCTGATGCCGTCGACGGTGAAGGCGTTGCCGCGGTCGTTGCCGCCAAGGCACGAGATGCGGTCGACGCCCGAGCCGCCGTCATCGCGGTCGAGGCTGACGCGCGGGTCGAGGCGGATGATGTCGCGAACGTCGCGGTTGAAGCTCGGCGCGTTGGCCAGGACTTCGGCGGTAAAGCTGGTGCCCGGGCCGACGGCGAGCTGGGTCACGCGAACGCGCGAACCGGTGACGACGATTTCGCCGCCGCCCGACGACAGCGAGAAAGTCAGCGACGTGTTGCCCTGCAGCGTGGTGTAAACGTCGTTGATCGACTGGCCTTCATAGGCGCCGGCGTTGACCGATACGCTGTAGGGTCCGCCGGTAACCAGGCCGGAGGTGACGAAGCGGCCATCGGCGCCGGTGGTGAGCGTGCGTTCCGCGCCCGTGCGAGTGTCGGTAACGACGACCGTCGCGCCGCCGATCGGCGCGCCGTTGTCGTCGTTGACCTGGCCCTGGATGCCGGTGGTGATCTGCTGCGCCTGCGCCGGCGCCGCAACGACGGTCGCGACGCTGATAGCCATAAGGCTAGCGGCGATCGAATAACGAAGTTTCATGTCAGGATGTCCCCTTTGGTGTGCATTCGGCGGGCGCACGATCTGGGGCGCGCCTCAACCTGCGAGCGCCCCTGAAGCCCGCATGTGGCACGATTGTGACAGCAATTGTGACAGTGCAAGCCCGGGTCCGGCCGCGCGCGCGGCGCGGCATCGGAAAACGGGGGTTTTCCGGTTTCAGCGGAAACTTATCCACAAGCCGCGGTGCGTTTTTCCCGGGGACTGTTGCTGCAATGCAACATCGTCGGCGCGCGCTTTTGCGGCGCGCGCCGCGACTCAGGCGGCGTCGCCGGCCTCTTTCGCCTTGTCGGCATAGACGCGCACGGGGTCCTTGCGGCCCTCGACGACATCCTTGTCGACGACGATCTCGACCACGTCGGTCAGGTCGGGCAGGTCGAACATCGTGTCGAGCAGGATCGCCTCGACGATCGAGCGCAGCCCGCGCGCACCGGTCTTGCGTTCGATCGCCTTTTTGGCGACCGCAACCAGCGCGTCGTCGGTGAAGGTCAGCACGACCTCTTCCAGATCGAACAGCTTGCGATACTGCTTGATCAGCGCGTTCTTGGGTTCGCCCAGGATCTTGACCAGCGCATCGATGTCGAGATCCTCGAGCGTCGCGATGACCGGCAGGCGGCCGACGAATTCGGGGATCAGCCCGAACTTCAGCAAATCCTCGGGCTCGATATTCTTGAGCACTTCGCCCTGGCGGCGCTCGTCGGGGCCGGCGACATGCGCACCGAAGCCGATCGACTTGCCCTGCAAGCGGTCGCCGATGATCTTTTCGAGGCCGCTGAACGCGCCGCCGGCGATGAACAGGATGTTCGTCGTGTCGACCTGCAGGAATTCCTGCTGCGGATGCTTGCGCCCGCCCTGCGGCGGCACCGACGCGGTCGTGCCTTCCATCAGCTTGAGCAGCGCCTGCTGCACGCCTTCGCCCGACACGTCGCGGGTGATCGACGGATTCTCGGCCTTGCGGCTGATCTTGTCGATTTCGTCGATATAGACGATGCCACGCTGCGCCTTTTCGACATTATAGTCGGACGACTGGAGCAGCTTGAGGATGATGTTCTCGACATCCTCGCCGACATAGCCGGCTTCGGTCAGCGTCGTCGCATCGGCCATGGTGAAGGGCACGTCGAGGAAGCGCGCAAGCGTCTGCGCGAGCAGGGTCTTGCCGCTGCCGGTCGGGCCGACGAGCAGGATGTTCGACTTCGCCAGTTCGACATCGTCGCCGCGGCCCGAATTGGCGAGGCGCTTATAGTGGTTGTGCACCGCGACCGACAGCACGCGCTTGGCGACATTCTGGCCGATCACATAATTGTCGAGGTGCTGGCAGATTTCGAGCGGGGTCGGCACCGCGCCGTCCTTGCGCGCGGCGACGCCGCCCTTGATCTCCTCGCGGATGATGTCGTTGCACAGTTCGACGCATTCGTCGCAGATGAAGACGGTCGGCCCGGCGATCAGCTTGCGCACTTCATGCTGCGATTTGCCGCAGAAGGAGCAATAGAGGGTGCTCTTGCTGTCGGAGCCAGAGAGCTTGGTCATAAAATTCCTTTTGGGGTCGGACGAATTGTCGTCGGACCCATGCTGGCATCGCCCCCGCTGGCGACGCCGTCGATTATCCTAGCCCGCGTCCCCCACATTACAATATGGCAATTGGGTGACATGGGTACAATGTCCCGGCTAGCGGCGGGCGGCGAACGCGACGTCAAGAAACGCGGTTACCGCGATCTTGCCGCCCGTTCGCCTGTGTCGAATCAGGGCGTCGGGCCTTCGCTGACGTCCTTGGGCGCGTCGTCGCCCGGCGCGCCGGGGCGGCGGTCGTACACCTGGTCGACCAGGCCGAAAGCCTTGGCTTCGTCGGCCTCGAGGAAGGTGTCGCGGTCCATCGCCTTTTCGATCTCTTTCAACGACTTGCCGGTATATTTGACGTACAGGTCGTTCATCCGCTTGCGGATGCGCAGGATTTCCTTCGCCTGGATCTCGATGTCCGACGCCATGCCGCGCGCGCCGCCCGACGGCTGGTGGATCATGACGCGGGCATTGGTCAGCGCGACGCGCATGCCGGGTTCGCCGGCGGCGAGCAGGAAGCTGCCCATCGACGCCGCCTGGCCGATGCACACGGTGCCGACGCGCGGACGAATATATTGCATCGTGTCGTGGATCGCCATGCCCGCGGTGACGACGCCGCCCGGCGAGTTGATGTACATCCAGATGTCCTTCTTCGGATTTTCCGATTCGAGGAACAAGAGCTGGGCGGTGATCAGCGAAGCCATATTATCCTCGACCTCGCCGGTGACGAAGATGATCCGTTCGCGCAGCAGGCGCGAGAAAATGTCGAAGCTGCGTTCGCCGCGGCTCGTCTGCTCGACGACGACGGGAACCAGGGCGGCGAGCGGGTCGATCATGGAAAATTCGTCCTTCATTGTCCGGGATGCCGCGCCGGAGAATCCGGCGGGCTGCCCCTCGGCGCCCTACATCGGCGGCAAGGCGAAGCGTTTCAAGGGGGCAAATCGGACCGATCGCGTCCCGAAGCACGATCGCGCCGATGCGATTCGGGGGCCGCGAGGGGCGCGCAGCCCCGCGCGATTATATTCGAAAGGTCACAAAGGTCACACCACGTCCCCCTTCTCTTCGACCTGCCCGGCGGCGCGGGCGCGCGCCGGGGTCGGAAGCGAAACGGATGATCGGCGGATCATATCGGGAACGCTATCGCGACGGAATAAAGTAGGAAAGCGGAAAAATCGTGGCGGGCGTTGGCGGGGTGCAATGGCGGTCCTTGGGGTGGAGAGCGGGCCTGTAGCCCTCTCGCCTTCAGGGGAGAGGGTCGGGAGAGGGGGACGCGTCCAATCCCCTCTCAACTCCGGCTAGCCGGTAAACCGGCAAGCCTGCGTATCTCTCCCCTGAAGGGGAGAGAGCGGGACGTCCCGGCCTTCTCTTCTACCCGCAAGCCGTATCTTCGTCCGTTTACCCGGCCCCAAAAAGAAAGGGGCGGGAAAGTCCCGCCCCTGCTGATTCCTGTCGGTCGGCGTCAGTCGCCTTCGCCGGGCTCGGCCGAGAAGAGATTCTCGAACTTGCCCTCGACGCCCTTGAACTCGTCGGCGTCGGGCGGGGTGTCCTTCTTGACCGTGATGTTCGGCCATTCGGCGCTGAACTTGTTGTTGAGCTCGAGCCATTTCTCGAGGCCGCTCTCGGTGTCGGGCAGGATCGCTTCGGCCGGGCATTCGGGTTCGCACACGCCGCAGTCGATGCATTCGTTCGGGTTGATGACGAGCATATTCTCGCCCTCATAGAAACAGTCGACGGGGCACACCTCGACGCAGTCCATATATTTGCAGCGGATGCAGGCGTCGGTGACGACATAGGTCATGGGTATCGGCTCCCTTTGAAGGCGGCGTCCTCGCCGTCCGTCAGATGCGTTTCCAGCGCCTCTAAGCCGCGCGAAGCGGGCGCGTCAACGCTAAGCGACTGTTGCGAATCACTCTCACCGGATAGCCGCTTCGCGCCCTATTCGCGGCACAGCTTTTCTCGCGCCGTCGATAGTTCAGCTGGCGGCGGGCAGTTCGGGTTCGAGCCGGACGTAACAGGCCTGTGCCTCGGGCGCGGGGCCGCGGCGCAGCGGCAAGGCGAGCAGGCGGATCACCTCGATCCGCTCGCCGACCGGCAGCACGATCGTCTCACCGGCATGGACCGCCGCCGATGCGCGCGTGACGCGGCGGCCGGCAACGCGGATATGCCCCGCCGCGACCATCGCCTGCGCGATGCTGCGCGAGCGCGCGAAACGCAGGTACCACAGCAATTTGTCGAGCCTGATGCTCCCCGCTGCACCCGGCGCCGGCATCAGTCTTTCCGCGCGTCGGCGAGCATCGCGGCCAGGCCGGCAAAGGGGCTGTGCGGTGACGGACCGCGCCGTACCGGCCGCTCGGCGCGGTCGGGCCGGTCCTGGCGCGGGGGCGGCGTGCCGGGCTTGCCGCCCTTGCGCCTCTTGTCCTTGTGCGGCTTGCCGGGCGCGGCGGCGGGCTGGCTGGTCCTGGCGGCTGCGTCGGGCCGCGCCTGCTGCGGCCGTCCGCCCGTTTTCTGGCCGGGCTTCTGGCCCGGTTTGTGCGGATGCTTGGGACGCGGTTTCTTGTCGCGGCCGCGATGGCCCGACCAGCGCCAGCGGTCGAGTTCGGGCTCGCCGACGCCGCGGAATCCGAAAGCCTGGAGCAGCCCGCGCCGCGCCGCGGTATCGAGCCCCAGCGAGGTGGCGAGCGCCGGGTCGATGACGAACCCTGCGGGCGGCGGCACGGCGGCCACCTCATGCCCGCCATGGTCCTCGTCATGTTCGTCGCCGCCGGCGATCGGTGCCGCGGGCTTGGCATCGGCCTGCAGCCGCGCGGCATGCGCCTGCCGCGCCAGCCGTTCGGCCATGTCGATGCGCAGCCAGCCCTCGCCGCAGCGGCGAAAGCCCGCGATGCCGAGGCCGACGGCGGGGCCGTCCTTCTGCCACACCGCGCCGTGCGGCGGCAGCGCGGGCAGGCGGCCGCCGGGCTGCTGTGCGGCGAGCAGCCCGGCGGCCAGCGCACCGCCTCGGGCTTGAGCAGCAGCGGGTGGAACAGGTCGAGCGAGCCGATCGTCAGTCCGATCTTGCGGAGCAAGGGGCGTTCATCGGGGCTCATCGCGGCGAGCTGGTCGTCGACCCGGTCGCGCGCGACGAAGCCGCCGCCGTCGACCAGCGCCGCGAGCAGCGCGCGCACGCGCGGCGGGGTGAACAGATCGCCCGCGGCCTCGCCCATCGCGGCGAGCGGCGCGGCGTGGCGCGTCAGCTGCGCGGCGACGAAGCGCTGCAGCCGCTCGACGATCGCCTGGACCTGCGGCACCTCGAGCCGGCGCAGCGCCGGTTCGACGAGGATCGCGGGCTGGACCAGCGTCGGCCCCTTGGCGAGCGTCGCGACAACGTCGCCGTTCCACGCGATCCGCGGCGCTTCGCCCGCGACGCTGATCAGCGACAGCGCGCCGTCGTCGCCCTCGGCAAGCGCCGCGGCGCGGCGCGCCATCTCGGCGCGCAGATGCTTTTCGGCCGCCGCGAGCAGCAGGCGATGGTCGCTCGCGCGCGCCTTGGCATCGACCTTGAACTGGAATCCCTTGAGCGTGCCGATCGCCTCGCCGTCGACCGCGACGGTGCCGTCGGCACCGACCGCGACGGGCAAGGCGGCGCCGCGCTGCCCCGCATCGCGGATCAGGAGCGCGAGCCGCCGGTCGACGAAGCGCTGCGCGAGCGCCGCGTGCAGCGCGTCGGAGAGGCGCGTCTCGAGCGCCTGCGTCTGCGCGGTCCAGCCCGCCGCATCGGCGATCCAGTCGCCGCGCTGCGCGATGAAGCAGAGCGTGCGCACCGCGGCGATGCGGCTCGCGAGCTGGTCGATGTCGCCCTCGACGATGTCGAGCCGCGCCAGCTTGCGCGCGAACCAGTCGGGATCGATCATCCCGTCGCCGCTCGTCCGCCACTGCCACAGCTTGAATATGGTGCGGCTGTGATGCTCGGCGCCCAATTGTTCGAAATCGGGGAGGCCGCAGGCGTCCCACAGGCGCTGGACCGCGTCGAAATCGCTGCCGCGTGCGCGCACCTCCATGTCGCCCGCCAGATGCTTGAGCACGGCGAGGTCGACCGCTTCGGGCGCGGCGCGCAGCCGCGGATGCGACGGCGGCTGGGCAAGGTCGGCGAGCAATTGGTCGAGCGTCGCATAGCCCGGCGTCGGATTGCGCCAGTAGATGCTCTGCAGCGGGGGAAAATGATGTCCCTCGATCGCGTGGATTTCTTCGGGCGTGAAGCCGCCCTGCGGCAGGCCGACGGTGCCGAAGGTCCCGTCCTGCTGGTGCCGCCCCGCGCGCCCGGCGATCTGCGCCATTTCGGAAATCGTCAGTCGCCGCAGCCGCCGTCCGTCGAATTTCTGCAGGCTCGCAAAGGCGACATGCTGGACATCGAGGTTCAGCCCCATGCCGATCGCGTCGGTCGCGACGAGATAGTCGACCTCGCCCGCCTGGAACATCTCGACCTGCGCGTTGCGGGTGCGCGGGCTGAGCGCGCCCATCACCACCGCCGCGCCGCCCGCGAAGCGGCGCAGCATCTCGGCGATCGCGTAAACCTCCTCGGCCGAGAAGGCGACGACCGCCGAGCGCTTGGGCAGCCGCGACAGCTTGCACGATCCGGCATAGCTCAGGGTCGAAAAGCGCGGCCGGGTGATGATCTCGGCCTCGGGAACGAGGTCGCGGACGAGCCCGTGGATGCTCGCCGACCCCAGGATCATCGTCTCCTCGCGGCCGCGCGCGCGCAGCATGCGGTCGGTGAAGACATGGCCGCGTTCGGGATCGGCGCCGAGCTGCGCCTCGTCGATGCCGACGAAGGCGACGTCGCGCTCGATCGGCAGCGCTTCCATCGTGCCGAGCAGGTAGCGCGCGTCGGGCGGCATGATCCGCTCCTCGCCGGTGACCAGCGCGACATGGCGGTCGCCCTTGATCGCGACCACCCGATCGTAAACCTCGCGCGCCAACAGGCGTAGCGGAAAGCCGATCATGCCGCTCGACCGGGCGGTCAGGCGCTCGACCGCCAAATGGGTTTTGCCGGTGTTTGTGGGGCCAAGGACGGCCTTGACCGGGGTGGATGCGGGAGAAGACATTTTCTTGAGGGTCAAGCTGGCATGGCCCGCGCTGCGGTGCAACAGGCGATCGATGGATGGCGGGGCGAAAGCGTAAATTTATCGCCCCGTCTCGCCATGTCCCGCCCCCGCCACGGCCCGTCGCAACGCCTTTCGCGCCGCCGTCCATTAAATTGACTTTAACGGTCTTTCTTTACAGACGAACGGTCGGAAAATCATCGACGGCGCTGGCGCGGGAGGCGGCAGCACCGATCGCGTGGGGGTTGCAATCTTGTTCCAGCGTCACGAACCCATCGCGGGGATGACCGGCAATGCCGCCGCGCTGTCGATGACGCAGGCGATTCCCTTTGGCCGCAACGGCGCCGCCGATGTGGTCCCCGACCTCAACTGGCACGAGGCGCTGCGCGACCGGCTCGCGCATCTCGACCTCGTTCCCGACCTCGGCGACAATATCGGCTCGCGCACCTGGTGGCGCGGCCTCGCGACGCTGGCGCTGCTCTGCGGTGCGGCGATCGCGACCTTTCCGGGGATCGAGCCGCTCCACGCCGGTGGCAGCGCCGCGCTCGGCAGCGCCGATTTCAACGAAGCGCGCGCGCAGATGATCGTGCCGCTCGCGCTCGGCGGCGACACCGGCCGCCACATGGCCGCGACCGACGCGGTGCGCCCGCTCACCCAGACCCCCGAACGGCCGCAGATCGAACTCACCGCCACGCTCGGCAGCGGCGACAGCTTCGCGCGCCTGCTCGAACGCTCGGGCGTCGGCGGCGCCGATGCGCAGGCACTCGCCCGCCAGGTTTCCTCGGCGGTTCCGCTCGCCGACATCGCACCGGGTACGCGCATCGACCTCATCCTCGGCCGCCGCGCCGCGCGCACCATGCCGCGCCCGGTCGACGCGCTCGCGATGCGCGCGCGCTTCGACCTGCGCATCGAGATGGAGCGGATGAACGGACAGCTCGTGATGCGCCGCATCCCGATTGCGGTCGACGCGACCCCGCTGCGCATCCGCGGCCGCGTCGGCGACAGCCTCTATCGCTCGGCACGCGCCGCCGGCGCCCCGCCCGAGGCGATCCAGGCGTATCTGCGGGTCATCGGCAAGCAGATCTCGGTCGCCAGCGATGTTCGCGCCGGCGACGAATATGACATCATCGTCGATTATCGCCGCGCCGAAACCGGCGAGACCGAGGTCGGAAAACTGCTCTATGCGGGCCTTGTTCGCGGCGGCAAGCAGAAGCTCTCGATGATCGAATGGACCGTCGACGGCCGCCTGCAATGGTTCGAGGCGTCGGGCGCGGGCGAAACGCGCGGCGGCATGGTGCGCCCGTCGAACGGCCGCCAGACCTCGGGCTTCGGCATGCGCCGCCACCCGATCCTCGGCTACAAGCGTATGCACAGCGGCGTCGATTATGGCGGTGGCTATGGCGCGCCCATCTATGCGGTGACCGACGGTACGGTGACGATCGCCGGGCGTCACGGCGGCTATGGCAATTTCGTCAAGCTCGCCCACGGCGGCGGCATGGGCACCGGCTATGGTCATATGAGCCGCATCGCGGTGCGCCCCGGCCAGCGGGTCAGTGCCGGCCAGGTCATCGGCTATATCGGCTCGACCGGCCTTTCGACCGGCCCGCACCTTCATTTCGAAGTCTATCGCAACGGCGTCGCGGTGAACCCCGCCTCGGTCAGCTTCGTCACCCGCGCCCGGCTCGAGGGCAAGGCGCTCGCCGATTTCCGCGCGCGCATCCGCCAGCTCACCGCGGTCGCCCCCGGCGCGGCGATGGCTCCGGTCGCCGCGAAACAGGTCGAAGGCCCGAAGCTCGGCAGCCTCGCCGACGTCGCCTCGAAACGCGCCGGCGGCGGAATCTGATTCCCTTTTCCCTCCCGCGGGCGAGGGGCGAGCATCCGCAATATCCATTTGCCGCGCGCCGCCGCCCCGCTATGCACGCGCCATGACTCACGCCGCCTTTCCCGAGCTGCGCCTGCGCCGCACCCGCCGCACCGCGTGGAGCCGCGCGATGGCGCGCGAAACCCAGCTCACGCCCGCCAACCTCATCTGGCCGCTGTTCGTCTGCGCGGGCGAGGGGGTCGAGGAGCCGCTCGCCAGCCTGCCCGGCGTGTCGCGCTGGTCGGTCGACCTGATCGCCCTGCGCGCCGCCGACGCGATCGCCGCGGGCATCCCGTGCCTCGCGCTCTTTCCCTATACCGAGGCCGAGCGGCGCAGCGAGGACGGCGCCGAAGCGCTCAATCCCGAAAATCTGATGTGCCGCGCGGTGCGTGCGATCAAGGCGGCGCATGGCGACAAGATCGGCGTGCTCACCGACGTCGCGCTCGATCCCTATACCAGCCACGGGCAGGACGGGCTCGTCGACGACGGCGGCCATGTCCTCAACGACGAAACGGTTGAGGTGCTCGTCGGCCAGGCGCTCAACCAGGCGCGCGCCGGCGCCGACATCATCGCGCCCAGCGACATGATGGACGGCCGCATCGGCGCGATCCGCGCCGCGCTCGAGGGCGAAGGCTTCGGCCATGTCCAGATCATGAGCTATGCCGCCAAATATGCCTCGGCCTTTTACGGCCCCTTCCGCGACGCGGTCGGCAGCCGCGGGCTGCTCAAGGGCGACAAGAAGGGGTATCAGATGGACCCCGCCAACGCCGAAGAGGCGCTGCGCGAGGTCGCACAGGACCTGGCCGAGGGCGCCGACAGCGTGATGGTCAAGCCCGGGCTGCCCTATCTCGACATCGTCCGCGCGGTGAAGGACCATTTCGCCGTCCCGGTCTACGCCTATCAGGTGTCGGGCGAATATGCGATGATCGAGGCGGCGGCGGCCGCCGGCGCGGGGGATCGCGACGCGCTCGTCCTCGAAACCCTGCTCGCCTTCCGCCGCGCCGGGGCCTCGGGCATCCTCACCTATCATGCGCTCCACGCGGCGCGCCTGCTCGCCGGCTGACCCGCTCCGCCGGCGCCTTTCCAGCTCAACCTTTTCGTTTGAACGAGGGACCGACCCACCCATGACGGCAACACCGCGGCGCTGGCTTTTCGTGCTGACCATCCTGGTCGGCAGCTTCCTTCTCTTCCAGGTCCAGCCGATGGTCGCGCGCATGGTGCTGCCCAAATTGGGCGGCGCCCCGGCGGTGTGGAACAGCGCGATGCTGGTCTATCAGGCGCTGCTGCTCGGCGGCTACGCCTATGCGCATTGGCTCGGCCGCTTCCAGGTGCGGCGCCAGGCGATGATCCATGTCGCGCTGCTGCTCGTCGCGGCGCTGTGGCTGCCGATCGGCATCGCCGCCATCGCGCCGCCGGCACCGGGGCAGGAGGCGCTGTGGGTGCCGCTGCTGCTGCTCGCCTCGATCGGCCCGGTGTTCTTCGCGGTCTCGGCACAGGCGCCGCTGATCCAGCGCTGGTTCGCCGCCGACGCGCGCGCGGGCGATCCCTATTATCTCTATGCCGCCTCGAACCTCGGCAGCTTCGCGGGGCTGATCTCCTATCCCGCGCTCGTCGAGCCCAATCTGCCGCTCGCCGCGCAAAGCTGGGGCTGGACGGCCGGTTATGCGCTGCTCGTCGGCCTTGTCGCGGCCGCCGCCGCGGCGCGCTGGCGCAGCCATGCGGTCGCGGCCGCCGATGTCGCCCCCGCCGCCGACGAACCGCGCCCGACGCTGCGGCGCCAGCTCCACTGGCTGCTCATCGCCGCCGTGCCGTCGGGGCTCATGCTGTCGACGACGACGCACCTCACCACCGACATCGTCGCCATGCCGCTGCTCTGGGTGCTGCCGCTCGGCCTCTACCTGCTCAGCTTCGTGGTCGCCTTTTCGAACGTCGATGCGCTCAAGCAGACCTTCCGCGTGCTTGCCCCGGCGGTGCTGCTGATCGCCGGCGGACAGGCGCTGCTCAGCACCGGCGGCGGCTCGATGCTCGTCGCGCTGATGAGCCTCGTCATGCTGTTCATCGTCGCCACCGCGCTCCACGACTATCTCCACCATTTGCGCCCGGCGCCGCAGCATCTGACCCTCTTCTATCTCGTCATGTCGGCGGGCGGCGTCGTCGGCGGGCTGTTCGCGGCACTGTTCGCGCCGTTGCTATTCGACTGGGTCTATGAACATCCAATCCTCGTGCTCGCCGCCGCGGCGCTGCTGCCGCTGCCGCCCTTCCTGCCGTGGAACGAATGGCTGAAGGTCAGGAACCCCATCCCCTATGTGCTCGCGATGCTCGTCGTCGCGGCCTTCGCCTGCTGGAACCTCGTCGAGGGCTGGGACGGCACCTTCCAGGGCAGCAACGGACTGTGGGCGGGGCTGATCCTGCTCGTCGGGCTGCTCGTCGTCGCCTGGCGCTGGGCCTATATCGCGGTGCTCGCGATGCTGATGCTCGGCGTCGGCGGGGTCGATACGCTGCAAAAGGGCGCCGACGGGATGCGCGTGCGCAGTTATTTCGGCGTCTATACCGTCACCGACGACCCGGCCACGCAACAGCGCCGGCTGGCGCATGGCACGACGCTCCACGGGCTCCAGAATACGCAGCCGGGGCACGAACTCGAACCCACCACCTATTATGGCCATCAATCGGGGGTCGGGCTGACGCTCGACAAGGCGACCGAACTCGCCGGCCCCGATGCCGCAGTCGGCATCGTCGGGCTGGGGGCGGGGACCTTGTCCTGCTACCGCAAACCGGGCCAGCAATGGACGATCTTCGAAATCGACCCGGTGATGGTCGACATCGCGCGCGATCCGAAAAAATTCAGCTTCCTGTCGAAATGCGCGGGCGACACGCCGATCGTCGTCGGCGACGCGCGGCTGCGCATCGAACAAATGCCCCCGGCACAGTTCGACATCCTCGTCATCGACGCCTTCTCGTCCGACGCGATCCCGCTGCACCTGCTGACCGCCGAGGCGATCGGCATCTATGCCCGCGCGCTCAAGCCCGATGGCGTGCTGCTGATCCATATCTCCAACCGCTTCTTCGATCTCCAGCCGGTGCTGTCGGCGGAGGCGAAGGCACGCGGGTGGAGCGCGGCGATCCGCCTCGACCCGGCGGGCGACGGCAATGCCGCCAGCGCGCTGACCAGTTCGAACTGGGTCGCCTTCACCGCGACGCCGCAGCGCATGGAGCAGCTGACCGGCGGCCTCCGCCCGCTCCCGCGCGGCTATGAGGACGGCGCGTGGGTCGCGCTCGAATCGCGGCCGGGCTTTTCGCGCTGGACCGACGATTATGCCTCGACTCTGCCGATCCTGATCTGGAAGAATATCATCGGAGGACGCAGCGAATGACCCACGACGTCAGCATCATCACCGTGAACGGCAAGACGCCGCAGATCGATCCCAGCGCCTTCATCGCGCCCGGATGCCGCATCATCGGCGACGTGCGCATCGGTCCCGACGTCAGCATCTGGTACAATTGCGTGCTGCGCGCCGACGTCAGCCATATCGAGGTCGGCGCGCGCTCGAACATCCAGGACGGCAGCGTCGTCCACTGCGACGGCCCGATGCCGCACCGGCCCGAAGGCTTCCCGACGATCATCGGCGAGGATGTACTGATCGGCCATCTCGCGATGGTCCATGGCTGCATTCTCGACGACCGCGCGTTCGTCGGGCTGAAGGCGACGGTGATGAACGGCTGCCGCATCGGCAGCGACGCGATGCTCGCCGCGGGCGCGCTGCTCACCGAGAACAAGGAAATCCCCAGCCGCGAACTATGGGCGGGCTCGCCGGCGCGCCGGGTGCGCGAGATCGGCGACGAACAGGCCGCGGGCATGCAGGTCGGCGTCGCGCATTATGTGATGAACGGCCGCATGCACAAGGCGGCGGTCGAGGGACAATAAAAAGGGCGCCCCGGTTTCCCGAGGCGCCCTCTTTGAAACGGTCGTTGCGGCTTAGCTGAAGCTCACCATCGCATAGAGCATCGGGATCGACAGCAGCGTGTTGGTCCGCGAAAAGATCATTGCGGTCTTCGCCGACTTGGCCTTGGTCGCATCGTCGGCCTCGACGATGCCCAGCGCCTTCTTCTGGTTCGGCCAGATCACGAACCACACGTTGAACGCCATGATCAGGCCCAGCCACATGCCGACGCCGATCAGCTTGTACGGGTCCTGCAGCGTCAGCGCGGGGACGAGGTATTTGGCGTGGCCAGCGATCGCGAGGCCCAGCAGCACCGTGGCCAGCGCCGCCCAGCGGAACCAGAACAGCGCGGCGGGCGCAATATGCTTCGACACGCCGGGCTTTAGCTCGGCGGGGATCTTGGGCATCGTCGGGATCTGGACGAAGTTGAAATAATAGAGCAGCCCGATCCACAGGATGCCGAAAAAGGTGTGCAGCCAGCGCATGACGGCGAGTGCGGCCGCGCCGCCATCCTCGAAATTCTGGCCGTTGAGGCCCAGCATCAGGATGATCGCGAGCACCAGCCCCGCGCCCAGCACGGCGTGCAGATTACCGAAAAATTTGTCCATGAAAGTCCCCCTCGCTTGTTATGGGGCGCGGCGCGACCCGGTGCCCGGGCACGGCTATGCCAGCGACGGGGGCCGCGTTCAACTTTTGTCGGCGGTCGCTTCTTCGGGCAGCGCGAGCCCGTTCTTCAGCATCACGGGCAGCTGGGTCAGCGTGAAGAGGAACGACAGCGCGGTGATGCCCCACACCTTGATCGTCAGCCACAGGTCGAAGCTCATCTGCTTCGCCTGGATGAGCTCGTACATGACATGGTTCGCGATGCCGAGCGCGGCGAAGAACAGCCCCCAGTTGCGCGACAGCAGCA
Organism: Sphingopyxis sp. KK2; assembly: GCF_001990265.1. Taxonomy (GTDB): domain Bacteria; phylum Pseudomonadota; class Alphaproteobacteria; order Sphingomonadales; family Sphingomonadaceae; genus Sphingopyxis. Next base: position 25,102 of record NZ_LYVN01000036.1, read on the forward strand.
TCCAGCCCCTTTCGGTGATCCCCTCGAGCGCCGACTGGAGCAGATATTTCAGCATCGGCTTGCCCGCGAAATAGCCGCCGAGCAGCAGCAGCGCGAAGGCGCCATAGATGATCGTCGGCTTCATCACGATGAAGCTTTCGTCGTGGAAATAGACGGTCAGCGCGCCAAAGCCGATGACGAGGATGCTCGACAGCCACAGCATCGGCGAAATCTTGCCGAGCTTCCATTTCGACACGATCATCGCGGCGATGATCGCGACCATGAAGGCGACGGTGCCCTTGATCGCCGCGGTCGTCGCGGCAAAGGCGCCGCTGCCGCCCGAGCTGAACTTGTAGACGAGGAAGAAGATCAGCAGCGGCCCGAAATCGATGACGAAATTCAGCCAGCCATGCTTGGCGGGCGGCGGCGCGGGGACGGCCTCGGGGCCGGTCGGCAATTGGTCGAGCTGCTCGCTCATCGGATATTTCCTGCAATGATGCCCGCGATCTCGTCGGCATCGAAGGGGCGAAGATCGTCGATGGTTTCGCCGATGCCGATCGCGTGGATGGGAAGGCCGTGGCGTTCGGCCGCGGCGACGAGCACGCCGCCGCGCGCGGTGCCGTCGAGCTTGGTCATGACCAGCCCGGTGACCCCCGCGACCTCGCGGAACACGTCGATCTGCGACAGCGCATTCTGCCCCGTCGTCGCGTCGAGCACGAGCACGACATCGTGCGGCGCCGCGGGGTTGAGGCGGCCGAGCACGCGCTTGATCTTCTCGAGCTCGTCCATCAGCTCGCGCTTGTTCTGGAGGCGCCCCGCGGTGTCGACGATCAGCACGTCGATGCCCGTCGCGGTCGCCTGTTTCACCGCATCGAACACGATGCCGGCAGCGTCGCCGCCCTCGGGGCCCGCCATGATCGGCACCCCCAGCCGCTCGGCCCAGACCTTCAATTGGCCGATCGCGGCGGCGCGAAAGGTGTCACCCGCGACCAGCATCACGCCATAATCCTGTTCCTGGAACAGGTGGGCGAGCTTGGCGATCGTCGTCGTCTTGCCCGACCCGTTGACCCCGATCACGAGGATCACCTGCGGGCGCGGGAAGGCGTCGATCTCGAGCGGTTCGGCAACGGGGCGCAGCACCGCGGCGATTTCCTCGGCGACGATGCGGCGCAGCTCCTCGGTCCCGCTCGCCACCGCGTCGCGGCGTGCGGCGAGCCGGTCGCGGATGCGCGCGGCCATCGCGGGGCCGAGGTCGGCGGTGATCAGCGCCTCTTCGATGCGGTCGAGATCCTCTTCGTCGAGCCGCGCCTTGCCGGTCAGCCCCGACAGATTTTCGCCGAGCTTCTCCGACGTGCGCTTGAGCCCGCCGAACAGCCGCTCGCTCCAGCTTGCGCCGCTCATGCGGCCAGCTCCGCAAGCAGCCGGTCGCCGTCGCGCGCGCCGATCCGCACCGGCACGATGCTCCCCGGCACCGCGTCGCTTGCCAGCATCAGGCTCGCGAAATTCTCGCCATGGCCGCTCCGCCCGTCGCGTTCGACCAGCATCTTCGTCGTCATTCCCGTCAGTCCGTCCATCCAAAGGTGTCGTCGCCGCGCATTGGCTTCGCGCAGCACCGCCGCCCGCTCGCGCGCCACCGTCCGTCCGACCTGCGGCATCCGCGCCGCAGGCGTCCCGGCGCGCGCGCTATAGGGAAAGATATGGCCGAAGACGATGTCGCATTCGTCGATCAGCGCCAGGCTGTTCGCGAACATCGCGTCATCCTCGGTCGGAAAGCCCGCGATCAGGTCGGCGCCGATCGCGATTTCGGGCCGCGCCGCCTTGAGCCGCGCGACGAGGTCGACGACCTCGGCTCGCCGATGCCGCCGCTTCATCCGCGTCAATATCATGTCGTCGCCTGCTTGCAGCGACAGATGGACATGCGGCATCAAGCGCGGCTCGCCGGTCAGCAGCGCGAACAAGGCGGTGTCGATCCGGTTCGGGTCGAGCGAGGAGAGCCGCAGCCGCTCGATCGGCAGCGCCAGCAACGCCTCGACCAGCGCGGCCAGCGTCGTCCCGCTGTCGTCGCCATAGCTCGCAAGGTCGACCCCGGTCAGCACGATCTCGCGCTGCCCGCGATCCAGCGCGACGCGCGCGCTGTCGAGCACCGCCGCGACCGTCGCCGACCGCGCGGTCCCGCGCGCGATCACCGTCGCGCAAAAGGTGCAGCTGTGCGAACAGCCCGTCTGCACGCCGAGGAAGGCGCGCGCATGGTCGGCGCCCGAGAGGGCGGGGGAATAGACGTCGCTGCGCACCCCGGGCGCGCCGGCGCCATAGCTCTGCGCCAAACCCTTCACGTCGTTGCCGACAACCCGCGCGCCCATCGCCGCAAAGGCGTCGCGTTCCAGCTCGGCTGCGCACCCGGTCACCACGACCTCGGCCCCCGGCCGTTCGCGCAGCGCGCGCCGTACCGCCTGCCGCGCCTGCCGCACCGCCTCGTCGGTCACCGCGCAGCTGTTGAAGATGATCGTGTCGCGTGCCCCCGCTGCCGTCGCCGCGGCGCGCACCGCTTCGCCCTCGGCGATGTTCAGCCGGCACCCGAAATTGACGACCGCCGGGCCGTCCAAAATATCGATGCTCATCCGAACTGCGCCCAGTCGGTCTCGCCCTCGAACACGCGTGTCGCCGCGCCGCTCATCACGATCGGCTCGCCGGGGGCCCAGCGGATGATCAGGTCGCCGCCGGGCAGCGACACCGTGACCGGCGACTTGACTTTGCCCGCGCGGATCGCCGCGACCGCGGTCGCGCACGCGCCGGTGCCGCACGCCTGCGTCAGCCCGACGCCGCGTTCCCACACGCGCAGTTGCAGGCAATCGGGGCCGTCGAGGCTCGCGACATTGACGTTGACGCGCTCGGGGAACAGCGGGTCGGTCTCGATCCGCGGGCCGAGTTCGCCGAGATCGACCGCATCGGCCTCGGGCACGAAAAAGATGATGTGCGGGTTGCCGACATTGACCGCGGCGCCATGCTCGAGCTCGTCCCACGCGACGGGCATGTCGCGCGTGTCCATCGGCATCGCGAGCGGGATATGCTCCCAGTCGAATTCGGGCTCGCCCAGCACCACCTCGGCGCCGCCGTCGGCCGGGGTGACGCGCAGCATCCCGCCCAGTGTCTCGATCACCGAAGGCTGGCCCAGCAGCGTCGCGACGCAGCGCGTCGCATTGCCGCACGCCTCGACCTCGCTGCCGTCGGCGTTGAAGATGCGCATCCGCACATCGGCCTTGGTCGACGGTTCGAGCAGGATCAGCTGGTCGCATCCGATGCCATGCCGCCGGTCGGCGATCGCATGCGCGCGCGCCGGGGTCATCGCGACGGCGTTCTCCCGCGCGTCGATCACGACAAAGTCGTTGCCCAGCCCGTGCATCTTGGTGAAGCGATCCGCCATATCCCGCGCATGTAAGGGCAGGGCGCCGCGAAGTCTAGGCGAGGCGGGGTTATGCCGCGCGACCGTGGCTTCCTCACTCTCGCCTCGCTTGCAGGGAGGGGAGGGCCTTATCCAGCCTTGCGCCGCTCTTCCTCGGCCGTCGCCCCCGCATCCGCCACCACCGGCGACCGCAGCAGGCCGCGTTCGGCGAGCAGCTTCGCGGTCGCTGTCGCCGATGCCGGCTTGCCATAATGCCAGCCCTGCGCCTTGGCGCAGCCGAGCCGCGTCAGCTCGATCGCGGTCGCCTCGTCCTCGACCCCCTCGGCGGTGATCGGCATCGCCAGGCTTTCGCCGAGCCGGACGATCGCGACGACGATCGCCTGCGCATCGGGGCTGCCCTGCATCGCGGCGACGAAGCTGCGGTCGATCTTGATCCGGTCGAACGGCAACGCGCGCAGGTGCGACAGCGAGCTGTATCCGGTGCCGAAATCGTCGAGGCTCAGCGACACGCCCTGGTTCTTCAGGCTGGTGACGATCGAACGGACGAGCGGCAGATTCTCGAACAGCGAACTTTCGGTGATCTCGACCTCGAGCTGGCTCGGCGGAAATCCCGTCTCGACGAGCAGCTTGGTCAGCTTCTGGCTGAACCACGGGTCCTTCAATTGCTGCGGCGAGATATTCACCGCCAGCGTGATCGACGGGTCCCATCCCTTGGCGATTTCCATCGCGTGGCGCACGACGCGCAGCGACAGCTCGCCGATCAGGCCGCTGTCCTCGGCGACCGGGATGAAACGGTCGGGCTCGATCATGCCATGCTCGGGCGAATCCCAGCGCATCAGCATCTCGAAACCGACGAGTCGGCCGGTCGCGATGTCGACCTGTGGTTCGAAAAAGGGCACGAATTCGTCGCGCGGCATGCCGCTGCGGATGCCGGTCTCGATCTGGTTGCGGACCTGCACTGCCATTTCCATGCCCGCCTCGAACCAGCAGAAGCGGTTCCGCCCCTCGTCCTTGCAATGATACATGGCGATGTCGGCCTGGCGCACCAGCGTGTCCATGCTGGTGTCGGCCTCGGTCGCGAGCGACAGGCCGATCGAGGCGCCGATGCGGATCTGCTGCGTATCGTGGGTCACCGGTTCCTCGAGGATGGTGACGAGTTGCGACGCGAGCGCTTCGATATGCGCCGTGCCCGCCGGATCGAACATCAGCATCGCGACGAATTCGTCGCCGCCCAGCCGCGCCATCAACGCGCTCGGCGGCAAAACGCTGGCGATGCGTTCGGCGGCGACCTGCAGCAACCGGTCGCCCGCGGCATGGCCATGGATGTCGTTGACGGTCTTGAAATGGTCGAGGTCGAGCAGGAACAGCGCGACATGGCGCCGCTCGGCGGCGGCATCGGCGACCAGTGCCTGCCCCTGTTCAAGCATCGCGCGGCGGTTGAGGAAATTGGTCAGCGGGTCGGTGTCGGCCAGGTAACGCGCGCGCCGTTCGGCCTCGGTGCGCTCGCGGATTTCGCGGTGCAGGTCGTTGTAGCGGCGCCAGCCGAACAGGATCAGCGCAATGTTCAGGATCAGCGTCGCGGCGAGCACCTGGTCGGTGCCGCCGCCGATGCCCGACAGCGCGCGGACGATCGATTGCATGACCGTGCTGCCGGTGCCGACGAACAATATGATCGCGGCGACGACGATGCCGCCCGCGACGACGTCGCGTTTTGCGCCCTCGGCGCGGTCGGGCTGTTTCGGCGGTGCGGCTGTCGCCATAGGTCGCTAGTCCCCCACAATCAGCGGCTCTTTTGCGCCCGAAGCGGTGAAATTTGCGTTAAGTTTGGGGGGTGAACGCCCTGGGCCACGGAGGTGGCTTTTGCCTTGTCGTCACCCCGGGCTTGACCCGGGGTCCCGCTTCTCGCGCGAATGATTGGCGTGATCTCATGAAATGAGCGAAGGAAGCAGGCCCCCGGATCGGGTCCGGGGTGACGAAGCGGAAGGACGGGCGCATTTGTGCGGTCTTCGGCTTGCCTTTCCCGCCCATTTCCCGTAATGGCGCCGCCGTCAGGCCGCATTTTGCGACCGGGCATATCGACATCCGCGACGGAAAACCTGTCCACGGATACCGCTGGTTGGCGAGGTTTCGCTCACCGGCGTGTTTTGCGTTGCGGGCGTCGAAAGCAAGGATTTTGGCAGTGTTCGACAGTCTGAGCAACCGGCTTGGCGATGTTTTCGGAAAGCTCCGCGGCCGCGGCGCGCTGACCGAGGCCGACGTGCGCGCCGCGATGCGCGAAGTGCGAATCGCCTTGCTCGAGGCCGACGTCGCGCTGCCCGTCGTGCGCAGCTTCGTCGATCAGGTTACCGAACTCGCGATCGGCCAGAATGTCCTGCGCTCGGTCACCCCGGGCCAGCAGGTGGTCAAGATCGTCAGCGACGCGCTGACCGAGATGCTCGGTTCCGAAACCGCCGAGCTCGACCTTGCCGTCGCCCCGCCCGCCGTCATCATGATGGTCGGCCTCCAGGGCTCGGGTAAGACGACGACGACCGCGAAGATCGCGAAGCGGCTCAAGGACAAGGAGCGCAAGAAGGTGCTGATGGCGTCGCTCGACGTCAATCGCCCCGCCGCGCAGGAACAGCTCGCGGTCCTCGGTCAGCAGATCGACGTCGCGACGCTGCCGATCGTCGCCGGCCAGCAGCCGACCGAAATCGCGCAGCGCGCGCTGCAGGCCGCGAAGCTCCAGGGCTTCGACGTGCTGATGCTCGACACCGCGGGCCGCCTCCATGTCGACCAGCAGTTGATGGACGAAATGCAGGCGGTGTCGCGCACCGCGAACCCCGCCGAAACCCTGCTCGTCGTCGACAGCCTGACGGGTCAGGACGCGGTGCAGGTCGCGCAGCGTTTCACCGACCAGGTGCCGCTCACCGGTGTCGTGCTCACGCGCATGGACGGCGACGCGCGCGGCGGTGCCGCGCTCTCGATGCGTGCGGTCACCGGCAAGCCGATCAAGTTCGCGGGCACCGGTGAAAAGCTCGACGGGCTCGAACTCTTCCAGCCCTCGCGCATCGCGGGCCGCATCCTCGGCATGGGCGACGTCGTCAGCCTCGTCGAACGCGCCGCCGAAACGATCCAGGCCGAAGAGGCCGAGGCGATGGCCGCGAAGATGGCCAAGGGCGTCTTCGACCTCAACGACCTGCGCACCCAGCTCAACCAGATGCGCCGCATGGGCGGCCTCGGCGCGCTCGCCGGCATGATCCCCGGGATCAAGAAGGCGCAAGTCGCGATGGCGCAGGGCGGCGCCGACGACAAGATGCTCGTCCACTTCGACGCGATCATGGGCTCGATGACCCCCAAGGAGCGCGCGAAGCCCGAAATCCTGACCGCCAAGCGCAAGATCCGCATCGCCAACGGCTCGGGCACCACGGTGCAACAGGTCAACAAGGTGCTCAAGATGCACCAGGAAATGGCGACCGCGATGAAGAAGATCCGCAAGATGGGCGGATTGAAAGGCCTCGGCGCGCTGTTCGGCAAGGGCGGCATCCCCGGCATGGGTGGCGGCGGCATGGGCGGAATGGGCGGCGGCGGGGGC
>NZ_LYVN01000037.1 GCF_001990265.1 Sphingopyxis sp. KK2
CTGGCCGAGTTGCGCCTCGTGCATATTCGGAGGCCAGAGCGCGGCCCGGCAACGACTGAGTTGAACAACGACGGCTGGTCTGTGGCGATGCTGATCAATGGCGCCTCGCGCTAGGCGTTCCCGGCGGGTTAGTGGCTGGACATCAGGGGGCGTGCTAGCGCTTCGAAGCCCTCGTTGCACCGCACCTCTCGGCGCCGAACTTCGCGGACCATTCCTTGAGCTGCTCGATCGCGCGCAGCGGGTCGGCTGTCGCGAACACATATCCATCGCCGTTTGCCGGCTCAGCCATTATCATTACGCTGGCCCCGCGCGAAATTGACTGTCACGGCTGACAAATCACATAGCCGATCGCTCCCATCTCGACGCAGGCTGCGAAATAATTGGTGAGTAGCCAATAGAGTTGCACGAAATGCGCCGGGGCAGGGATCCCGTTCGCTGCGTTTGCAAACGCCTGCTCGACGTCACAGCGGCTAAGCGACGAGGTCACGATGTAGACCCTTTTTACAAGGTCGGGAGCCTGCCGCGACACGTCGATCGCCGCTTCGATCGCCGGCTGGGGTCCGCCCCGAATAAGGCGCGAGATTGAGGTCGTAACATTGGAGTTCCGGTATGGGACAGCCCAAGATGCATATTTGGCGGGCATAGAATCAGCCGTCATCGACATGCGTCCGAGATTTTTCATCGCTTGACCCACCGCTTCGTGAAACGGAGAGGCGCCGAGCGAACGCGGGCCGTGCTTGGCATGGTAGAAGCTGATCGTTCGCGGTCCCCCGCCGGTGGAAAGGCCGATGAAATCCGCCCATTCGTCGCCGAGGTCGTCACAGACGAGAATGTCGCAGTCATTAGCGACACTGTCGACGACGATGCGGAAGACCGACTGGTTGGCAAAGCTCTTCTGGGCAGCGGCAAAGGTCCCTTTTTCGCTGTTGGCATTGGCAAGCAGGGGATCGGCAACGAGATGCCGCAGGAAATTATCGCCGCCTCCGACAAGCGCCTCGTCGCGGAACAGCGAACCCTCGACATAGGCGAGCGAGATATCGTTGAGATGATCGTGAAGAGGTCTTTCCGATCGATATGGCGCGCCAACCCCGTTGCGTTCGGGTCGGCGCCGAGCGGGAAGTTACGATCCTCGATCGACAGGCCCATGATTGCCGGAAGGAGCAGTTTTTGGAGCGCAACGCGCGATTTGCCGATCCTGATGCGCCCGAGTTCGCCGCGGCCGTTGATGTTGGTAATCACCAGCGCATCGCGTGTCCGCCGGATCGGAAAGCTAGCGTCCAAGCTTTGGAGTAAGGCTGCCACCTCGGTGCGTGTGAGCTCGACAGCGGGTCCGTTTCGCTCTTCGATGAGACGCATGGTTGCGTCAGCGTCGAGCAGGGCTTCCGCCAAACTTGGAACGTCGACCGCGACAAATGTTGGAAGGACCCCGCGCGGAATTGCGTCGAGATCGAGGGGCCGGGCGAAATTGCGGATGAATGCCGCGGTCGGTGCCTGCCCGACGCCAAGCAAGTCGATGATTGCGCCCACCCAAGCCACGATCGCTTGAAACCCCTAGCGGCCAGCTTCTATTCGATGGCGGTTAACATCCGGCGAGGAGCAGCAGCGCCGCGGCGCCGATGCTGATCGTCTTTATGAGCAACTCCTGAATAGGGGCCGGCGGTCAGTCGGCCTCGTCCTGGTCGCGGATCCCGAGCGCGATGAGCTTTTCGCGATAATGTCCGGCAAGCTTGAGATGCGCTGCGCGCGCTGCCTCGGTTTCCGCTTCGCCGGCCTGCCGCTCGCTCGACGCGAGCCTGCGCCGGAAATAGGCGATATCGTCTTCTCTCGTCGTCATGCGCGGTCTTTCGAAGGGGCAGGCCGGAAAGGGGAAGCGAGCGCTGGCTCGCGTCGCGTGCCGCCGCCTGGCGCTGCCGCGCGGCGGCTCGCCACCCGCCGGCTTATTTGCGAACAGCATCGCGGACCTTCTCCGCCACCTTGCCGGCGGCAGCCTGGACACTGCCTGCGGCCTTTTCGGCTGCGCCTTCGGCCTGCAGCGAGCGGTCGCCGGTGATCTTGCCGGCGGCTTCCTTGATCGAGCCTTTGACTTTCTTTGCCTCGCCCTTGAGGGTCGACGCTCCCGGGCAGGAAAGCGGTCACTTGGGGATGCGGCACCGGACCATGATGCCTGTCGGGCCGCCGCCGAGCACTGGCAGTCGTTCATTGTCCGGCTTTGTGTGAAGCCGGTCCGGAAGGGGCCCTTGGGACCCGGCTGATCAGATCGCTGACGCTGCGGATGACGCAGGGCGTGGCGGGACCGCGCGCCAGCCCCACCAGAGCGCCGCCGCGGCGATCGCTACGGCCGGGAGGACATGGGCCGCGGCCGAGATATCGCCAGACGCGACGAATGCCGCTCGCCAGATTCGGGTAAAGCCTGCCGTCTCGAAGAGGAGCGACTGCAGCATGATGACGGCTGCCACGATCAGCCAGGGCTGGCCGTGGCGGCGATGGCGCGACCACAGCCACAGGGCGATCGCGACGCCGGTCAGCCCGCCGAGATGAACGCTCCAGCGGAACAGCGGAAAGTCCTGGGGGCCGTTGATGACGAGACCGGGAAGATGGGCATTATATACGCGCCCAAGCGCAGGTCCGGTGAGCAGGAGCGGGGTCGCAAGAAGCCAGGCGGCGTGACGCGCCATATTGCGCCGCTCCTTGAGGGCCATCACGGCGCAGAGAAGAAAGGCGGCCCCTCCGACAAGATCGTAGATGCCGAGGGCCGAGCCCCAGAGTTTGTAGAAGGGATCCTGGCCGGAGGCGGTCGCGACAGCCATGCTATGCTCCACTCCGGCGGCGCCGATCAGGAATAGCGGAACCGCGGCGAAGATGGCGAGGCCAAGGCTGCGATGCCGGCTTCGCTGTCCGCGATCGATCGACCAGCTCTGCGCTGCGAGCAGCAGCAGCCAGGCGGTCGCCGTGACGGCGTGGACATGCCAGGCGATCTTCGCCGTCCCGATCTGTGAGAAATAGCCGGGCCAGAAGGCCAGGACCGTCATCGCGATGATCGCGAGACAAAAAAACCACGCACCCCGATATGGCATATTCGTCGCCCCACGAATGTTGCTGGCGTCCAGCGTCCGCGTCCCCACGGACAGTCACCACAAGACAGGCCCGAGAGCAAGTGCGCCGAAGTCTCGGAAGGCGGTTCTGACACCCAGGCCTTGCATTCAGCTAAAGGCATAACGTGCAGCGGCAAGAATAGGCAAATCCTGGTGTCACGGCTATTATCGAAGACCGAGAGGGCGCTTTTGCCGTCATCGCAATTGTGGGTTTCGCGCAACTCCGGTTAATTCGAATTGTTAGAAATCAGCTGCCTGTCGACCTGCACCGGCGGCCTCCCGGCCTTCTTAGATGGCTGTTCCAAGATGTTCGGCGACCGAGAAAATATCCTTGTCGCCGCGTCCGCACAGATTTGCCAATATGATGCTGTCCTTTTCCATGCTCGCCGCGATCCGGGAGACCGCGGCGATAGCGTGGCTCGGTTCGAGCGCCGGAATAATGCCTTCGGTGCGGCACAGCAGCTGGAACGCGTCAAGCGCCTCGGCGTCGGTAGCCGACGTATATTCCACCCGGCCGATGTCTCTCAGCCATGCATGCTCCGGCCCGATGCCGGGATAATCCAGGCCTGCGCTTATCGAATGTCCTTCGGTGATCTGCCCATCGTCATCCTGTAGCAGATAGGTTCTGTTGCCATGGAGGATGCCGGGACGTCCGCCGGCCAGCGAAGCCGCATGGGCCGTGTCAAGACCATGGCCCGCAGCCTCGACACCCAGCATCCTGACGGAGGGGTCGTCGAGAAAGGGGTGGAAAAGGCCGATCGCATTCGACCCCCCGCCGATCGCAGCGACCAGCAGATCGGGAAGCCGGCCGGTGCGGGCAAGCATCTGGTTGCGGGCTTCCCTGCCGATGACGCTCTGAAAGTCCCGCACGATTTCAGGATAGGGATGCGGGCCCGCCGCTGTGCCGATGATGTAAAAAGTATCGTCCACGTTCGCCACCCAGTCGCGTAGAGCCTCGTTCATTGCGTCCTTGAGCGTCGCTGCTCCGGCAGTCACCGGCACGACTTCAGCCCCGAGCAGCTTCATCCGGAAGACATTCGGAGCCTGGCGCGCGACGTCCGCGGCGCCCATGTACACGACGCAGGGGAGGCCGAAGCGGGCGCACACCGTCGCCGCCGCCACGCCATGCTGGCCGGCGCCCGTTTCCGCGATGATGCGCGTCTTGCCCATCCGGATCGCGAGCAGGATCTGGCCGACGCAATTGTTGATCTTGTGGGCACCGGTGTGATTGAGTTCGTCGCGCTTGAGCCAGATTTGTGCGCCGCCAAGCGCCGCGGACAAGCGCGGTGCGTGATAGAGCGGGCTCGGCCGGCCCACATAATGCGCGAGCAAGTCGTCGAATTCCGATTGAAAGGCGGGATCGTCTTTGGCAGCCCTGTATTCGCGATCGAGGCCGAGGACGAGCGGCATCAGTGTCTCGGGCACGAAGCGCCCGCCGAAGCGCCCAAAATGTCCCCGTTCGTCGGGCTGGGCGCGCAGACTGTTGCGGGAATTCGTCCGTGCGGCGGCCGGCATGCCGAGTGGCGGCGCATCTGCCGTCGCTGCTCCGGATCCTCGCTCGCGCTTCGCCATGCCCCGCTCGCCGCTCAATAGCCCATCAGCGCCAGCACTTCCTTGCGGGTGCGCTGGTCGTCGAGAAAGCGGCCGAGCAGACGACTGGTCACCATGCCGACGCCAGGCGTGCGTACGCCGCGCCCGGTCATGCAGCCATGCTGCGCATCGATGACGACCGCAACGCCCTGCGGGTTCAGATTTTCCCAGATGCACTTCGCGACCTCGGCGGTCAGCCGTTCCTGGACCTGCAACCGCCGCGCATAGCCGTCCAGCACCCGCGCCAGCTTGGAAATGCCGACGACGCGGTCCCGGGGAAGATAGGCGATCGAAGCCGTTCCGGTTATCGGCGCCATATGATGCTCGCAGTGAGATTGGAATGGGATGTCGCGCAGCAGCACGATCTCGTCATAGCCGCCGACCTCCGCGAAAGTGCGCGAGAGATGTATCGCGGGATCTTCCTCATAGCCGCGGCAATAATCCTTCCAGGCGCGCGCCACCCGGCGCGGCGTGTCGATCAGTCCCTCGCGGTCCGGATCTTCGCCGACCCAGCGCAGCAAGGTTCCTACCGAAGCGAGCACCTCCGGCGGGATTGCGCTGTCCGCAGGCATTCGATCCGAAAGTGAGAGATCATGCATCAGTCGGCCTCGAGGGATGAAGAGGTTGGCGGTCCGGAGGGGAGTAGAGGGAGGTGGACCGCCGAGGCTCGCTTTGCACGACGCGTCTCCTCCACCGCAACATGTCCCTTCGGGCAAGGCGGCGCGCAAGAGGGAGGCGGTTTGAGCGGGCTGGCTCCAGTGGGCGAGGTGCAACATTATCGGCAGGGGAGGGGCGGAGACAGCATTTCCGCAGATGCAGAGCCGGCGCGCGAAGGTCGGCCTCCACACGAGACTGCACCTTTAGACATGTTGGCGCGATGCCGCAATTCGCGAAAACGCCGCAGCGGCAGGTATCGCCGGCCGAAGCGGGTCGAGGGGAATGGAAATATGAGTTTGGAGGTCGCTTTAGCCGCCGCGGAGACGATTGCGTATCCGGATTCCGTCCCCGCCGATCATCGCGCGCTTCCGCCCGATCGCATCGGCGTGCTCATCGTCAATCTCGGCACGCCCGATGCGCCGACGAGCGGCGCGGGGCGCCGCTATCTTGCGGAATTTCTCTCCGATCGGCGCGTCGTGGAATTGCCCGCCGTCCTCTGGCAGCCAATCCTTCGCGGCATCATTCTTGCGGTCCGCCCGCGAAAGTCGGCGCGTGCCTATCGCGAAATATGGACTGCCGAGGGGTCGCCGCTGGCCGCGATCACGCGCCTCCGACAAGAGCGCGCTGCGAGAACGGTTAGGCAAGGAGGCTCTTGTCGCGCACGCGATGCGCTACGGCAGCAACGCGATCGCAGACGGGCTGGATGCGCTCTTCGACGCAGGCTGCCGCCGTATCCTGATCGCGCCGCTCTATCCACAATATTGTGCCGCCACGACCGCAAGCGTCGCGGACGCGGTCAACGCGCATCTCGGGCGATTGCGCTGGCAGCCGTCCCTGCGGATGCTACCGCCCTATTATGACGACGACCTCTATATCGAGGCGATCCGCCGCTCTCTCGAGACCGCGCTCGGGGGCCTCGATTTCGTCCCCGACACGATCGTCGCCAGTTTCCATGGCATGCCCGAGCGTACGCTCCGTCTTGGCGATCCCTATCACTGCATGTGCCTCAAGACGGCGCGCCTTTTGGGCAATGCCCTGGGAACGAGCGTTGTACCATGCTTCCAGTCGCGCTTCGGGAGCGCGAAATGGCTGTCGCCGGCGACCGACATGATGCTGGAGACCCTTGCGAGAGAGGGCAAGTCGGTTGCAGTCATCGCACCCGGCTTTGCGTCCGATTGCCTTGAGACCCTGGAAGAAATAGCGATCCGCGGCCGCGCACAATTCCTCGCTGCCGGTGGCTTGAAATTTGCCTATGTTCCCTGCCTCAATCACAGCGATCCCGGAACTGAGATGCTGGAAGCCCTGATCAGGCGCGAACTGTCGGGGTGGCTCTGAGAGGCTGAAAATGGGGAGGCTGCGGTAGCCTTCCGGCGCAGCGCAGCCCCGACGTACGTCAGGCGGGAAGGAGGACGCTGTCGATAACGTGAATCACGCCGTTCGACTGGAGGACGTCGGCAGGACCGATCTTGGCGGTGCCGCCTTTCTCGTCGGTGACATACCAGCTACCGTCTTTTTCCCAGACCGTGAGCTTGGCACCCTGGACTGTCGTGAGGACGGCCTTTCCGCCGTTGGCTTTTGCCTGAGCGGCAATGTCGGTTGCGGTCAGCCGGCCCGGCACGACATGATAGGTAAGGATTCCGGTCAGCAACGCCTTGCTTTCCGGCTTGAGAAGCGTGTCGACCGTGCCTGCCGGAAGCTTAGCGAAAGCCGCGTCGGTCGGAGCGAAGACGGTGAACGGACCGGCCGAAGAGAGGGTTTCTGCGAGGCCAGCCGCCTTCACCGCGGCGACGAGCGTGCCGTGGTCTTTCGAATTGGCGGCATTTTCGACGATCGTTTTCGTCTCGTACATGGCAGCGCCGCCCACCATGGGGTTCTTGGCGGCCGCCATGCCGCCAGCCAGCGCGAAAGCCGCGGCAGCGAGCGAAAGGGAGATACGGGAAATAGCCATTGGTCTTTCCTTTTCGAATGCTTGTCCCGGGGGGTAGGACACACCTTGGCTAGCGGCGGCCGACCGGCAGGGCGACCTGTCCTTTAGGGCGAAGGACGCCCGCGGCGCCGGGTGAGGCGCGCCGCTAGCGATATCGGCAGTTCCCCCGCCCGGCCGCTGCGGTCATTCTGTTTTTCGGGACCGGCTATTCCCGCCGGCGGGAAATCGGGAGGACCATGAGCTTCGACGGACCATCGCAGGACAGGCTCGCGCTTCGCGACCTTCTCGACGCCTACGCCGATGCCGTCTGCCGCCGGGACGGCGACGCGTGGGCGGCGACCTGGACCGAAGATGCCCTCTGGTCGCTCCCCGGTGTCGGGGTCGTCGAGGGAAGGGCGAACATCGCCGAAACCTGGCGTGTTGCGATGCGATCCTTTCCGGAGATTCATTTTCGCGCCTGGCCGGGTTCCATTCGGATCGACGGCGAGAGGGCAAGGATGCGATCCTATACCGAGGAGCGCTATCTGCGCGATGACACGCTTCACCGGACTCTCGGGGTCTATGAGGATGTCTGCCGCAGCGTCGGCGGGCGCTGGCTCTTTGCCGAGCGACGGTTTCAGCCGCTCCCGCGGCTATCCATCGAGGAGGCATCGGCTTGAAGATACTGATCCAGGCGACCATCGACGTCGATCCCGAGACACGAGACGTTGCGCTTGCGGAAGCACGCGGCTGGATCGACGGAGCGCTCGCGCAGCAAGGTTGCCTCGCCTATGCATGGACAGCCGATCCGCACAATCGGGAGCGGATCCATGTGTTCGAGGAATGGGCGGACGAAGACGCGCTTGCTGCGCATCTCGCTGGACCGCAATACAGGGGCATGCTCGGGCATATCGGAGCGTGCGGCGTCCGTGGGTCGTCAAGCCGGAAGTTCGCGGTTTCGCGCGAGGCGCCGGTTTATGGCCGGGACGGTGTTGCGCGTGCCGCCTTCGATTAAGGTCCGACTGCGCTCGGCCGCTATCCCCGGCTGCGCAGCTCCCCCCATGCATCCAGCGCGCGGGCTCGCGCCGACCGGTGGCCGACAATCTGCGACGGGTAGCCGGCGACGCAGGCGTCCCGGTCGTGTGCCGCCGTAATCTCGGCATCGGACAGATGCGCGAGTTCGGGAACATGGTCGCGGACATAGTCGCCCATCGCGAAGCGTTCGCTCTGCAGCAGCGGTGACATGATGCGCGAGAAGACCGGCGCATCGACCCCCGTGCCCGCGACATATTGCCAGTTCATCGCGTTCGAACCGAGGTCTGCATCGAGAAGCGTATCCCAGAACCAGCGCTCGCCTCGGCGCCAGTCTATCAGCAGGTGTTTGACGAGAAAGGATGCCACGACCATCCTCACGCGGTTGTGCATCCAGCCGGTCCGCCAGAGTTCGCGCATCCCCGCGTCGACGACGGGGTAGCCGGTCCGCCCTCGCGTCCAGGCGTCGAAATCGCGGTCGGCCTCGGGACCATCGCGCCAGGAAAAGGCATCGAACACGGCCCGGCCGTTCCGCTCGCCATAGGCCGGCATCTGGTCGAGGAGATTGATGCCATGCTCGCGCCACCCGAGTTCGGACCGGAAGGCCTCGGCGCCGGCGTCTTGGGTTTCGCCGATTGCGTGCCAGATCGCCCCCGGACTGATCTCGCCGAAATGCAGGTGCGGGGAAAGCCGTGACGTTGCCGGAAGCGAAGGAAAATCGCGCTGCCGATTATAGGATCGCGCGTCTGGAAGCCAGGTCCGAAGCGCGCGCCAAGCGCCCTTTTCGCCGGGTTGCCAGGCAGCAAAGCCACCTGACCAGTCGGGCCTGGTCGGGAGCAGGCCCCAGGCGTCCAGCGTGTCCGAAGCCGGCCATGCGGCGGGAGCGGGGATGTGCTCTGGTGCCGGGAAGGGGAAGGCTGGCGGCATTCTCTCGCGAAGCGCGCGGTACCACGGCGTGAAGACGCGGTAGCGGTTGCCTTCGGCATTCACGATGCTGGCGGGCGGAGCAAGATAATTGCCGTCGTGAAGCCGCAGATCGAACCGGTTCGCAACCTCGGCATCGCACAGCTTCCACCAGGGCTCGTAGCATCGCGTCGCATGGATCGTCCCGCTGCCTGCTTCGTCGAGGACACGCTCGAGCACGGCGGGCGCCGGGCCGCGCCGTAGCAACAGCCTGCTGCCGCGTTTGCGCAGGCTGTTGTCCAGCGCGGCGAGGCTGTGATGCAGCCACCAGCGCTGCGCGCTTCCGATCGCGCGCGCGCCCGGCCGCTCGTCGTCGAGAATATAGACCGGGATGACGGGGCCCTCGGAGACAGCGGCAAGCAATGCGCGATGGTCGCTGACTCGCAGGTCCTGGCGCAGCCAGAGGATGGCGGTCGGCATATGGGCTTTTCCTCTTTCGTTACGGGCGGTCGCTTGATCGCTCTTCATCTTTGCCGGGGAAGAGCGGCCTGGGATGTTAGTCCGGAATGGCAGAGGCTTGCCTCGCATCGCCCGATCGGGGGATTGGGCGGTGCGGCCTTGCGGCGCACCGCCCGGCGATGAAGCATCACCGCCCCCCGCCGCGGCCAGTCGTAGGTCGCAAGGGGCTGGCCGCCGGCAGAAGCATTTGCGGGCGCATTACTGAGCGGTTCATGGCGCGGCCTGCGCCTTTCCGGCATCCGAAACGCTCTTCTCGGGAAGTTGAAAGGCGTCCGGCATAGCCGGTCGCACCATATTCCGAAGCGATCAATTCAGCATCGGCGCGTCGTGAAGCGATTGAAAATCCTCTGTAACGCATGGCCCCGCTGCTCGGAAATCGCGAATTGGTCGATCCCTGACTGCACGCCACGACGATCTTTCCGCAACCTGTCCCTTTGGGCAGGTTTCGCACAGGAACGACACCCCGGAACGATGCCACTGCAGAACCGATCGCGGCGCGGCTGGCGGCTGCGATCACCGTAGTGAGAAGCGCCGCAAGGATTCCGCCGCGCTTTGTCCATCCGTGGCGCCGCGGCGACAAGGGCTGCTCCAGATCCAGCTTTTCGCTCACGCGCTAGAGGTCGCGGCGGACCAGCCAATGTCCGGCGGCGCCCCAGACGATGCCGGCTACCGCAGCGCCCATCAAGATCTGCGCCGCGAACTTGAACCAGGTCTCGTTCGCTTCTTGCGGCTGGAAGATGGCGGCGATGACCAGAAGCGCCGCTGCAAGGCCGATCGCTGCCGCTATTGCGAGATTGTGCCGCCAGCGCTTGCGCACCACCCGGTCCTTCAGCGGTTAAATGCCTCGAAAGACCATGTTTGCGAGTGCTGCGGTGCCTGCGGAAACCAGGAGCGCGCCGTATCGCAGCTTCAAGTCGGCGCGAACCTCGGCCCCCTTTGCTTCCTGATAGGCCTCATTCAATTTGCCCTTGTGATCGGCCGCCCTTGCCTCCGTCACGTCGATCGCTTCGAGCGACCCGCCCGCGGAATAAAAAGACGCCCGGCCGGTTTGGACCGGCCGGGCGTCAGATGAAGATCTCGTTCCTGAAAGGGCGAGCTCTTCTGGGTCGCGTGGCTCCGATAGATCAGCGGACGTCATCTTCATTGTACCGAAACGCCAAAAGCGGCGCACCACCCGTAAGCCATGGGCGCCTGCCGCGCGCGCCGTTCGGGGTGCGGGCTTCGGAGAGACGAACGAAGGGTACGGGAACCTCCCTCTGATTTATGCGCGGCACTATGACGTCCGGGGTAATGGACGGGTGCAGAAGAGGCTGCAGAAGAGGGCTTCTTTGGAGGGTGGGGTATCATGGCCTGTTTTCGCCTCGTGATGGCGGTCTTTCTGCTGCTGATCGCCGGCTACACGAGCATCGCGATCACCCATCACGGATGGAACCTGCTGCCGATATTCTTCGGGGACATGGCGGCGATGACATGGCCCGGTCAGTTCAATCTCGACTTCTTCACCTTCCTCCTCCTGTCGGGGTGTGGACCGCCTGGCGGAACGGCTTCAGCCCCTTGGGGCTCGGTCTCGGTCTCGCCGCGATCTTCGGCGGAATGCTCTTTCTTTCGATCTACCTTCTGGTCCTGAGCTATCGAACCTCCGGCAATATTCCCGCCATGCTGCTCGGACCTCGCCGTTTGGAGTTGAACGCGGCCGGGCGGTCGGGTCCCGTGTATCGATAAGGCCCGGCGGCTTGCGGCGCATCGGCGAGCCGCCTGCGCTATGATCGACCCCGGCGAGCATGCAGAGTTGTTCCGATCGTCGGGCAACCGGCTTGCCGAACGCCGGAAGCTCTTGCTAAGGGCAGTGCCGGTCGCGTCTGGAGATATTATGATGCTGAGGCACGCGGCCGCCCTCTTCCTGTTCATCCTGTCGCTCGCGCTCGCCGGTCCGGCGTCGGCCGAACCCAAATGCGACAAGGGCACGGCGAAGAAGCCCCATCTCGAAAGCGCCATCATGACCTTGCCGGGCGGCGGTTTGCCGCACCGGCGCGCCTATGTGCTGCTGAGCTGCTGGGATAATGCGGGAGAGGTCGAAGGACTGGCCGATGCCAATGGCAAGCTGCTTGTCCCGGCGATCTACAATCGCATCGTACCGATCTCGCCGACGACCGTGCTTGTGCAGCCGGCGATCGCGGTGAAACAATTTTATCAGGAGCGCGAGCCCTGGCGCCTCTACGTCATCGGCAAGGGCGAACAGGGCCCGGCGCCGTGGAAACATATCTGGGCGCCGCAGTGGAATGCCGAGCAATATGCGATCGGCTGGAACCAGGCCTATGAATGTTGTTCGACCGAATTTTTCCTGCTTGCCGGCGGTCCCGACAATGTGGTCCCGATCCGCAACCTCGGGGGCGCGGCGCGGGGGCCGGGCGAGGTCACGCTGGAAAGCTACCATGGCACGCTGATCGCGCATTTCACCGCCGCCGATGGAACGCCGGTGAGCCGGATCCTCGACATGTATGGCAAGCCGGTCTCGCCGGTGCTCGGTGCGATCGAGCGCTGGGACACTTATGCTCCGCTCTGGCCGCACGAGTTCAGGCATCCGTCCTACAAGGACAAGAACCGGATCCTCGCGACGGACTATCTCTCGGTGATCATGACGGGCGAGCATGACGTGCTGCCCTATGGCAAGCTCTATGTGCCGATCGACGAGGCGGGGCAGCCCTTGCCGCTTCCGGCAGGCGTGATCGGTGTCCTGCCGCTCAAGTTCCTGCCGCCGCCGAACAGCGACAATGTAACTCTCGGCTGGGCGCTTGTAGAGGATGGTCCGGGCGGCCTGCGTGCGAGGGCCGCGTTCGGGACCCTCCAGTCGGTTATCGCCCGGGCTTCGACGCTGCCCGTCTACACCGGTCTCGCGCGGTCCAGCCAGGGCATGACCGACCGAAACGCCTTCATTCGCGACGTCTTTCTCGTCCGCAAACCCGAAGACGGCCTCTGGCACCTGCTCGATGCCAATCTCTTCGCGCCGACGCCGGCCCCCGGCGACGGGCCGCAGGTCAGCGGCCGTACGACTTCGGAAACCTATGCTGCCTATGTCGAAAGCCGCATGGCGTTCCAGCGCGGGATCATCGCGCAGCATGAGCGCGAGCGCGCAGAAGCGGAGGCGCGTTTTACGGCGACGCTCGAGGCACGGCATCAGGAGATGGTCGCGGCGGGCAGCTACTGCGAATGGCAAGTGGGCGGCCCGCTCCTCGCTCCGAAGACGATCGAATTGATCCTGGCGAACTGCGCGGTGCAGAGCGATGCCATGTTCAACTATGCCCGCAGCCGGGGCGCCAATCCGCAAATCGTCGCGGATGCCGAGTATAAATATTGGAAGGCGCGCGGACGCTTTGCAACGCCGATCCCGCCGGCGCCGCCCGGCACCTTTACCTCGCCGAACTGGGAGGCATGGGGCAATTCGATCATCAAGTCGGCGAAGGAAAGCACCGATACCTTCGTGCGCGAGCGGCGGCGGGACTATTATCAGAATCTGGAACGGTGGAACCGCGGTTATCAGAAGTCCTGCTGCTGACCTCTGCGTTGCACCCGGAACCCGGCTGTCCTACCGCTCGCTACGCGCCTGGACGGTATCTCCATGCTTCCCCAATGATTCGACCTGCGCCATGACATCAGCGGCAGGGAAGGTCTGGGTCAGCGGCCCTAAGTTTGAGATCATGCGGTTGCTATATCAGCCTTGCGGAACCAAGTGCCGACGCGGCTGGGAAAGTTCGCCCAGCCGGACCGGTAGCTTGAATGTGACTCCCCGAATAGGCTCAGCAGTTGCCCTTCACCCCGTCGGCGCAGTCTCCAACCGATTCAACATCCTTCCCAGCGCCCTTCACCGTGTTGCAGGCCGACAGGACCAGCATCGAGGTGCCGATTGCGAAAATCGTGAATAGCTTCCTCATTCTCTATCTCCCGAGGCAAGGGCAAATAGCCCGCCATCTGCTACTACGGATCGTCCCGGCGTTTGTTCCGAAGCGTCAGTACGACCGCGAAGGCGCTCGCGATCAGCCCGTGCCTCCATGACGGCGTTCCGCAAACGGTCTCTCCAGACGAGCGTGAAATGAAGGAAAGCCCGCGCGGCGGACCGTGCGGGCTTTCCGGAACCGGCTCGCGTAAGCGGGCGGTCAGTAGCTCGTTTCGAACTCGTCGATCTCGCGTTCGGCTTCGTCGCGGGCGCGGCCGTAGCGTTCCTGGATCTTGCCGGCGAGGATCTTGCGATTGCCGTTGATCTCGTCGAGTTCGTCGTTGGTGAGTTCGCCCCATTTCTTCTGGACGTGACCCTTCACTTGTTCCCAATTTCCCTTGAGCGTGTCGCTATTCATCGCCTGTCTCCAATGACTGGTTGGCACGGGAGAGAAACGCGATCCGGCTCTCGTTGTTCCGCGCAGGCCGTTGCGAGAAGAGGAAAATTTCCGGAACTCGCTTCAGAGCGAGCCGGCCGGTTGGCCGATATGCTCGCGAACCCGAGCCCACCCGGCTTCGGCAGCGGGGGCGGCGATATTGCGCTCCAAGCCGACCCGGATTCAAATTCATGGCGGGGAGTCGAGGGCAGGCGCGTTCGGGGCCTATCGCGGAAGGCCGCGAGTGCATCGGGAGCAGCCGATCCGCTCGAATCCCGCAATGAGCGCCTGGGGTTTGCGACGTCTTCCGCACGCTGCTCTCCGCCGCGGATCATCGCATGACGCCTCTGGGGCGAGCCCGGGATCGCGGTGGCAGCAGGCTGCGGCACGGGTTTGCGATCGTCAGCTCACCGCAGCCACCGGCAACGGACGGTCCGGATATCGCGCAATTCGGTCGCGTCCGCCGTCCTTCGCACGATAGGCCATCAGGTCCGCACGGCGCATCAATTGCGCCAGGGTTTCGTCCGCTTCCCGCACCGCGATACCGGCGCTGAAAGTGAAGGGCGGAATGCCATCGTCACGATGGTTCGCGGTCGCGTCCCTGATGGTTTCGGCCAGTGACGCCGCAGCTTCCTCGGTCGCATCGCGCAGCAGGATGGCGAACTCCTCGCCTCCTATGCGTCCTATCAGGCTTTCCCATGGCGCATTCTCTTCAAGTATCAGGGCGAAGACACGCAGAACCTCGTCTCCGACCGCATGGCCGTGGCTGTCGTTGATGCTCTTGAACCGGTCGAGGTCGATCGCAATCATGGCGATCCGGCACCCTTCGCCCGCCGCGGCGAGCATCGCCGTCGCGCGCTGTTCAAAACCCCTGCGGTTGAGCAGTCCGCTCAGCGGATCCGTCTCCGACGCTCGAAGATGTCTCCTGACGGTTGTCTCGGTAACGACGAGCAGGATGAAGAGCCCTGCCGCCGTGAGAAGGATGCCCGAGATGCCCTGCGAATAGAGCGCGTAAGCGCTGTCGGCGTAATCCCCTGCGGTCGTCCCGGATCGGAGGATGCCGGAGGCGACCGGCTTGACGAGAAAATTGACGGCGATGACGGTTAAAAAGG
The DNA here is from genome assembly GCF_001990265.1 of Sphingopyxis sp. KK2. Classification (GTDB taxonomy): domain Bacteria; phylum Pseudomonadota; class Alphaproteobacteria; order Sphingomonadales; family Sphingomonadaceae; genus Sphingopyxis. Next base: position 15,179 of record NZ_LYVN01000037.1, read on the forward strand.
TGGCCAACCCGTAGCGCAAAAGCTTGCGGTGGCGCAGCCGAAGCGCCACCGACGCCCCCAGCAAAAGAGCGATTGCGAACGGCAATTGATAGAGGAGCTCGTAGAGAAGTTCGTCTCGCTTTCCGCCCCATATCGCGAACCGCAGCGCCAACCCTCCGGCGGCAATCGCGGCGATGCTTCGCCACGGGATCGTTCGGCGCCCGAAGAGCGCGAGCGCCACCGACATCATGAGCAGCGACAGCAGCAATCCCGCATAGCTCGTGATCATGAGCAGAGGGTGCGGCGCCCAGTGGATCGCCAGTTCGCTGAGCGGGGTGACAAGACCGATGGTATAAACCGCGCTGAAAGCCATCACCGCCCGGTCGCCGCCATTCCATCGCGCAACCACAAAATAGCTGCAAGCAAACAGCGCTGCGACGCAGCAGTTCACCAACAACAGGACGATCCCTCCGCTCATGACATGTTTCCCGCGCTAACGTGGCAATGGCGCGTCGCTCTAATCGCACGGCCGGGCCGCTCACAAGCGAAACCGGACGCGGCGTGGATCGAGGGAAAAGAGAATTGGAATTCGTGCGTCGCAGACTTCTGCGGGGGGACGCTGTCGGAGTCTGCGACGCTACGAATCTTGCCTGTACATGGTGGCCGCAGACCGTTGATCTCCGTCTTGCCCGTACAGGATCAGGAACACAGGGATCGGTCAGAAGTTTCGCGAAGCCGAGAAATTTGTTCGTCGTTGCGCAAAGGGCGCGCCGCGCGAAAGCGTGATGCTTCGCCGTGCAATGGCCGGCCCGCGGGCAAGGAGACCCGGATTAGCGGCAGCCTCCCCATTGCGGTGACGGATCGCGCAGGCGTTGTGCTGGTCAGCGAGCCTCCTTGTCCTGGATCGCCGGCGGCGACGGGCTGGTCGAAGCCGGGGCAACAAGGCAGGGCGGCGGGGCACCCCGTTCCGGATCGCCAGGTCCGTGATGCGGCGGCGGCGGCGCGTGCGGTCCGCGCGGGCCGTGCGGACCGACAGCAAGGACCTTGCCATCGGACAGCGTCAGGTAGGAGCTGTGCAGCTCGCCATTGTCGAAGCGTCCCTGCACGCGGATCGTGCTGTCCTTGGTAACGACCCCGATATTGTCGGGTCCGAGACCGACCAGGACGCGTCCGGTCCCGTCGTCGATGACGGCCTTGTCGCCATAGATCTCGGCGACGCGCCCCTTGACCGCCACAAGATCGGCACCTTCGACGAGACTTGCCACCCGCGTCGGGGCCGTCGGCGCCATCTCGATGACCGGTCGGGCGAGCTGCGCGGCGCTGGCGCCGCCCGCCGCGCCTATCCCCATGAGGGCACATGCGGCAACAATCCGTGCGCCTTGGGACATGGCGCTTATCCTGTCGTTCATCCAACTCATTGATCTGCTCCTTCGGTTGTGATGAACTCCGTCTAGCAAAGGCACCCGCCAGCGCGCTGAACGCCGCGGTTCAGATTGGGTTTAGCCGGAAAAGGTAGCAGGCTTCGATGCGTATCCTCCTCGTCGAAGACGATCCCGACCTCGGCCCCGCGATCGCCAAGGCCCTTCGCGCGGAGAATTGCGCGGTCGACCTTGTGCCCAGCGGGATCGACGGTGCGCATCTCGGCGACACGGAGACCTATGATGCGGCGCTTCTCGACCTCGGGCTTCCCGACCTCGACGGCGCAGCCATATTGAAGGAGTGGCGCGAGGCTGGACGGACATTGCCGGTGCTCATCCTGACCGCCCGCGACGGATGGTCCGACAAGGTCGCCGGCTTCAAGGCGGGAGCGGATGATTTCATGACCAAGCCCTTCCGCGTCGAGGAGCTGGTCATGCGCCTGCGTGCGATCGTGCGGCGGGCATCCGGCCATGCCGCGACGCGGATAGAATGCGGACCCCTCACGTTCGACAGCCAGTCGGGACAGTTCGAGCTCGACGGCTTTCCGGTTCGGCTGACGGCATTCGAATGGCGCGTGCTCTCCGCGCTCATCCTCTCGCGCGAGGTGGTCATCGACCGGCTGACGCTCCTCGAGCGCGTCTACGAAGGCGATGCCGACAATGATTCGAACAGCCTTGAAGTCATCATCGGCCGCCTGCGCAAGAAGATCGGCGCCCGGTTGATCGAAACAGCGCGCGGTCGCGGCTATCGTCTGACGGCGGCCACAGAATGATGCGCTTCGTCCCGCGCTCGATCCGCGGCCGCATGCTGGCTCTTTCCGCGATAGCGACGATCGCCGCGCTCGCGGCGGCGGCCTTCGTGCTGGTGCACGTCCTCGACAGGATTGTGACGCAGGGGGTCGATCGGCGTCTCGATGCACAGCTCGCCTTGCTCGCCACCAGCGTCGACGACACGGGAGCGCTCGATCGCAGCCGCCTCGCCGCGATCGATAGCGCGCTCTTCGCGGGGCCGGGGTGGCAATGGCAGATCGAGACGCCGGGCGAGACCATCTCCTCGGCTGCCTTTCCTCGCCTCGACGGACCAGCGGAACGGCACCGGGCACCGCCAGGCCGTGGGCCGCGCCCGGCCGAGGGCTATGGACCCGGTGGCGAAGCGGTGCATGCGCGCCGGACGGTCATGGCGACGGCGGCCGGCCCGGTTCGCCTGTCGGCCAGCGCGCCGCGCGCCGTCATCGAGAGGCCGGTAGGCGAGGCGCTGCTGCCGCTGCTTGCGCTTCTTGCCGCGCTGGCGTCGCTTCTGGGCGGGGCGTTGTTCCTCCAGCTCAGGTTCGGCCTGCGGCCGCTCGACCGCTTGCGCGCGTCGGTCGCTGCGGTCCGGGACGGGGCGGCGCAATCGGTGCCGCAGGTGCAGGCGGCCGAACTCCAGCCGCTTGCCGACGAGCTCAACGACCTCCTTCGCGACAATGCGGCAGCACTCGGCGCCGCGCGGGCCACCGCCGCAAATCTTGCCCATGCGCTCAAGACACCGGTCGCCGCGCTCTATCTCGAACTTGGCGGTCAGCCCGAAGCGGTCCGCCTCGTCGACCGGATCGACGCGACGATCCGTCATCACCTGTCGCGCGCGCGCGGACGGCTTCTGTCGGACCGCTGGCGCACGCCGGTAGCGCCCGCCGTCGAAGCCCTCGCCGCGACAATCACGCGGCTCAATGCGGCCCGCGGTATTTTTATCGAAACGGTGGTTCCCGCGGACCTGATCGTCGCGCTGGATCCTTCCGATCTCGACGAGATATTGGGCAATCTCCTCGACAATGCGGTGCGGCATGCCGGCACCATGGTGGCGGTCCGCGCCGAAGATGGCGGGCGCACCGTCACGGTCGAAGTCGCCGACGACGGACCGGGCATCGCCGAGCCGGAAAGGGCTCGGGCCATGGCGCCCGGCATACGTCTCGACGAGCGGGGGGAGGGGAGCGGGTTCGGGCTTTCGATCGCGCGCGAACTCGCGATCCTTTATGGCGGCGACATCCAGCTCGCGACCGGGGCACCGGGCGGGCTCGTCGTTGTTGTGACGCTCCCCAAAGGAGCGGTTTAGCGGATTGCAGTGGCAGGAGCGCATGCCCCGAAGTGCGCTGCCGCGCTGGCAGAACATGGAGCGGCAGGAAGCGGATCGCATCCTTCACGGCCGGCACCGGAATGAGAGTCGGAGAATATATCTGTTCGCAGGGCTTCGATCGTGACAGGCTAATATCGCGATCTATCAATCGCATCGTAAGATTTGGAGACCTAGCATCGCCTGTATGACGCCGATGATCTATCTCGCCGCATGAAGCGGTTCGGGCACTCCTTCCTCCTGCGGGTCAGCCTTCCGGTCCTTGCAATTCTCCTGCTCGTCGCCGCATCGCTCGCGACGGTCGCTCTTCTCGCAGCCAATCAGTCGAACCGTCTGACCGCAGACCGCCAGGAGACGCTCCTTCGCGGCGGGCTCGCGGCGCGTGCGGCGCGGGTCGGTTACGAGCAGGAAAGCACCGCGATCTGGAACGAGGCACTCAGACGCTCGAGCGGAGAGCCGATCGATCCCAAATGGTTCGACGACAATCTCGGTGTCTGGATGCACGACTATTACGGGCATGACGAAGCCTATGTCCTCAATCGGCGCAACCGGCCCATTTACGCCATGCAGGACGGGAGCCGTGCTCTCCCGCAAAGCTATGACAGCCGTCTGGCGCGGTCGGCCGCGCCGCTGCTCGCGAATTTGCGCGCCGAGCTCGCAAGGCGTGGCCCCCGCGGCGCCGTTCCACCGCAGCGTCTCCCGGGACGACAGGCATTTCTGATGGTAGGCGGGCATCCGGCGATCGTCAGCATCAAGCCGATCGCGGGGGATGGCGCGGTGATCCCCGCAGGTGAAATCTCGCCGCTCCATATCAGCGTGCGACGTCTCGACGGAACCTTTGCCCGCGACCTCGGCCGCGAGTTCCAGCTGCAGGACGCGGTCTTCCTGCGATCGCTTCCCCGGGAGAGCGCGCTGAGGGCCATCGCCGTGCCGGATCCCGAAGGCCGGACGCTGGGCTATATCGCCTGGAAGCCCTTCGAACCCGGCGCCCTGATGTTGCGGCGGATCGCGCCCTTTGCAGCGTCGGCCTTCCTTTTCCTCGCCGTAATGGTGCTCTGGCTTCTGCGCGGAACGCGCCGCACCATGGGCGCACTCGAAGCAAGCAGGGCACAGGCGAAGCATCTGGCGCTGCACGACGGCCTTACGGGTCTTGCCAACAGAACGCTCGCCGACCGCCTCCTGGGGCAGGCGCTCATCGAGGATGAAGCGGCAGGACGGTCGCTCGCGCTGCTTCACCTCGATCTCGATCGCTTCCAGCAGATCAATGACGCGCTCGGACTGGCGGGAGGTGACGAGTTGATAAGCGCCGTCGCGCGGCGCTTGCAGGCGCTGACCCGCGAGGGCGATTGTGTCGCCCGGGTCGGGGGGAACGAGTTTCTGATATTCCAGCAGGACGCAGGGTCGCCTGCGGCCGCGGAGATATTGTGTCTGCGGATCATGGAGGAGCTTGCACAACCGTTTCGGCTCGCGGGAGGCGCCGTCGCCGTCGCAGCCAGTATCGGCGTCGCACTCTCGCCGCTGCACGCGGCAAGCCGCGGCGAACTGGCACGAATGGCCGATATTGCGCGCCGCGCCGCGAAGGCCGCCGGTGGCGGGCGTTTCGTCATATTCCAGCCGTCGATGGACGAGGGCAGCGCGAGCCGCTTCGAGGTCGGCGAGGATTTGCGCCGCGCCCTCTCGTGCGGCGATGAATTCGAGCTTGCTTACCAGCCGCTCTTCGATGCGCGCAGCCGCCGGATTTGCGGCGCCGAGGCTCTGGTTCGCTGGCGACATCCGTCGCGCGGCGTCCTGCCGCCCTCCGAGTTTATTCCGGTTGCGGAAGCGAATGGGATGATCGCCGCGATCAGTGACCGGGTTCTGGAGCAGGCCTGCATCGACGCCGCCCGCTTGGGGCTTCCGATGATCGCGGTGAACATATCGGCCTCGGAGGTCGCTGAGCCCCGCTTCGCGGCGCGGTGCCTCGAGATTGTCCGGCGAACGCCGCTGGCCGCGCGGCGGCTCGAGATCGAAATCACGGAAACGGCGCTCATCGAAAATGAGGAGGCATGCCGGCGCTCGCTTGCCGTGCTCCGCTCGGCAGGCGTGAAAATTGCGCTCGACGACTTCGGCACCGGCTATTCCTCGCTCAGCCATTTGCGCAAGTTCCGCATCGACCGGATCAAGATCGACGGGAGCTTTGTCAGCGGGATCGGGGCTCGCAGGGGCGGAGGGGCCATGGTCAAGGCCATGGTCGATCTCGCGAAAGCGAGCGATCTCAAAGTCACTGCCGAAGGGGTCGAGCGGGAGGAGCAGGCCGGCTATCTGCGGGATATAGGCTGCCAGCTGCTCCAGGGCTATCATCTCTCCGAGCCCGTGGACGCCGCAGCCCTCGACCGCCTGTTGCGCGCCGGCGGACGTGCCGATGCCCTCGCGACCCGCAAGCCATAGACCGCTTTGTTTGCGTTCGCCTCTGATGGTCGCCAATGCCGGTCAGGACGCAGCGGATGGAAAAGGCTGTCTCGCCTTTCTGCCGGGCAGTGCGCTGATGGCTATCCGGCGCTGCGCGCGGTGCGCTGCCGCTGCTGCTGCTGCTTCGTGATGCGCAGGCCGGGTATGCCGGCGCGGTCGAGCGTCCTGCGCCAGCCTTCCAGCTCTTCTTCACTGAGGCGGTATCTTGTGCACGCCTCGTCACGCCCGATAAGCCCGCCGTCGATCGCGGCGAGCAGCTCTGCCTTGCGGCGCGCGACCCAATAGACCCCGGTCGGTGACGGCAGGTCGTCGACCGTCAGCGGCCCAACCGGGCCGGGGACCGATGCCGGCCTGTTCCTGAATTCGAGCACTGCGAAGTTCCATTCGTCCGGGCTTGCGCCGCTGAGTGCCCCCCCGCAGTGACCCTGAGGATCGAGGGTTAACAAAAACTTGCCAACGGCTGCCTGCTGCGCCGAGCCGTTAGGTTGCGGCGTCTCGCCGCGCGGGAAGCGGCGCGACGGGGAATATCGGCTTCAAGGGAGCGATGCGCTCGCCGACGGCTGCCCGACTGAGACGTGGTATCGGAAAGCCGCCGGCGATACGCGAAGACTTGCACATGCGGCGGCAGATCGAACGATCTGCTTTGACGCCCGCGCGCCTTCCAAATGCCGTTCGCACAAAAAGGTTTCATCATGCCGGTCAGAAAAATTGCGCTTGGGAAAAATGGTACGGCCTCGGAAAGGCGGTGCAACCCTGCCGCACGTTCGGTGTTGCGATGTCAGTCAACAGAGGGAGACTCATCATGAAGACAATGCTCGTATCGCTCGCCGCCGTTTCCACGCTGGCGCTCGGCGCCTGCCAGAGCCCCGCCGCCGACAAGGTCGAGGACCAGGCCGAAGCAAAGGCCGAAGTCATCGACGAGCAGGCCGACGCCATGCCCGCAGGCCCCGCCAAGGAAGCGATGGAGAAGAAGGCCGATATCGTCGAAGAGCAGGGCGAGGAAAAGGCGAACGCGATGGACGACAAGGGCGAGATCGCACCGTCTGAAACCGGCATCGGCGACACGCAGAAAAAATAAGCCTGCCTCCCCTAAAAGGCAGCATGAAGGGCGCCGCCTCGCGGCGCCCTTCTTTCTTGGGCTCCGCGCCTGGACGCTCTGGTCCCGCAAGATCCGGGAGCGGCGTCACCGATCGTGCCGCGAGGTCGATCACGGCCGGGTTCGAGGTCGTCACACCGTGCCCGCTTCCGGCCCGTACGTCAGACGCGTCGGAACGCCCCCGGCGCTTGCGCTAGGCCCGCGTCGCTCAAAATGAGACCAGCGGTTGCTTTCGCGCTCGCCACGACCCCGGGGATGCCGGCGCCCGGGTGCGTTCCCGCCCCCGTGAAATAGAGGTTGGCGATCCGGGCATCCCGATTGTGCGCGCGGAAATAGGCGCTCTGCAGAAGCGAGGGGGTGAGGCTGAACGCGCTCCCGAGATGGGCGGCCAGATCGGATTCAAAATCGGGCGGCGCATAAGCGATCTGCGTCACGATGCGCTGGCCGAGGTCGGGGATGAGCCGGCGCTCGAGCGCGGCGACGATGCGGGCCGCAAGGCGCGGTCCCTCGACATCCCAATCGACGGGCGCCGCGCCGAGATGCGGTACAGGAGCGAGCGCGTAGAAGCTGCTGTGGCCTTCGGGAGCAACGCTCGGGTCGGTGGCGCTCGGGTGGTGAAGATAGAGCGAGAAATCCTCGGCGAGCCTTCCGTTGCGATAGATATCGTCGAGCAGGCCGCGATAGCGCGGACCGAACAGGATCATGTGATGCGGAATGTCGGGGAACCGCCCCCTGACGCCGAGATGAAGCACGAAAAGGCTCGGCGACCATTGCTTGCGCGCCAGCCTCCTTGCCTCGCTTGCCCCGCGGGGATGCGCAAGAAGGTCGCGGTAGCTGTGCATGATGTCTGCGTTCGAGGCGACGATGTCGGCGCCGGCCCGAAAACCGCTCCGCGTCACGACCGCTGTCGCCCGGTCGCCTTCGGTCTCGATCCGCGAAACCGGATCGCCGAGCCGCAGGGTGCCGCCGAGCCGCTCGAACAGCGCGGCCATGCCGGCGACAAGCCGGTTCGTTCCGCCGCGCGCGTACCAGACCCCGCCATCCTGTTCGAGCTTGTGAATGAGGGCGTAGATGCTGCTCGTCGTCATCGGGTTGCCGCCGACGAGGAGCGTGTGGAAAGAGAGCGCTTCGCGGAGCCGCTCGTTACGGACATAACTTGCCACCGTCGTATAGACCGACCGCCAGGCGCGGCGGCGGATCAGCGATGGCGCGGCCTTGAGCATCGACCGGAAATCGAGGAACGGAACGGCGCCAAGCCTGACATAGCCTTCCTCGTGCACCGCCGCCGAATAGGCGAGAAAGCGGGCGTAGCCGTCGACATCGGAGGGGTCGAGCGCCTCGATCTGGCGTCGGAGCTCGGCCTTGTCATTGCCATAGTCGAACCGGGTGCCGTCGGGCCAGTTCAGCCGGTAGAAGGGGCTGACCGGCAGGAGTTCGACATCGCGCGCGAGCCGGTCTCCGCTGAGTGCCCACAGCTCTTCGAGACAGGCGGGATCGGTGATCACCGTCGGACCCGCGTCGAAGGTGAAACCATCCTGCTCGAACATATAGGCGCGTCCGCCGGGTCGGTCGCGTGCCTCGATGAGCTGGGTCGCGATCCCGGCGGACTGGAGCCTGATTGCCAGCGCGAGCCCGCCGATACCGGCACCGACGACGACAGCGCGCGTCATGGGTTCGGCCCCGCAGCGATAGCCGCGCCGAGGACGTGGCCCGAGAGCCAGGCATATTCGGCAAAGCCGTGATGAAGCCAGTCGCCGCAGGCTCCGAGCCTGATTGTGCCGTTCCAGAGCAGGCGATTTTCCTGACCCGATGGCTGCGCAAAGCGCCACCTCTGCGCGTCGGCATATACGGGCGCGGGCAGCGTCCGGCCCGTCGCCTTGGCGAACTCTGCAAGAAGCAGGTCGGTCACCCGGGTTCCGTCGTCGGTGAGATGCGCCTCCGACCAGCTCCAGTCTGCGCGAACGACCCATCGTTCGCCGGGCGCGCGACCGGGTTTGGCGCTCTCGCGCGAGGCGGTCGCGATCGGTCCGATGCCGCGCAGGAAGTCGGGGAGGCCCTCTAGCCGCGCATCGAAGGCGAACATTGCGCTCCAGCAGGGATAGGAGCGGACCGACATGGCGGCGCGCGCCATTTCGAAATCATGCAGCGAAAGCAGGGGAGCGGCCTGCTCCGCCGGCATCGCGATCACCGCAGCGTCGAAGCGGCCGAGGCGACGTCCCTCGCTCTGGAGGGTCCAGCGCCTGCCCGTGCGGATCAGCGCGGTGACGGGGCTGTCGAGGCGTACGTCGAGACCCTCGGCCAGCGCCTTCATCGGCGCGGTCATCGTCGGGGTCCCGACCCACGCATCGGCACCCGCGGCCGGCCAGCGCGCGGCAATGCCGCTTCGCTCCCAGGCCCGCGCAAGACGCACGAATCCTTCCGAGCGCGCGGTGAAGTTCGACGCGCCATGATCGAAGTCGATTGCGTAGCCCTTGGCGTCGGCGCGGCGCGTCGCCATCCTGCCGCCGACACCGCGCGACTTTTCGAAGAGCGTCGAGGGGATCCCCGCGTCGAGAAGCCGCTGCGCACAGGCGAGGCCCGCTATGCCGGCTCCCACGATAGCGACGCGCATCAGCGCATGCTCCGAGGCCGCTGGCGCAGACGGGCTGGCCTGTGCCGGGCATTTCGGTCGGCAATGCGAGAAGGTAACGAAACGGACATGGCGGATGATCTCGAAGCGGCATCGACTGGACGCGAGGCTTGCATGAGGGCAGGCAAGTGTCGCAACATGTCCCTTCGGGCAGTTTTCGACGTAAGGCAGGCAGCTTCCATGTCATTGAAATCCATGATCGCGGCGAGTCCGATCGCCGCCGTGATCAGCGATCCGAGGCTCCCGGATAATCCGATCGTCGAGTGCAATAGCGCTTTCGAGATGCTGACCGGATATGATGAAAGCGAGATCGTCGGACGCAATTGCCGGTTTCTCGCGGGCCCTGGGACCGAGCCGGACCTTACCGAGACACTTCGCGCCGCAGTCCGCGAGCGGCGGCCGGCACTCGTCGAGATTCTCAATTATCGAAAAGACGGCAGTCCGTTTCGCAACGCCGTGCTGGTTGCCCCGATTTTCGGGACCGACGGCACGCTCGAATATTTCCTCGGCTCGCAGATGGAGGTGGACGGAGCAGACGAGCCGGGAAGGAGCAGGGGCCATCGGGCCCGGTCGCTGGTTGACGCGCTCTCGCCGCGGCAGCGCGAGATTCTGCAGCACATGGCTGGCGGGCAGCTCAACAAGCAGATCGCCTTTGCGCTTTCGCTGTCCGAGCGTACGGTCAAGATGCACCGCGCCGCTCTGCTGCGGGCGCTCGGTGTCGAGACGACTGCCGACGCGATCCGGCTGGCCGTCGAGGCTGGACTCTAGCGGACAGCGAGACCCGCTTTTTGCCCCTTATGCCATATGGAAGCGGCCGCGGGCGGCCCTATGACGTGACGCTGCGCCCGTCGATATCCCGGGCCGGCAGATCGGAGCGAACCATGACCGAAAGACGCGCGCTGGTGGTGGGAAGCACCGGAGGCATCGGTCGGGCGCTGGTCGATGCACTCGTGCATTCGGGCAGTCATGACTGCATCTATGCGGCAAGCCGCGACGGCTCCGCGAGCGGTCAAAATGGCGTCGAGCCGCTCCTGATCGATATCCTCTGCGAAGCGAGCCTTGCCGCTGCGGCAACGGAAGTGGCGCGGGCCGGTCCGCTCGATCTGCTGCTCGTTGCAACCGGCCTGCTGCATCGCGGTGCCGGGCTGCAACCCGAGAAGAGCGCGCGTGCCCTCAATGCGCAGGTGATGGCGGAAATGTTCGCCGTCAACAGTATCGGGCCGGCGCTCGTCGCCAAGCATTTCCTCCCGCTGCTCCCGTCTCGGGGGCGAGCGGTCATGGCCTTTCTGTCCGCTCGCGTCGGGTCGATCGAAGACAATCGCCTCGGCGGATGGCACAGCTATCGCGCTTCGAAGGCCGCGCTCAATGCGTTCATTCGCTGCTTTGCGATCGAGGCGCAGCGCCGCAATCCGGAGGCGCTTGTCGTCGCGCTCCACCCGGGCACCGTCGATACGCGCCTTTCGAGCCCTTTTCAGCGCAACGTGCGGGCCGGATCGCTGTTCACCCCCGCGATAAGTGCGTCGAACCTGCTCGAGGTAATCGGGCGCCTGACCCCCGCAGACAGTGGCGGCTTCTTTGGCTGGGATGGCAGCCGGATCAGCTTTTGATGAACGCCGGCCCGCGTGGCGCTGGCCCGCCGGCAACAAACAGGCGCTTGGGGCGTAAGCGCAAGGATGAAGTATCGGAGAATAGGATGAGAAAAGCCGCCATCGCCGCGGCGGCTGTCACGGCCGCAGCCTTGCCCGCCCTGTGGGCGGCCTGGAAATATGTGCCGCGCCCCGGACCAGTCGGCAACCCGTCCGTCCCTCAGCCTGCCAAGGCCGTCGACCTCGACCGGTATCTTGGCCGCTGGTACGAGCAATTTCGCTATGAAGCCTCGTTCCAGAAAGACATGGAGGCGGTGACCGCCGATTACTCGCTGACGGGTGACGGCACGATCAGGGTCGTCAACCAGGCGCGATCGGGCGGCGTGCATGGCCGCCATCGGCGTTCGGTCGGCACGGCGAAGCTTATCGACAAGGCGCGCGGCGCGAAGCTCAAAGTGTCCTTCTTCGGTCCTTTCTACGGCAATTACTGGGTCCTCGATCATGGCGAGGATTATGAATGGTCGATCGTCGGAGAGCCGACCGGACGCTATCTCTGGGTCCTCACGCGCGATATGTGGCCGACACAGACCTTGCTGCGGCACCTCGAGACGCGGGTGCGAGAGCTCGGATATGACTGGTCGCTCGTGCGCAGGACGCAGCAGCCTCCTACAGCGGTATAGTGTCGGGGGTCGAAGCCGAAGGGACTGTGCGGACCTGCGGCAGGTCGAGCTACCGCGGCCGCGCGGTTTGACGAACCTGGTCGGCCGGACACCAGCGCAGCGTCTCTTCGCCGAACTCCGGGTCGCCGACAGCAATGCGCTCGATCCCGAGCACCCGTAGCGTCTCGCCGGTGGCCGCATCCGTGATCCATCCGGCACCGCGCCGCTTGGCGCTGGCGACTGCATTCATGCGGGCGGGATTGAACGGCTGCATGTCGACCCAGCCGGCGCGCTTGCCGTCATAATAGAAGAGAAGCTCGCGGGCAGAACCGCATGCGGCCGCAACGGGCGCGTAGTGACCCGGGCGGACGTTGAAGGGTGCGACGGGCGCGGGCATCGCGGCCGGTGCGGGAGCTGCCGCCGCGTTGCCCTCGGCCAGCTGTGGCCGCGCGGTCCGGATTGCCGCCTGCATCTGCGGCGACAACTGGCTGAAATTGCATTTGGTGAACGCGCCATCGTCAACCTCGGTGCCGCCGCTCCCGTTCAGAAAGCTGACGGTGCGCTTCATGAATTTGCCCTGCGCGCCGGCTTTCACGGCGAGGCTTCCATAAAGCCCCGTGTCTTCAGCCGACCAGGCCAGCGTATAGCCCTTGTAGTACCGGCTGGTCTCGGCGCTTCCGGGTGCCGGGCCGGTGCGGGTAATAGGGTTGACCTTGGCATAAGCCTTGTACCCCGGTGCGCCCTGGTTGACGTTGCCGAAGTTGGTCCCGTCGTAGAAGAAAATCCCAGTCGCCTTCGTGCACCCCTCGAAATCTTCGGCGTAGAGCCCGGGTGCGATCGGCAGGTTCGCCGCCGCATGCGCGGGCGCGGCGGTTATGGCGCCGAGCCCCACAAGAGCCAATGAAATGCGATGCATGACTGACATTTGGTCCCCCTGATCTTTTGCGTTCGGCGAAAAGATGCATCGCGCCTTCGCTGGGCGCCAGATATTTCTGCAATGCGGAGACAGGGGTGCCGCAGAGATGGCACCCTTGGCCAGCGGCCGCGTGGTGAGGGCGGCGGAAGCCCGCCGCCCTCCGATCGTCAGAAGTCCATTGCCGGCATCGGCGCGGACTTCTCTTCCTTCGGCAACTCGGCAACGAGCGCTTCGGTCGTGATCAGGAGCGAGGCGACCGACGCCGCATCCTGCAGCGCGGTTCGGACGACCTTGGCGGGGTCGATCACGCCCGCCTTGACGAGGTCCTGATATTCGCCGGTGGCCGCGTTGAAGCCCCAGCTATACTCCTCGCTCTCGAGCAGCTTGCCGACGATCCATGCGCCATCCTCGCCGGCATTATCGGCGATCTGGCGCGCCGGTGCGCGGAGCGCGCGGCGGACGATGTCGATGCCCGACTGCTGGTCGTCGTTCGCGGCCTTGAGGCCCTCGAGAGCCTTCAGCGAACGGAGCAGCGCGATGCCGCCGCCTGGAAGAATGCCTTCTTCCACCGCCGCGCGCGTCGCGTGGAGCGCGTCGTCGACGCGGTCCTTCTTCTCCTTGACCTCGACCTCGGTCGCGCCGCCGACGCGGATCACCGCGACGCCGCCCGCGAGTTTGGCGAGCCGCTCCTGCAGCTTCTCTCGGTCATAGTCGCTCGTCGTCGTCTCGATCTGCTGGCGGATCTGCGCTACGCGGGCGTCGATATCCGACTTCGAACCGACGCCGTCGACGATCGTCGTATTATCCTTGTCGATGACGACCTTCTTGGCGCGCCCGAGCATGTTGATCGTGACGCTCTCGAGCTTGATGCCGAGTTCCTCGCTGACGACATTACCGCCGGTGAGCACCGCGATGTCCTCGAGCATCGCCTTGCGGCGGTCGCCAAAGCCGGGCGCCTTGACGGCGGCGACCTTGAGCCCCCCGCGCAGGCGATTGACGACGAGCGTCGCGAGCGCGTCGCCCTCGACATCCTCGGCGATGATGAGCAACGGCCGACCCGACTGCACGACGCTTTCGAGCAGCGGCAGCATCGCCTGCAGGTTCGACAGCTTCTTCTCGTGGATGAGGATGTACGGATCGTCGAGTTCGACCTTGAGCTTCTCGGCGTTGGTTATGAAATAGGGACTCAAATAGCCGCGATCGAACTGCATGCCCTCGACCGTCTCAAGCTCGGTCGCGAGGCTCTTCGCTTCCTCGACCGTGATCACGCCCTCGTTGCCGACCGTCTCCATCGCCTCGGCGAGGATCTTGCCGACCTCTTCGTCGCCATTGGCCGAGATCGTCGCGACCTGCGCGATCTCGCTGTTCGCCTCGACCGACTTGGCGTGGGCCTTGAGGTCCTCGACGACGGTGGTCACCGCGAGATCGATGCCGCGCTTGACGTCCATCGGGTTCATCCCCGCGGCGACCGCCTTCGAGCCTTCGCGGACGATCGCTTGCGCGAGCACGGTCGCGGTTGTGGTGCCGTCGCCGGCCTTGTCATTCTGCTTCGATGCGACCTCGCGGAGCATCTGCGCGCCCATATTCTCGAACTTGTCGGCAAGCTCGATTTCCTTGGCAACGGTCACGCCGTCCTTGGTGATGCGCGGCGCGCCGAAGCTTTTGTCGATCACGACATTGCGGCCCTTCGGGCCCAGCGTGACCTTCACTGCATTCGCAAGCGTATCCACGCCGCGCAGCATGCGATCACGCGCGTCCGACGCAAATTTCACTTCCTTGGCAGCCATTTTGACCTCCTTCTTGCTGTCCTTTCAGTGTTGATGAATTGGCGTTACGCCGCCTGCCTGAGTGCCTCGGCCTGCTCGATGACGCCGAGAATGTCGCTCTCCTTCATGATGAGCAAATCCTCGCCATCGATACGGACCTCGGTGCCCGACCATTTGCCGAACAGGATGCGGTCGCCGGCCTGAACGTCGAGCGCGGTGACCGTGCCGTCTTCGGCGCGGGCGCCCGGACCAACGGCGACGACTTCGCCCTCCTGCGGCTTTTCCTTGGCGGTGTCGGGGATGATGATGCCGCCCGAGGTCTTCTCCTCGGCTTCGATGCGGCGTACGACCACACGGTCGTGCAAGGGACGGAAATGCATGCATAACCTCCATGTTGCATAACGATATGATAAGCCGGCGCGCCTGTCCGGGACGCGCGGCGCCGATGAGCTAGGAAGCGATATTTTTCGCTTCAAGAGGGTCGGCGAGAATTTTTTTGATAACGGCTCTGGCCTGAAACAAATGCCCGTTATCAACGGGCTGGTCCCTCTTGACTCGACTCGCTGCGCTCCCAAAATCTGTTCTTGCGGCACCTCGCCGCACGACGAGAAAGGATTGGCGACAAGGAAGGAGGCACGATCATGTCCGAGCCATTTTCCCGTTTTCTTCACCCCTTCGACGTGGCGCGTCACCCGAGCCTCGAGCCCGAGGTGAAGCGCGCCCTTCTTGCATCCTGGGCATCGGACCGCTCGGCGGTCCGCAACAAGCCTGCCTTGCGCAAGCCGCCGGGCGCACGCAGTGCGGTGCCGGTCGACGATGTGCTCGCGGCGCTCCGCTCGCTCGATGGCGGCGAGGCGCGCGCGCCATGACCGACCGCGCGCTACTCGCGCAGCTGGACGGTTATGGACTGACCACCGCCGAGATCCATTATTACCGGCTCGATCATCCCTCGCTGCTCCAGCTGTACGTCTGGCAGGATTATGACCTTCCGCCGGACTTTCCGGTGCTGTTCGATTTTCTGGCGATGTGGCGGCGTCAGCTCGAAGCCGCGCTCCACTCGGTCCGGATCGCGCATGATGCGCTGATCGGCCCTGCCGAGTGGCGCGCGGCCGATATTATCCGCGCAATCGACTGAGCGGGAGGCGAGGGCGTTTTTGCCTGCCCGGCGGGTTAGCCGGACAGCTTCTCTGGAGATGACAAGAATGCGGGGCCGCTGCCAAACAGCGGCCCCGCAGCATGTCAGGCGTTTTCGAGCGCCTTGTCTTTCGACGATCCGATCCGGCGCGGCTCGCTGCCGCTGCCGATCTCGATCTTGCGCGGTTTCATCGCCTCGGGAATGACGCGGTTGAGCTCGATCGCGAGCAGTCCTTCGGCAAAGCTCGCGGCGCCGACCTCGATATAATCGGCGAGCTGGAAGCGGCGTTCGAAGGGGCGACGCGCGATACCGCGATGGAGATAGGTGCGCTTCGTGTCGTCTTCGGCAGGCTTGCCCGTGACGGTCAGCTGGTTCTGCTGCGCCACGATCTCGATCTCGTCGGGTTTGAAGCCCGGGACCGCGAGCGTGATGCGGAAGCGGTCGTCGGCCTCGCGCACAATGTCGAAGGCGGGATAGCCATCGGACGTCTCGCTGCGCTGCCCCTTCTCGAGCAGGTCGAAGAGATGGTCGAAACCCACCGTCGAGCGGCGGTAGGGGGTGAAGTCA
The DNA here is from genome assembly GCF_001990265.1 of Sphingopyxis sp. KK2. GTDB lineage: Bacteria > Pseudomonadota > Alphaproteobacteria > Sphingomonadales > Sphingomonadaceae > Sphingopyxis. Next base: position 31,485 of record NZ_LYVN01000037.1, read on the forward strand.
AAGTCGGTTCTCATTTCCAAATCCTCCTGATTGAAGCAATTCGGGCATGAGATGCGCCGGTACACAGAGCCGGCGCTCTCCATGTCCTGCAGACCCGGACAATCCGGCATCTGGAAAAAAACTAGGTAGCCATTTTCGGGTTTCAAGACCCGTGTTCGTTAAGTGGGGGCAGTTCGTCGCGGCGCTCGGTAATCTGACCGTGAGCGCGATGCGGAGCCGCGCTGAGCGGCTCCGTGGCGGGTCAGG
>NZ_LYVN01000038.1 GCF_001990265.1 Sphingopyxis sp. KK2
ACATCCTGTCCATGGCCCCCCCCACCATCTTCACCGACTGGTTCGCGGCGCGCGGATGGCGGGTGCGGCGGCATCAGGCCGAGATGCTGGCGGCGGCCGAGCGCGGCGAGCATGCCTTGCTCGTCGCCGCGACGGGGGCGGGCAAGACGCTCGCGGGCTTCCTGCCGACGCTCGTCGACCTCGCCGACCACCCCTCCGACCGGCTGCACACGCTTTATGTGTCGCCGCTGAAAGCGCTCGCCGCCGACGTCGAGCGCAACCTGCTCGGACCGGTCGAAGAGATGGGGCTCGACATCAGCGTCGAGAGCCGTAGCGGCGACACCTCGTCGGACAAGAAGGCGCGGCAGCGTAGCCGGCCGCCGAACATCCTGCTCACCACCCCCGAATCCTTGTCGCTGCTGCTTTCCTATCCCGACAGCTTCACGATGTTCGCCGATCTCAAGACCGTGGTGATCGACGAGATCCACGCCTTTGCGCCGGGCAAGCGCGGCGATTTGCTGAGCCTCGCGCTGTCACGATTGCAGCACATCGCCCCCGCGATGCGCCGCGTCGGGCTGTCGGCGACGATCGCCGATCCGGCGCAATATGCCGCATGGCTGGCGCCCGACGCCGCCGGCGAGACGGTGACGATCGTCACGGGCGAAGCCGGCGCCGAGCCCGATATCGCGATCCTGCTGCCCGAGGGTGCGGTGCCCTGGTCGGGGCATTCGGGGCGCTATGCGGTGCATCAGGTGATGGCGGAGGTCGCGAAGAACCGCACGACGATCATCTTCTGCAACACGCGCGGGCTCGCCGAGCTGATTTTCCAGGAGCTGTGGAAGGTCAACGACCTGTCGCTGCCGATCGGCATCCATCATGGCAGCCTCGACCGCGAGGCACGACAAAGAGCGGAAGCGGCGATGGCCGAAGGGCGGCTGCGCGCGCTGGTCGCGACGTCGAGCCTCGATCTCGGGCTCGACTGGGGCGACGTCGATTGCGTGATCCAGATGGGCGCCCCCAAGGGCAGCTCGCGGCTGCTCCAGCGGATCGGGCGCGCCAACCATAGGCTCGACGAGCCGAGCCGCGCGCTGATCGTGCCGGGCAATCGCTTCGAATATCTCGAGGCGCAGGCCGCACTCGACGCCGTCGCGGCGGGCGAGCGCGACGCCGACCGCTTTCGCCCCGGCGCGCTCGACGTGCTCGCACAGCATGTGATGGCGCTCGCCTGCGCGGCGTCGTTCGACGAGGACGAGCTGCTCGCCGAGATCCGCTCGGCGGCGCCCTATCGCTGGGTCAACGCGGCGACCTTTTCGCGATTGCTCGGCTTTGTGCGCGACGGGGGCTATGCGCTGAAGAGTTACGATCGCTTCCGCCGCCTCGCACCCGACGGGCCGGGGCGCTGGCGGATCGCGCATCCGCGGCTGGCGGCGCAGCACCGGCTGAACGCGGGGATCATCGTCGACGCGCCGACGCTCGACGTACGGTTCCGGAACGGGCGGCGCCTGGGAAGCGTCGAGGAATATTTCGCGAGCACCTTGAGCCCCGGCGACACCTTCGCCTTTGCCGGCCTCAGCCTCGAGGTCGAGGCGATCCGCGACATGGATTTGCTGGTGCGCGCGACGACACGGCCCGCGCGCATCCCATCCTATGTCGGCGCGCGCATGGCGCTGACGACGCGGCTCGCCGACCGGGTGCGCGGCTTCCTTGCCGATCCGGCAAGCTGGGCGCGCTTTCCCGAGGATGTGCGTTACTGGCTGGAGATGCAGGCGTACCGGTCGGTGCTGCCGCGCCCCGGCGAACTGCTCGCCGAGACCTTCCCGCACGAAGGCCATCATTATCTGATCGTCTATCCCTTCGAAGGATGGAACGCGCACCAGTCGCTGGGCATGCTGATCACCAAGCGGATGGAGCGCGCGGGTTTGCAGCCTTTGGGCTTCGTCGCGTCGGACTATGCGCTCGGCATCTGGTCGTTGAAGCCGGTGACCGATCCCGCCGCGCTGTTCGATTCGGCGATATTGGAGGACGAGTTCGTCGAATGGGTCGAGGGGTCGCACCTGCTCAAGCGCGCGTTCCGCGAGGTCGCGGTGATCGGCGGGCTGATCGAGCGCCAGCATCCGGGCAAGCGCAAGACGGGGAAGCAGGTGACCTTTTCCACCGACCTGATCTTCGACGTGCTGCGCAAATATGAGCCTGACCATCTGCTGCTCGAAGCCGCCTGGGCCGATGCGCGCGAGCGGCTGACCGACGTCGCGCGGCTGGGCGACCTGCTCGACCGCGCGGCGGGGACGATGCTGCACAAGGATTTGCCGCGGATCAGCCCGCTCGCAGTACCGGTGCTGGTGCTGATCGGGCGCGAGAATGTCGCGGCGGCGGACCTCGACGACAGCCTGCTCGGCGAGCTCGCCGATGAGCTCGCGGCGGCGGCGATGACCCCCTAGGGCAGCCGCCGCGCGCCGCTTGCCGCGCCCCCGCGACAGGCGTAGACTGCGCACAAATATATAATGAGGATGCCCGCGATGACCCATGTTCTCAGGCGGCCCAAGATCTGGACGCTGCTGATGTCCGCCCCCGTCCTGCTCGGCGCGAGCCAGCCGCCGGGGACGCCGCCCGCGCCCGCGCCGGCCCCCGCATCCCCTGCCGACCTCGCCGACGCGCCGGTGACGAGCAGCGAGATCACCCCCTTCATCCAGCCCTTCGACCTCGATGCGACGCGGCGCATGTCGGTGCAGGTGATGGTCGGCGGCCAGGGGCCTTATTCCTTCCTGGTCGATACCGGCGCCGAACGCACGATCATCGCGCGCGAGCTTGCCGACCGGCTGGGGCTGGTCGAGGGCGGCAAGCTGCGCATGGCGACGATCGGCGGGTCGGCAACGGTCCCGAGCTTTCGCGTTGCGGCGCTGCAGATGACCAACCTCAGCATGCATGGCTTCGACGCCCCCTCCTTTTTCGGGCGCCACATCGGCGCCGCGGGACTGATCGGGGTCGACATGCTCGAGGACCGGCGCATCCTGATCGATTTCACCAAGGAAAGCATGCAGGTGCTCGAGACGCGCAAGCGCGCGCGGCCGATCATCCGCGACGACGACGCGATCGTCGTCACCGCGCGCAATTCGGCGGGGCGGCTGATCCTGTCCGACGCGCGGATCGACGGGCGCCGGATCGACGTGATCGTCGACACCGGCGCGCAGACGAGCGTCGGCAACCTCGCGCTGCAAAAGCTGGTCGCCGACCGGCGCGCCAACCGCCTGCCCTTCCTGCCGACGACGCTGGGCGCGGTGACCGGCGAGGCGGTGCCCGCGACGCGCACCGCGATCAAGCGCATCATCATCAACGGCATGGACGTCAACGACCTGCCGGTGAGCTTTGCCGACAGCCAGGCGTTCCGCGCGCTCGGGCTGACCGAGCGGCCGGCGCTGCTGCTCGGCATGGACAGCCTGGCGCTGTTCGACCGGGTCGAGATCGATTTCCCCAACAAGCGCGTCGTGTTCGACCTGCCCGATGGCGCCAGCCGCGCGACGGGGCAGCGCTTCGCGGCGAATTTCGCGAAACCGGCAAGCTGAGCTCCGCGCCTTTCGATCCGTCGCGAAAGGGAGAACATATACTGGACGCCGGTAGCGGGGGGCGGCATAGCGCGGCGATGCCCGCCGCGCCGCTTTTGGACTTTGCCGGTCACCAGTTCGTGCCGCTCGCGGGACGGGCGCTGTTCTGGCCGCGCCATGGCGCGCTGATCGTCGCCGACCTGCACCTCGAAAAGGCGAGCTGGTACGCCGCGCACGGCCAGCCGCTGCCACCCTATGACAGCCACGACACGCTCGACCGGCTGGCGCGGCTGGCGGCCGAGACCGGCGCGCGCGCGATCTGGTGCCTGGGCGACAGTTTCCATGACCGTAATGCCGCGACGCGCGTCGTCCCCGCGATCGCCGAGCGGCTACGCCGCCAGACGGGGTCGGTGCCGCTGACCTGGATCGCGGGCAATCACGACGGGCTGTCGGGCGGGGCGTGGGGCGGCACGATCGCCGAGGAGATCGAGATCGACGGCATCGTCTTTCGCCACCAGTGCGAAGCGCGCGAGACGCGCCCCGAGATATCGGGGCATTTCCACCCCAAATTGCGGCTGAGCCTGCGCGGGCGATTCGTGTCGCGACCCTGCTTCGCGGGCGACGCCAAGCGGTTGATCCTGCCCGCTTTCGGCAGCCTGACCGGCGGCCTCGACGTCGGCGACCGGGCGATCGCGACCAATTTCGCGGGCGATTATCGCGCGATGCTGGTCGCCGACGGAAAATTGCTGTCGCTCCCCTTTCCGGCGGCGCTCGCGAATGACGTTACGGCAAGGCAGCGCAGCGTTCGATAACGGTCGCTCCTGGGCCGCAGCGCCTGTGACACAAAAGCCTCACTCCCCGAAAACATGACGGAAAAGCGCGGCCTTGGCTGGATCACCGCGCTGTTTTGGTTATGAATTGGCCGCAATAAAAAAACAAATATCTGAGAGAGGAGTGCCCAATATGAAATCCTATACCCATTGTGCCGCCCGTCTTTTGCGCACCAGTGCGCTGGGGGCGACGCTGGCCGTCGCCACCGTGGCGATGCCCGCCTTTGCGCAGGACGCCGCCGAAACGACCGACACGGCGACGACCGACGCCGGCAACGACAGTGAAATCGTCGTCACCGCGCAGGGCCGTGCCCAGCGCCTCGCCGACGTGCCCGTCGCCATTTCGGCGGTCGGCGCCGAAGCGCTGGCGAACAGCGGCGCCAACGACATCCGCCAGCTCAACCAGGTCGCGCCGTCGCTGCTCGTGTCGTCGACGGGTTCGGAAGCCAATGGCTCGGCGCGTATTCGCGGTATCGGCACCGTCGGAGACAATCCCGGGCTCGAAAGCTCGGTTCCGGTGTTCATCGACGGCGTCTATCGCTCGCGGTCGGGCATCGGCCTCAACGAACTGGGCGAAATCGACCGCGTCGAAGTCCAGCGCGGCCCGCAGGGCACGCTCGGCGGCCGCAACTCGTCGGCGGGCCTGATCAGCATCTATTCGAAAAAGCCCGATTTTACCTTCGGCGCCACCGCCGAAGCGACCTATGGCAATTATGATTATTTCCGCCTCGGCGGCAGCGTCACCGGCCCGATCACCGACACGCTGGCCGCGCGCCTCGACGGCATCTGGGTGAAGCGCGACGGTTTCTATCGCGACACCACCAACAACACCGACGTCAACGACCGCGACCGCTACTTCCTCCGCGGGCAGTTGCTGTTCGAACCGACCGACGCGCTGTCGATCCGGTTGATCGCCGATTACACCTATCGCGACGAGAAATGCTGCGGCGCGACCTATGTCAGCAGCGCCGTCAACACCGCGGTCGGCAACCTCAACAACCCGTCGATCCCGCTGACCCCGCTGCAGGACAGCGGCAACAACATTATCAACGTGCTGCGCGATCTCGGCCAGCCGCTCGCCGCTTTCAACCAGGGTTATGATCGCACGCTGTCGGTCAGCCCCGGCCGCAGCTATGCCGGCAAGACCAAGGACTACGGCTTCTCGGGCCAGATCGACTATGACCTCGGCGGCGCGACGCTGACCTCGATCACCGGCTATCGCCAATATCGTTCGAGCCAGGCCGGCGACGTCGATTATGGCGTGGTCGATATCCTCTATCGCGATCCCGACGACGATGCCTATCGCCAGTTCCACACCTTCACGCAGGAACTGCGCCTGCAGGGCGAAGCCTTCGACGGCAAGCTCGACTGGCTCGTCGGCGGCTTCTATGCCAACGAAAAGCTGACCGTGCGCGACAATCTGCGCTTCGGCAGCCAATATGGCCGTTTCGCGACCTGCCGCATCATTTCGGGCGGCGGTCTTGCCGGTCTCTATTCGCCGACCAACCCGCTGTGCGTCGCGCCCGGCGTCGGCCCCGCGACGATCGCAGGGGCGAGCGGCGCGTCGGGTCCCGACATCGTCGCGGCCTTCACCGCGCTCGACGGGCTGAACAACCGCGGTTCGATCAACGACCGCTATTACCAGAATGGCAAGAACTGGGCGCTGTTCACGCACAATATCTTCCACATCACCGACACCGTCGATTTCACCTTCGGCGTCCGCTACACCAACGACAAGAAGAAGTTCAACGCGAGCTTCACCAACGACAACACCGCCTGCACCACCGTCCAGGGCCTCGTGCTCGACGACCTGGTCAGCACGACGAGCAACGCCACCGCCAAGGCGCTGGCCGGCGCGCTGATCGGCCTCAGCTGCCAGGGCAATTCGACCGCCGAACTCAACGGCGTGTCGATCAACAGCAAGCGCAGCGAAGATGAGTGGACCGGCACCGCGATCCTGTCGTGGAAACCGATGGACGACCTGCTTACTTACGCCAGCTATTCGCGCGGCTACAAGGCGGGCGGGTTCAACCTCGACCGCTCGGCGCTGAAATCGCCGATCCTGCCGTTCGGTGGCCAGGCGGGCGCGCAGGCGCTGGTCAACAATCTGCAGTTCGACCCCGAAAAGGTCGACAGCTATGAAATCGGCGCCAAATATTCGGCGGGCGGCGTCAATGTCGGCGTGTCCTTCTTCCGGTCGGATTTCAGCAGCTTCCAGCTCAACACCTTCAACGGCACGGTGTTCCTGGTGCAGAATATCAACGGCTGCGAGACCGACCTGAATGGCGGCGACCGCGATGCGAGCGCCGTGACCGGCGCTTGTCCGTCGGACGACGTGAGCTGGGGCGTGCGCGCCGAAGGCTTCGAACTGGAAACCTCATTCGCGCTGGCGAGCGATTTCCGGCTCGCGGCGGGCCTGACCTATTCGAACACCAAATATCGCAAGAACCTGGTCGGCACCAACGCCGGCGGGCCGCTCGACCCGGCGCTGCGCTTCCTGCCCGGCGACAATCTGTCGAACGCACCCGAACTGGTCGGCACCGCGAGCATGACCTGGACCCCCGAACTGGGCAGCGGCGGGCTGACCGGCCTCGTCTATGTCGATGGCCGTGCGACGAGCGGGTACAACACCGGTTCCGACCTGTTCCCGCAGAAGGAACAGGAAAGCTATACGGTGTTCAACGCGCGCCTTGGCGTGCGTGGCCCCGACGAGAAATGGGCGGTCGAGCTTTGGGCGCAGAATCTGCTCAACGCCAAATATGCCCAGGTCGCGTTCAACTCGCCCTTCCAGGCGGGTACGACCTCGGGGCCGTACAACGACGCCAACGGCTTCCCCGGCGGCCGCCAGATCTTCTCGCAGTTCCTGGCCGAACCGCGGACCTATGGTGTGACACTGCGCGGCAAGTTCTAAGCCGAAAACCTCCTGATTTCAGGACTTTGAGAGCCGCCCGCATCCCCCCGGATGCGGGCGGTTTTCGTTGTGGATTCCTGCTCCAGATTTGTTATCATGCCTGAGAATAAAATAAGCATGTGGGAGGATGACGATGACAAAAGGTGGGAGAATTGCGCGTTTTGCCCGTAGCAGCGCGCTGGGCGCGTCGCTGGTCATAGCCATGGCAGCAGCGCCGGCCTGGGCGCAGGACGCCGCACCGCAGGGCGCCGAGGAGCCCGACGACGGTACGATCATCGTCACCGCGACACGGCGCAGCGAAGCGCTGTCCGACGTGCCGATCGCGGTATCGGCAGTGACCGGCGAGACGCTGGAAAAAACCGGCGCGACCGACGTGCGTGCGCTGGGGCAGGTCGCCCCGTCGCTGCTGGTGTCGGGTGCGACGAGCGAAGTCAATTTTACCGCACGCATCCGCGGCATCGGCACGGTCGGCGAGAATCCCGGCCTCGAAAGCTCGGTCGGGCTGTTCATCGACGGCGTCTATCGCAGCCGCACCGGGGTCGGCCTGTCCGAACTGGGCGACATCGAGCGCGTCGAGGTGCTGCGCGGGCCGCAGGGTACGCTGTTCGGGCGCAACTCGACCGCCGGCCTGATCAATATCGTCACCAAGGGGCCCGAACTCGGCGCCTTTGCCGGCAAGGGATCGGTGAGTTACGGCAATTATGACTATTGGCGCGTCGACGGCATGCTCAACGCACCGCTCGGCGACAAGGCGGCGCTGCGCGTCGACGGCGTCTGGCAACAGCGCGACGGCTTCATCAAGAATGTCACCGCGGGCGAGCCCGACATCAACGACCGCGACCGCTGGCTGGTGAAAGGGCAGTTGCTGCTCGAACCGACCGAAAGCCTGAAATTCCGACTGATCGCCGATTACAGCCAGCGCAATGAAAATTGCTGCGGCGGCGTGCTGCTCAACCCGGTGCGCAATTTGACGCGCGGCGCCGACGGTTTCCCGGTGGCGTCACCCAACACGCTGCTGCCGCTGCTGCAATTCCTCGGCGCCAACCACCAGGTCGCGCCCGCGGGTGAGAGCTTCATCCGCCAGCAGGCGAACACCCCCGGCGTCCCCTATCGCTCCGACACCAAGGACTGGGGCGTGTCGGGCGAGCTCAATTGGGAGCTGGGCGCCGCGACGCTGACCTCGATCACGGCGTATCGCGACTACAAGAATGCGCAGGGACAGGACGGCGATTTCAACGCGCTCGACATCCTGCGCCGCACCGACCTCGACCGCCGCTTCCGCCTGTTCACGCAGGAACTGCGGTTGCAGGGCGAGGCGTTCGACGGGCGGCTCGACTGGCTGGTCGGCGGCTATTTTGCCAATGAGAAGCTCGATGTCGACGACGACATCAAATATGGCGGCGACTATGAACGCTATGCCAACTGCCTCGCCGCGGGCGCGCTGGCGCCGGCGCTGCTCAATCCGGCATCGGCCACCTGCTCGAACCTGCCGCTGGCGTCTTTCCCGGGTTTTCAGAATATCGCCCCGCTGCTGGGTGCGGCACGGCTGAACAACACCGGCAACAACGGGTCAACCTTCCATCAGCGCAGCACCAACTATGCGGTGTTCACGCACAACAGCTTCGACATCGTCGAGGATGTGCTGACGCTGACGGTCGGCGCGCGCTACACGCATGAGAAGAAGACGCTGGAGGGTGACGCCAATTTCACCAACACGCTGTGTCCGGCGATCGTCAATTCATCCCTGCAGGCGCTGGCGAGCATCGTCTGCGTGATCAACGGCACCGCGCCCGACATCGTCGCGGGCGCGCCGGGGACGAAATTCAGCGAAGGCCAGTGGACCGGCACCGCGGTGCTCAGCTGGAAACCCGACCCGTCGCTGCTCGTCTATGCCTCGGCCTCGAAAGGCTACAAGGCCGGCGGCTTCAACCTCGACTATTCGGCGCTCGACCGGCCGTGCAGCACGACGGCGGGATCGGCGGCGCAGAACGCCGCCTGCACCGCCGCGCTCGCGCGTCCCGCGAACACCCCGGGCAACGGCCGCCCCGAAGCGAGCGACCTGCAGTTCGCGAGCGAAAAGGTCGATGCCTATGAACTGGGGGTCAAATGGGATGGCCCCGGCATCGACGTGAACGTCGCCGCTTTCTATCAGGAATATAGCAATTACCAGCTCAACACCTTCAACGGCATCAACTTCGAGGTGACCAATATCCAGGCGTGCAAGGACGACCTGGGGACGGGGCCGATCGACAATAGCGCGGTCACCGGCGCCTGCGCTGCCGACCGGCTGGAGCCCGGGGTGGTCGCCAAAGGGCTCGAGATCGAGACCTTCCTGCGCCCGGCGCGCTATCTGTCGGTCAATATGGGGCTGACCTATGTCGATACGCTCTATCGCCGCAATCTCGTCGGCACCGGCGGACGGCCGCTGTCGCCGGTGCTGTTCCAGCTGCCCGGCCGCGGGGTGTCGAACGCCGCCAAATATGTCGCGACCGCGGGGATCAGCTGGACCCCGCCGATCGGGACGTCGGGGATGAGCGCGCTCTTCTATCTCGACACGCGCCTGCAAAGCGACACCAACACGGGATCAAACCTCGACATCGAAAAGGTTCAGGACGGTTTTGCGGTATTCAACGGCCGCATCGGCATCTTTGGCCCCGAGCGGCGCTGGGGCGTCGAATTCTGGGGCCAGAATTTGCTCAACCGCAAATATTACCAGATCGGGGCCGACATGCCGCTGCAGGGGTCGAACGGCTTCCGTTCGGTCGCGGCGCCCGCTGCGCTGGGTTTCCCGGCGACCGCGAACAAATTGTTCGTCGGCTTCCCCGGCGAGCCGCGCACCTATGGCATCACGCTGCGCGGCCAGTTCTAACCCGCTCTCCCCCCTCCTCCTGGCGAGGAGGGGCGGGAGGTCCGCCGCGGCCGGGCACTGCCGCGGCGGACTCTCCCCAAGGAGAACAACGCGATCAGCGCGCCCGTGCGGCCTGGTGCGCGATGTCGGTGACGAGCTTCTTGAACAGCACCCCGCCGGCGGTCCCCGAGGCTTTCAAGCTGCGTTCGCAATCGAGCAACCGGCTCATCAGCCGCGCGATGCGCACCGAATCCCAGATATGGAGCTGTGCGGTCACCGCCGCCTGTTCTTTCCAGAAAACCCCGCTGCTGCGCGCCGAGACGACGGTCGAAGGATGCGCGCCGGCATCGACTTCGGCGCGGAGGCGCGCGAGCTGCGCGGCGCGGATCGCGAGCGCGCGGATGATGCGGATTTCGGCGACCCCGACCGCGGCGGCGGTGGCGAACATCGCGGGCAGATCGCGCACCTTGCCGCCGAGCGCGGTATTGATGACTTCGCTGACATCCTCCTCGTGCGTCGCAGCGCCGAGCGCGGCGATGTCGGCGGCGGCGACCTGACGCTGGCGGTCGCGGCCGGCATCGAGGTAGAGCGCGATCTTTTCGAGCTCGCGGCGCATCAGCGCCTGATCGCCCGAGACGAGGTCGACGAGCAATTGCGCCTCGGCATTGCCGAGCCGGAGGCCCTGTTCGTCGGCCGCCGCCATCGCGATGCCGATCAGCGCGCGGCGGTCGGGCTGGTAACAGATGGCGGCGACGCCATGGTCCGACCCCTCGACGAGCTTGACCAGCTTCGACTTGGCGGTGACCGAGGCGCCGGTCGCGATCACCGGGTTGATCGCGCTGTCGGCGGCGAGCAGCGCCTCGACCGCGGCGAGGCAATCGTCACCGCTGCCCAGGATGTCGAGCCGGATGATGCGCGCGCCGGCGAAGAGCGACATCGACGCGGCCTCGGCCGCGAGCAGCGAAGGGTCCTGCGACATTTGCGACGAGGTGAGGTCGAGCCGTTCGGCGTCCTTGCCGGCAAGGCCGGTCAGCTTTGCCGCGAGCACCTCCATCGTCGCGTCGTCGGGACCGGTGAGGAGAATGAAGCGCTGGTCGAGCCGCTGGACGCGTTCGAGGTCTTGCGGCTTGACGCTTTTCATTGTCCGCCGGGCGTGACGACCGGGGCCGGCGGGGCGTCGGCATTGCGCCCGCCACCACGGTCGGCAAAGACCGCGAGGCGCGCGACGATCTGGTCGGCGACCGCCGACGACAGCCGTTCGAGCGCAGTCGATTCGGCGGCGATCGTCGCATATTCGCTGCCGACGACGTCGATCCCGGCGTCGGAAAAGGCGGTCGCGTCGAGCAGCACTTCGCCGCTCGCGGCATCGACGAGCTGGTAACGCGCGCGCAATGTGCGGCGTTCGCGGGTCACGGCATCGTCGGCGCGGACGCCGAAGCCGGTGATGCTGTCCTCGAGCTTGACATCGAGGCGCAGGCGCTTGCCGGCGCCCTGCCCGTTCTGCGCCGCGACGAGGCGGTCGCGCAGCGCGTTGCGGACGAGCCAGCCCTGATGCCCCTCGATCGGCGCGACATCGACGTCGGCGAGGATCGTCGCCACCGCGCCGTCGCTGCCGCTGGCATAGAGCGGGCGCAGGCCGCAGCCGCCGAGAGCGAGCGAGGCGGCGACAATCGAGGCGGTAACAAGCTTACGCATCAAAAACCCTCATGCCCCCTATCCCCGTTCGTGTCGAGCCGTTCGGGAAATGCGAACGGGGCGGGTGGCGATAAGTTCCCACAGGCCCGTCAGGGAACGATGTTCACGAGCCGGTCGGGAACCACGATCACCTTTTTCGGCGCGGCGCCGGCGAGCAATTCAGCGATGCGCGGGCGCGCGAGCGCGGCGGCTTCGAGCGCGTCCTTGTCAGCGCCCTTGGCGGCGGTCATCGTGTCGCGCAGCTTGCCCGCGATCTGGATCGCGATCGTCACCTCGTCGTCGACGAGCAGCGCCGGATCGGCGGCGGGCCAGGCGGCATCGGCGATCATCGCGGTGCTGCGCTGGCCCTCGGGCAGCGCCGCCCAGGCTTCCTCGGCGAGATGCGGCAGCATCGGCGCGACGAGCAGGATCAGGGTGCGGCACGCCTCGGCACGCGTCGCCGAGGGCTTGGCCTTTTCGACCTCGTTGGCGAGCGCGTGGATCTTGGCCACCGCCTTGTTGAAGCCGAGCGCCTCGATGTCGGCGGCGACGCCGGCGATCGCCTGGTGCAGCTTGCGCGCGAGCGCCTTGTCTTCGCCGCCGTCGCCGATAGTCTCGGTGTCGCCGAAGAGGCGCCACAGGCGCTGGACGAAGCGCCACGCGCCCTCGATGCCCGCCTCGCTCCACGGCAGGTCGCGCTCGGGCGGGCTGTCGGAGAGCATGAACCAGCGCGCAGCGTCGGCGCCGTACTGGTCGAGGATGGCGTCGGGATCGACGACATTCTTCTTCGACTTCGACATCTTGATGACGCGGCCGACCTGCACCGGCGCGCCGTCGGATTCGAGCGTCGCGCCGTCGGCCGAGCGGCTGATCTCATCGGGGGTGAAGAAGATCGGCGGCAGGCCTTCGCCCTGTTCGCGGCTGTAGGTTTCGTGCGTCACCATGCCCTGCGTGAACAGGCTGGCGAAGGGCTCCTTGATGTCGATCATGCCGAGCTTGTTCAGCGCGCGCGTCCAGAAGCGCGCGTAGAGCAGGTGGAGGATCGCATGCTCGATGCCGCCGATATATTGATCGACGGGCAGCCAGCGGCGGATGACGTCGGCGTCGAACGGCTTGTCCGACGGCGCCGAGGCGAAGCGCAGGAAATACCAGCTCGAATCGACGAAGGTGTCGAGCGTGTCGGTTTCGCGCACCGCTTCGCCGCCGCAGGTCGGGCACGCGACATGCTTCCACGTCGGGTGGCGGTCGAGCGGATTGCCGGGGACCGAGAAATCGGCGTCCTCGGGCAGCACCACCGGCAGCTGGCCCTTGGGCACCGGCACCATGCCGCACGCCGCGCAGTGGATGAAGGGGATCGGGGTGCCCCAATAGCGCTGGCGCGAAACGCCCCAGTCGCGCAGGCGCCACACGGTCGTGCCCTTGCCCCAGCCCTCATGCTCGGCGCGCGCGATGATCGCGGCCTTCGCCTCGTCGATCGTCATGCCGTCGAGGAAATGGCTGTTCACCAGCTTGCCGGGACCGACATACGCCTCGTCGCCCGCGAAATGCTGCGCGGTCTCGTCGCCATCGGCGATCACGCGATGGACGGGCAGGCCATATTTGCGCGAGAAGTCGAGGTCGCGCTGGTCGTGCGCCGGGCAGCCGAAGATCGCGCCGGTGCCATAGTCCATCAGCACATAGTTCACGACCCAGACGGGCAGGTGCCAGTTCGGATCGAGCGGGTGCTCGACGGCGATGCCGGTGTCGAAACCCATTTTCTCGGCGGTGTCGATCTGTTCGGCGGCGGTGCCCTGACGGCGGCATTCCTCGATGAACGCCGCGAGCTCGGGCGAATCCTTGGCGAGGCGTTCGGCGAGCGGATGGTCGGGCGAGATCGCCGCGAAGCTCGCGCCGTAGAGGGTGTCGGGGCGCGTCGTGAAGACGTCGAAGCCCGGCGCGCCGCCGGCGAGTTTGAAGCTGAACTCGAGCCCCTGCGACTTGCCGATCCAGTTTTCCTGCATCAGCCGCACCTTGTCGGGCCAGCTGTCGAGGCTGCCCAGACCGTCGAGCAACTCCTCGGCGAAGTCAGTGATCTTGAGGAACCACTGCGACAGTTTTTTCTTCTCGACGAGCGCGCCCGAGCGCCAGCCGCGGCCGTCGATCACCTGCTCGTTGGCGAGCACGGTCATGTCGACCGGGTCCCAATTGACATAGCTGTGCTTGCGCGTGACGAGGCCGTGCGCGAACAGGTCGAGGAACAAGGCCTGTTCCTGGCCATAATAATCGGGCTCGCAGGTCGCGAGTTCGCGGCTCCAGTCAATGGCTAGCCCCAAGCGCTTCAGCTGCGCGCGCATCGACGCGATATTGTCGCGCGTCCAGCCGCCGGGGTGGACGCCCTTTTCCATCGCCGCATTTTCGGCGGGCATGCCGAACGCGTCCCAGCCCATCGGGTGGAGGACGTCGTGGCCGGTCATCCGCTTGAAGCGCGCGAGCACGTCGCCCATCGCATAGTTGCGGACATGCCCCATATGGATGCGTCCCGAGGGATAGGGGAACATCTCGAGGATATAGGCCTTGGGCTTGTCGCCACTGTCGGTCGTGGCAAAGCTGTTCGCGGCGTCCCACGCCGCCTGCCAGCGGGCATCGGCGGCGAGGGCGCCAAAGCGCGTTTCGCGGGTCATTCTTGTCTACCCCGTTGATGTCTGTCGGCGCGTGTCCGCGCCCGGATATTAGCCCTCGAAGGCCGAACGACGCAGGTCGCGGGCGCGGGTGAGGATGATTTCCTCGAGCTTCTGCACCGTCGCCGCCTGCACCGGCGCATCGACCCAGGTGCCGTTCTGCGCGACCTGGCGCGAGGCGGCGACGCGTAGCGCGTCGGCGCGCAGGTCGCGGTCGAGGATCGACACGGTGACCTTCATACGCTCGTTCGGATTGCCCGGGTTGGCGTACCAGTCGGTGATGATGACGCCGCCCGACGAATCGGCCTGGAGCAGCGGCATGAACGACAAGGCATCGAGCGAGGCGCGCCACAGATAGGAGTTCACGCCGATCGTCGTGACCTGGCTCGCGGCGAGATCGGCGCGCGGCCGTTCCTTGCCGCCGCACGCCGAAAGACCGAGCGCCGCGACACCGAGGAGCGCGAGCGCGGCCGAACGGCGACCGAGCGTGGCAGGGACGGGAAGCTGGAACATGCCGAAACACCTTATTGATCGGGCGCGGGCGATTGCCGCGCTTGCTGGATTTCCAGCGTCTCTATCGCGCCTCTCGCGCGGCGGCAAGCGCGGCAATCGGCTTGTTCGCGGCGTTCATCGGGGAGTCAGCTTGACGGCGCACTGTGGTCATCGCGCAACAGGCCCATGAAAATTGGGCGATAAAGATTTGCTTTCTCGCGAATCACTGGAAAAGTCGGCGCGTTCGGCCTATCTAGGTCAGGTACTGGGGTTGGAGTCGCAGACAATGCCGCGCAATTCGCGCCATTTCTGGAAAGCAGGGGTCGTCGGTCTGGCGACCATTTCGCTCGCCCTGCCCCCCGCGCTCGCCGCGATGAGCCGCGCCGACCGCATCCGCGAAACCAGCCTGTCCGAAACGCTGCTGGGGCAATTCACCCCCGCGTCGGGCGATCCGCGGCTGATCGCACGCTATGCCAAGGTGTCGGCCGATGCGCGCAACAATTTCAGCTTCACCCCCGCGCTGACCGACGAGAATCGCCAGAACCGTGCGATCACCGTGGTGATTCGCGCGCGTGACAATGCGTCGAGCGCCGCGATGACCTCGGCCTTGGCACAGGGCCGCAAGGCGCCCGTCGCGATCACCCCCGTCGCCTATAATCTGGGCGCATCGGTCGGGTTCGAGAAATTCGTGACCCCGACGCTGCCGCGCGGCGTCGACCTCAGGAACCTGCCGCAGGCGAAGGCGCCCGAGCAGAATGAAAAGAAGTCGCGCTTTGCAACGCGCATGACCGCGCGCCCGACCGATCCCGCCGGCGCGACCGATCGCCTGACCGCACCGGGCGACGAACAGGCCGTCGACGTCGTCAGCAGCTATCGCCTGACCAAGAATCTCGATGTCACCGCCGGGGTGCGGTACAAGAGCGAGGACAGCGTCCAGCCGCTGACCGATACCCGCCGCGACAGTCAGGCGGTCTATGTCGGGACCGCGTTCCGCTTCTAAACCTGCATCGCTATTTGGCACAGGGCGGCATGCAAATGGCGACCTTCCGTGCTTCCGGTGCTCACACACAATAGTGCGCTGCGCTCCGGGTCGCGGAACGTCACCATTTTGACCTGTGGTCGTCTCCGACTCACCCTGAACCAAATATCGACGCAGGTTAAACCCGGCGCTTCGCCGCTTTTTCCAGCCAATGATCGATCGCCGCCCAGCCGGGAACGATGCCGCTTGCCTTGCTCGCGCGGCGCAGCGTCGCAGCGCGCGCGGAGGTCATCCCGCCGAGCGCGACGGCTTGCGCGCCGCTGAGCCGCGCGAGGCGCAGCCAGGTCGCGCGCTTCAGCGCCGGGGCGCCGGGATGCGAGCGCGTCGGATGGAGCGGCGAGACGAAGGCGAGGTCGGCGCGGGCACGGCGCGCGGCGCGAGCTTCGCGAAGGTTGTGCACCGGCATCGAGACGATGAGGCCGAGGCGGTGCGCCTGCGCCGCGTGCCGCGCGTGCCGCTGACGCAGATGGACGCCGTCGGCACCCCAGCGCCGCGCCAGCGCGGGCGCGCCCGCGAGCAGAATGGTAAGCTGGCGCGCGCGCGCGATCGCCGCGAGGCGGCGCGCGAGGCGCCAGCGCTCGCCCGGCGCGCGGTCGTCGTCGCGGATCACGATGCCGCTGCCCGGCGGCAGCTGCGCTGCCGCCGCGAACAGTGCCCGGCCGAGCCGCGCATCGGTGAACAGCCAGGCCAAAGGCTGGCGGGCTGACGGTTTCGCGAAAGGGTGGCGCCCGGGCATCGGCTTTTCTATAGGCGCGTCGCCGCCGCGCGCAACGCGCTGGCGCGAGTGAAGGACGAGTGATGGAAGACGCAGCGCAGCGATTGGCCGGGGTCGAAGCGGGAATCGCCGCCGCGGCGGCGCGCGCGGGCCGCAAGGCGGCCGAGGTACAGCTGATCGCGGTGTCGAAAACGCACGACGCCGACGCGATTCGCCCGCTGATCGCTGCCGGGCAGCGTCACTTCGGCGAAAATCGGGTACAGGAAGCCGCGGGCAAATGGCCCGTGCTACGCGCCGACACCACCGATGTCGTGCTCCACCTGATCGGCCAGCTCCAGTCGAACAAGGCCGAAGAAGCCGTCGCGCTGTTCGACGCAATCCATTCGGTCGACCGGTCGTCGCTGGTGCAGGCGCTCGCCAAGGCCTGTGCCAAGGCGGGCAAGCAGCCGATATTCTTCATGCAGGTCAATATCGGCGACGAGGAGCAGAAGGGCGGCTGTCCGGTCGCCGACCTGCCCGCGCTGCTCGCCGAGGCGAAGGACGCCGGACTCGCGATCGCAGGCCTGATGGCGATCCCGCCCGCCGACGTATCGCCGACGCCCTATTTCGCGCTGCTCGATGAGCTCGCGACGCGTCACGGCCTGCCGCTGCGCTCGATGGGGATGAGCGGCGATTATGAAACGGCGGTGATGCTCGGCGCGACGCATGTGCGCGTGGGTACGGCGCTGTTCGGAGTACGCGACTGATCACGGTCAGGGTTTCGGCGGAAGCCGACCTTCCATTTTCCCGTCACCCCAGGCTTGACCCGGGGCCTGCCTTTTCTCTCATCCTGCGGTTGAGGAAGGAAGGCGGATCCCGGGTCAAGCCCGGGATGACGATGCAATTGGCGTCCGCTTTCAACCCCACTCCGGCCGTTCCCGCTATTGATATTCCACCGTCACCGGGATGCGTCCGCGATAGTCGCCGTCGTCGAGGCCCGCGATCTGGAGCCGGCCGCCGAAGCGGAATTGCAGGCGGCCGTCGGGGCCGAGGCGCGGCGCGGCATTGAGGTCGGTGACGAGCCCCGAGACGCGCGCGCGGCGGCCGCGGTCGCTGTCGAGATCGACGCTGGCCGGCAGGATGACGCGGACCGCGGCGCCGGGTTCGCCGGTCACGGTAACGGTGCCGGTGACCGCAAAGCCGCCAAGATCGACGACATCACCGCTGAGGCGGCGCGCGCCCGAAAGCGGGTCGAGTTCGACCGCACCGCCCCCCGCACCGACCGCGACGCGGCCCATGTCGAGCTGGGTTTCGACCTCGACGCGCAGCGGCGTTTCGGTCTTGCGACTCGCGATGCCACTCGATGCGCCGTCGGCTCCGCACAGCATGCACTGCGCCGCCGCCCCCGACGGCGTCGCGAGCAACAGGCCAAAGGCAAGGAAAAGGCGCGGTCCCACGCCTGTTCGATAGCGCGATCATGGTTAAGCCGCGGTAAAGGGAGGCAGGCGCTTATCCGCTGGCCAGTCCAAGGCTTTTGATCCAAACAGCGCCATGTCCGCCGCCCCCACCGCCTGGCTCAATGCGCTCGCCACCGCGACGCCCGATCATGATATCCACCAGGCGTTCATCGACTGGGCGACGCCGCGGCTGACCGACGAGCGTGTCCGCGCGATCTTTGCGCGCATGGCGGCGCGATCGGGGATCGAGCATCGCTGGTCGGTGCTGCCGCCGACCAAGGACGGCGGGTCGCCGGTCGCACCGGGCGGTTTCTATGATGTGCCGGGGTTGCCGCCGACGTCGGTCCGCATGGCGGCCTATGCCGCGCATGCGCCCGAGCTGGCCTTGCAAGCGATCGCCAGGCTCGGCGATGCCTTTGACCCCGCACGCGTCACACATCTGGTGGTCGCAAGCTGCACCGGCTTCGTCGCGCCGGGGATCGACCAGATCATCGCGCGGAGGCTGGGGCTGCCGCCGACGGTCGAGCGCGTGCTGATCGGTTTCATGGGCTGCTACGCCGGGGTCACCGCGCTGCGCAACGCGCGGCATATCGTGCGGTCGGAGCCGGATGCGGTGGTGCTGGTGGCGAGCGTCGAGCTGTCGACATTGCACCTCAGCCTCGCCGACCAGCCCGAGCCTCTGCTCGCGATGCTGCAGTTCAGCGACGGCGCCGCGGCGGGGGTCGTTTCGGCCGAGCCGCGCGGACTGGCGCTGGGCGAGGGGCGCAGTCTCGCGCTCGAGGAAAGCGAAGACCTCATCCGCTGGGACATCGGCGACAGGGGTTTCGCGATGCAGCTGTCGGGCGAGGTGCCGGGGCGGCTGCGCGCCGCACTCGGCGAGCCGGCCGTGCAGGCACAATTGTTCGGCGGCGATGCGCCGCCGCCCTTGCTCGCGGTGCATGCGGGCGGGCGATCGGTGCTCGACGCGGTCGAGGCGGCGTTGCACGTCCCCGCCGATGCGCTCGCCGACAGCCGCGCGGTCCTCGCGGCGTGGGGCAATATGTCGTCGGCGACGATATTGTTCGTGCTCGCGCGCATGATGGAAAGGCAGGCGACGGGCGAAGGGATCGCGATCGCCTTCGGCCCCGGGCTCGCCGCCGAGGCGATCCGCTTCACCGCGTCATGAACCCCTTCGCCAGCCTCGCGGCGCCGATCGAGGCCGAGGAGGAGATGGATGCGGTCGAACTGCCGCCCGCGCGCTATGCCAGAGTGCTCGCCGACCTGTCGCGGATCAACGCGCTGACGCTCGCGGCTCGCCCGACTTTGGGCTTCCTCGACCGCGCGCGGGCACGCGGCATCGGCGCCAGACCATGGCGCATCCTCGACGTCGGCTTCGGCGCCGGCGACATGCTGGCGCGGATCGCGCGCTGGGGCGATAAGCGCGGGGTCGCACTCGACCTTGTCGGGGTCGACCTCAACCCCAAGAGCGCGGCCGTAGCCGAAGCAAGGCTCGGCGGCGCCGCGCGCTTCGTCACCGGCGATTATCGCGACCTCGCGGGCGAGGGGTGGGACATCATCCTGTCGAGCCTCGTCACCCATCATATGACGCCCGCGCAGCGGCACGATTTCCTGCGCTTCATGGATCGCGAGGCGGCGCGCGGCTGGCTGGTCAACGACCTCCATCGCCAGCGGCTCCCCTTCGCGGGCTATCCGCTGCTCGCGGCGCTGGCGTGGGTCGACCCGATCGTGCGGCGCGACGGGCAGCTTTCGGTCGGACGCAGCTTCCGGCGGGCCGAGTGGGCCGCGATGCTCGACGCGGCCCTGCCCGATAGCGCTGCACAGTGCCGCATCTTTCGCAGCTTTCCCTATCGGCTGTGCGTCGAGCGGGTGCGGTGACCGACACCGACGCGCTGGTCATCGGCGCCGGGCCGGCGGGTGCCGCGGCGGCGATCGGACTGGCGCGCGAGGGGGCGAATATCCTGCTGCTCGAACGCGCGCGCGAAACCGGCGACGCGCTGTGCGGCGGCTTTTTGAGCTGGCAATCGCTGACGCGGCTCGCGGCGCTGGGGATCGATGGCGAGACGCTCGGCGGGCAGGTCGTGCGGCGGGTGCGGCTGTTCGCCGGGCGCGCGGCGAGCGAGACGATGCTGCCCGCAGCGGCGATGGGGGTGTCACGGCGGCGGCTCGATTCGGCCTTGCAGGCGGCGGCGGAGGCGGCGGGCGCCGGGCTCGAACGCGGGGTCCATGCCACCGTGCTGGCGGGCGGCACGGTGCAGACGCGCGACGGCGCTTCGCTCACGGCGCCGTCGATCTTTCTCGCGGCGGGCAAGCACGGCTTTCGCGGCTTTCCGCGCGATCCGGCGGCGTGGCAGCAGGCCGACCCAGTGATCGGATTAAGGCTGCGCATGCCCCAAGCTGCCGCGCTCGACCGGCTGGTCGGCGATGCGGTCGAGCTGCACCTGTTTGATCGCGGCTATGCCGGGCTGGTGCGGCAGGAGGACGGCAGCGCGAACCTGTGCCTCGCGGTCCACAAGTCGCGGCTCGACGGCGCGCCCGAGGCGCTGCTGCGCCGGCTGGGCGAGGAGAATCCCCGGCTCGGCGAACGGCTTGCCTTTGCCGATTGGGGCGCGGCGATCGATGCGATCGGGCATGTCCCCTATGGCTGGCGCAGCGGCGTCACGACGCCGGGGCTGTTCCGGCTGGGCGACCAGGCGGGGGTGATCCCGAGTCTGGCGGGTGAAGGCATGGGGATCGCGCTCGCCAGCGCCGAGGCGGCTGTAACGGCGTGGCGGCATGGCGAAGCCCAGGCGGCGCCCGCCTATCAGCGCGCGCTCGCGGCGCGCATGGCGCGGCCCTTCGCGCTCGCCAATCTAGCGTGGCGGATGGGCGAAAGCCGCTCGGGCGCCGCGCCGATGGTGCGGATCGCGGGGCTCGCGCCGCCGCTGGTGCGCTGGATGTCGCGCGCGACGCGATTGCCCGGCGGCTGACCGGCCCCCTTGCGCAAAGCGGGCGCCGGCCCGATATTGTAACCAACGGCCGCGTGGCTGCGAATATCGCCCCGCACGCCTCCCAGGAGACACTCCATGACCGATCCCAAAACGACTAGGCCGCTCGACCCGATGGCGCATCATGTCCTGCGCGAAGGCGGCACCGAGCGCGCCTTTACCGGCAAATATACCGACCATAAGGGCGACGGCGTCTATCGCTGCGCCGGGTGCGGCGAGCCTCTGTTCGACAGCCGAACCAAATATGACAGCGGGTCGGGCTGGCCGAGCTATACCGCGCCGGCCGACGGCGGCGCGGTGACCGAGCTGACCGACACCAGCCACGGCATGGTCCGCACCGAGGTGCGCTGCGCCAAGTGCGAAGGACACCTCGGCCATGTCTTTCCCGACGGACCCGGACCGACGGGGCTGCGTTACTGCATCAACAGCGCGGCGCTTGACTTCGCGGACCGCGGGCAGGATGACGCAACCACCGGCGAGGGTTGATGACCGATCCTCGCTGCTGACGCGTACAGGGGCGCAGCGAGGGAAGGGAATCGGCTTTGCGCCGCGAAAGACAGCAGGCTTCGTCAGGAAAATCGTCAGGTAGCGCCAAATCGGGCGGGTCGCCTTCCACGGGCGAGCCGCCGCGTTGGCGCGTCTGGCTGCGCCGTGCGGTGCGCTGGGGCCTCGGCCTCGCGCTCGTCGGCACGGTCGCGCTCGCGGTCGCGGTCGGCATCGCGGTGCAGCGCATCCCGAGCTTCGAGGAACTCAAGAAGTCGCCCGCGGGCCAGACGATCCGCGTCCACGCCGCCGATGGCACCGTCTTCCTGTCCCTCGGCCCCAATTACGGCCGCTGGCTGACGCTCAGCGAAACGCCGCAGGTGATGCAGGACGCGATGGTCGCGGTCGAGGACCGGCGCTTTCGCTATCATCCCGGGGTCGATCCCGTCGGCATGACGCGCGCCGCAGTCGTCGCGGTGCAGAATCGCGGCAGCGGCCGCCGCCTGCAGGGCGCCTCGACGATCACCCAGCAGCTCGCGCGCAACATCTTCCTGTCGAACAGCTACACCTGGACGCGCAAGGCGCGCGAGATGGTGCTGTCGATGGCGCTCGAATGGAAATTCTCGAAGGACGAGATCCTCGAGCTCTATCTCAACAAGGTCTATTTCGGCGGCGGCAGTTACGGCATCGACGCGGCGTCGCGGCGTTTCTTCGGGCATAGCGCGACGCAGATGTCGCTGTCCGAGGCGGCGGTGGTCGCCGGGCTGGTCAAGGCGCCGTCGCGCTATTCGCCGACCGCCGACGCGCAGGCCGCGCTGGGCCGCGCGGGCGTCGTGCTCGAGGTGATGGTCGACGCCGGTGTGATCACCCAGTCGCAGGCCGATGGCGCCAAGCCCGCCGACGTCCAGATGGCGCAGGAAACCGGGCAGAACAGCGCGCGTTATTTCAGCGACTGGGCGCTGCCGCAGCTCGACATGCTGATCGACGAGGGCAGCGAGGCGATCGACGTCTACACCACGATCGACCTCAATATGCAGCGCGCGGCGACCGCGGCGATCCAGGCGAATGTCCCCGGCGGCGCGCAGGGCGCGCTGGTATCGATCGACCGCGACGGCGCGGTGCGCGCGATGGTCGGCGGCACCGACTATGTCGCATCCAATTACAACCGCGCGACGCAGGCGGTGCGCCAGCCCGGGTCGGCGTGGAAGGTGTTCGTCTATATGGCCGCGCTCGAATCGGGCTATAAGGTCGACGACGAAGTGGTCGACGAGCCGGTGACGATCCGCGGCTGGAGCCCCCGCAACTCGTCGGGCCGCTTCTCGGGCGCGATGGACCTGCGCAGCGCCTTTGCCTATTCGGTCAACACCGTCGCGGCGAAGCTCGGCGACGAGGTCGGCACCTCGTCGGTCGCCAATATGGCGCGCCGCTTCGGCATCTCGACCCCGATCAACACCCAGCCGTCGATGGTGCTCGGCACGTCGGACGTGCGCGTGATCGACATGACCGCCGCCTTTGCCGCGATATCGCGCAAGGGCGTGTCGGCCGAACCCTATGGCATCACCAAGGTCACGACCGCAGACGGCAGGCTGCTCTATCAGCGCGCGCCCGAGCGCGGCACCGTGCTGGTCGACAATTGGGTCGCGGCGGGGATCACCGACCTGATGCAGACGGCGGTCGCCACCGGCACCGGTCGCGCGGCGCAGATCGGCCGCCCGGTCGCGGGCAAGACGGGGACGACGTCGAGCAACAAGGATGGCTGGTTCCTGGGCTTTTCGAGCGGGCTAACCACCGGCGTGTGGATGGGCCGCGACGATGCCAAGGCGGTCGGCGGATTGCAGGGCGGCCGCGCGCCGGCCAAGGCCTTTGCCGATTTCATGCGCATCGCAGTGGCGCGGCGCCCGGTGGAGGCGTTCGACACCGAGGTCAAGCTGCCCGACTGGCAGCTCGAGGACGAGGACGAAGCCTATCTCGGCGAGCCGGGCGAAGGCGGGCTGGTCGACGACAATGGCATGCCGATCGAACTTCCTTACGACAGCCGCCCGCCGGTGAACCCCGACGGCGACCCGGGTCAGCTGGCGCCCGACGACGCCCCGGTGCTCGACCAGCGCTGGCTCGACGAACAGACCGGGCGTCCCGAACCGGCACCCAAGGCGCCGCCCGCGAACAAGGCGCTGCCGCCGGCGGTCAAGAGCACGACGACGCGCGTCCCGCCGCGCGAGCCGACGGGGCAGAATAACTAGGGCCTGACCCTAGCCGAAACGGTAGCGGTGGAGGCCGCGGCCCTCACGGCGCAGCCAGGCGCGCGCCGCGGCGACGTCGCCGTCGTGCAGTTCGTCGACCAGCGCATGGAAAGCGCGGCCATGGTCCATGTGGCGAAGATGCGCGACCTCGTGCGCGACGGTCGCGCGGCGCACATGGTCGGGCGCCATCACCAGCCGCCAGCTGTAGCGCAGGTCGCCGGCCGCGGTGCAGCTGCCCCAGCGGCTGCGCGGATCGCCGACCCCGATGCGGCCGACCGCCAGCCCCGCGCGCGCCGCAAGCACACGGCTTTCCTCGGCCATCAGGTCGAGCGCCTGCGCCTTCAGCCAGCGTTCGACGCGGCGGCCAACGCCGTCGGCGGGACCGCCCAGCCGGATGATCTCGCCGTCGAGCCGGACCGCGCGCGGCATCGCCGCATCCCAATGGATCTGCCGGTCGATCCCGAACAAGGGCACGCGCGCGCCGGGGCCGATATCGACCGGGATCACCGCCTTGCCGACCTGTTCGACCAGCCAGTCCTGTTGCTCGCTCGCCCAGCGCAGCGCCTTGGTCGCGCTGCCGCGGCGCGGCAGCGTCAGCCGCAGCTCGGCGCGCGCGGCGTCGAAGACGAGCCGGTAGCGGCGCGAGCGCGCGTGATGGACGAGGCGCACCGGCCAGGCATCGTCGCCGACGAAAATCTGGGGCGCTTCGGCGTCGCGCGGCGTCGCGAACCTAAACAACGCGTTCGACCAGATGATTTTCGAGCGGGCCGGCGAGCTGTTCGCCGATCGTCCAGCCGACGATCGACTGGCCCGCGCGGTGGACCGCGTCGCGATCGCCCGAGACAAGATAATGCCATTCGGGCAGCGGACTGTCCTCGGCGCGCAGGCGATAGGCGCAGGTCTGCGGCAGCCATTCGATGCCCTCAAGCTTCTTTTTGGTGAGCGTCAGGCAGTCGGGGACATGGCGGCGGCGGTGCTTGTAGTCGCCGCAGCGCGCGGTCGATAGGTCGAGCAGGCGGCACGCGACATTGGTCGGATAGATGCGGCCACTATCCTCGTCCTCGATCTTGTGCAGGCAGCATTTGCCGCAGCCGTCGCACAAGGCTTCCCACTCGCCGGCGTCGAGGCTGGCGAGCGGAGCTTCCCAGAAATTCGGCCGCGTCGTCACTTCACCCATTTCGCGATTTCGGCGGCGACCTTGTCGGGCGCGCCTTCGTCGTCGTCGGTGGAGCTGTTGTCGAGCGGGAGCAGTGCGATCGGCTTGCCGGCCGGGTCCATCAGGAAGGCCAGCTGGGCATGCGACATCAGATAGCGGTCGGGCGCCGATCCCTCGACCTTGCTGTACGGAACGACATAGGCCTTGGCGACGGCGGCGACCTGTTCGGGGGTGCCGGTCAGCCCGAGCAGGCGCGGGTGATAGCGGGCGACGAAGGGCTTGAGCGCCGCCGGGGTGTCGCGTTCGGGATCGATGCTGATGAACATCGGCACGACCTTGGCGCCGCGCGCCGCATCGGCCTTTTCGAACTGCGACAGACCGAGCATCAGTTTCTGGAGGTCCACCGGGCAGATGTCTGGGCAGAAGCTGTAGCCAAAATAGACAAGACGATATTTGCCGGCGAAGTCGGTGTCGCGCACCGTCTTGCCGTCCTGGTCGACGAGGGTGAAGGGTCCGCCGATGCGCGCGCCCTTGAGCGGCGGTTCGGCATTCGCTGCGGCGGGTTGGCCGTCAAGACCGGCGGGATTGCCGGCCGGCGCGTCGCAGCTGGCGAGCCCCGCGGCGGCGAGAAGGAGGAGGCTTGCGCGGGCAAGCTTTTGTCCGGTATTTGCGATGTTCATCATCGGGCCAGCCTTGCTGGGCTAAGCGCCGAAAATCAACCTTTGTCGTCGTCCGCCGGGAAACGGATGCGGCACCCTGTACCCGAGGTCATCCCGTCATGGTTCGTCGCGCCGCTTTTCGTTTCGCCTCCCTCTCGCTCGCCGCAGCGCTGGTCGCGCTCGCCGTCGCACCGCCCGCAGCGGCGCAGTTCCGCGGCGGCTACGCCTTTTTGCAGGCGGTCGACAGCCGCGACGGGACCAAGGCGACCGAGGCGCTGAAGGACGACGACACGCTGATCAACACGCGCCATCCCGACAATGGCGAAACCGCGCTGATCATCGTCACCAAACGCCGCGACGCCGTGTGGGTGCGCTTCATGCTCGACAAGGGCGCCGACCCGTCGATCGGCGACCGGCAGGGCATGACCCCGTTGATGCACGCCGCGCTGCTCAATTTCACCGACGCCGGCGATGAACTGCTGAAGCGGAAGGCCCCGATCGACCAGACCAACCGGCGCGGCGAAACCGCGCTGATCCTGGCGGTGCAGGCCAAGAACAGCGCGATGGTGCGGCTGCTGGTGCGGGGTGGCGCCAACCCCGACAAGGCCGATCATGTCGCGGGCATGTCGGCGCGCGACTATGCCAAGCGCGACGATCGCAGCGGGCAGCTGATCGCGTTGCTCGACGCCAAGGCCGACGGGCCGCTCCGCGACAACAGCGCGGTATTCGGGCCGAAATAATCGCCGCCCGACGGCGCCAATGTGATATCTTGATTGACATTCACACTCTGATGTGAATATTGCACAGCATGTCCACGCAACTCATCGAGCGCATCCGCGCCATCGTCGATGACGGCGCCATGTCCCGGTCGGGACTCGCACGCGCCGCCGGTCTTCACGCCAACAGCCTGCGCGACCTCGATTCGCCGGGCTGGAACCCCACCGCCGACACGCTGCGCAAGCTGGAGAACTGGCTGGCGCACGGCAGCGACCTGTCGCCGATGGCAACGCCGGAGGAAATCATCGCCGAAGCGCGCAACGGGCGCATGTTCATCCTCGTCGACGACGAAGACCGCGAGAATGAGGGCGACCTGGTCATCCCGGCGCAGATGGCGACCCCCGATGCGGTCAATTTCATGGCGACCCACGGCCGCGGGCTGATCTGCCTGACGCTGACCAAGGCGCGCGTCGACCTGCTCGGCCTCGAGTTGATGAGCCGCGCCAACGGCACCCGCCACGAAACCGCCTTCACCACCTCGATCGAGGCGCGCGAGGGCGTGACCACGGGCATTTCGGCCGCCGACCGCGCGCGCACCGTGTCGGTCGCGATCGACGGCGCCAAGGGCCGCGACGACATCGTCACCCCCGGCCATGTCTTTCCGCTGATCGCGCGCGACGGCGGCGTGCTCGTGCGCGCCGGCCATACCGAGGCGTCGGTCGACATCGCGCGGCTCGCCGGCCTCAACCCGTCGGGGGTGATCTGCGAGATCATGAACGACGACGGATCGATGGCGCGGCTCGACGACCTCGTCCCCTTCGCGCGGCGCCACGGGCTGAAAATCGGCACGATCGCCGACCTGATCGCGTACCGCCACCGCAACGACCGGCTGGTCGAATGCGTGTCCGACGAACCCTTCGAATCGGACTATGGCGGCGACTGGCGCCTGAAATCCTATCGCAACAAGATCGACGGCAGCATCAACATGGTGCTGCAGAAGGGCGCGATCGACCCTGCGGGCGTGACTTTGGTGCGCATGCACGCGGTGTCGCTGCTCGACGACCTGATGGGGCGCCCCGGCGCGAAGAAGCGCCGGCTGCAACGCTCGATGGATGCGATCGGCGAGGCCGGTGCCGGCGTCATCGTGATGCTGATGCGTCCGCTGCCCGGATCGGCCGAGGCCGACGCGACCCCGCCGCCGTCGGGGGGAATGGACCTGCGCACCTATGGCATCGGCGCGCAGATCCTCGCCGACCTTGGCGTTCACGCAATGGAATTGCTGACGCCGTCGCATAACAATCTCGTCGGGCTCGAAGGCTATGGCCTGTCGGTCGTCGGCGAACGTTCGATCCCCGGGGAGGCCGCATAATGGCACATGTTCTGATCGTCGAAGCCCGTTTCTACAGCCATCTCAACGATATGCTGCTCGACGGCGTGCGCAGCGCGCTCGAGGCCGAAGGGCATAGCCATGAGACGGTGACCGTCCCCGGCGCGCTCGAAGTGCCCGCAGCGATCTCGATGGCCGCCGACAGCGGGCGTTATGACGCCTATGTCGCGCTCGGCGTGGTGATCCGCGGCGAAACCTATCATTTCGAGGTCGTCTCGAACGAAAGCGCGCGCGGCATCATGGCGCTGACGCTCGACGGGCTCGCGATCGGCAACGGCATCCTCACGGTCGAAAATGAAGAACAGGCGCTTGCGCGCGCCGACAAGACGCGCAAGGATAAGGGCGGCGAAGCGGCGAAGGCCGCGATCGCCATGCTGGCCCTGAAGGAACAATTCGGCATTGGTTGATCGCCCACCCCCCAGCCGATATTCCGTCGTCGAACGCGGCGGGCGGCTGGTGGTGATCGATACGACGACCGGCCAGACCCCGCCGACCGCCGCCGAGCGCATGGATGTGCACGACCGCGCGATGGGGGTCGAACCCAACCGGCCCGCGCGCCCGGCGCCTGCTCCGTCACCGCCGCCGTCGCCGGCGGCAAGGGCCACGCAAGCCCAGCCCAAACCGGCCCGGCCTGCGCCGACCGATCCCGCCAGGACGCGGATGGCCGCCAAGGTCGCCGAGATGCAGAACCGGCCGATCGCGAACCGGCCGTGGACCGAGGCCAAGGCAGAGCGCCCGGCGACCCGACCCGACCCCGCTCCCGCGCGCATCCCCGAACGCCCGGCGCCGCTTGCGCGCGGGCGCAAGACGATCGTCACCGGCAAATGGTGGGACAGCAAGGGGCCGCGCACGATCGAGCTGGGCCCCAAGGGTCAGCAGACCCTGAGCGGCGGCTTCGTGACCTTGTTCTTCGTGGCGCTGATCGCGGCGATCGTCGTGATGTTCATCGAGCCGATCATCCTGTTCGTCGGCGCCTTCCTGCTGTTCCGCTTCGGCGGCAACATATTGGGACCGATCGGCGCCGGAATCGTCGACAAGGCGGTCGCCGAGCGGAATTAGCCGGAAAATCGGATCGTCATTGCGAGGAGCCGAAGGCGACGCGGCAATCCAGAGCCGGCCTAAACCGCCCTGGATTGCTTCGCTTCGCTCGCAATGACGATATTACGCCGGCTGGAGCGCCGGATAGTCGGTGTAGCCCTCGGGGCCCGGCGAGTACCAGGTCTGCGGATTGTCGGCCGACCATTCGGCACCCGCGCGGATGCGTTCGACGAGGTCGGGGTTGCCGATGAACGGGCGGCCGAAGGCGACCGCGTCGGCGACGCCGCTGGCGAGCGCTTCCTCGGCGAGCGCGACGGTGTAGTCGCTGTTGAGGATCAGCGGCCCCTTGAACGCCGCGCGGATCGCGGGCGACTGCTTGGGCACATCGGTCTTCCCGAAAGTGCCGTCGGGGCCGGGTTCCCGCAATTCGAGGAAACCGATGCCGAGCGCGTCGAGCGCCGAGGCGGCGGCGGTGAACAGCGGTTCGGGGTTGCTGTCGTCGACGCCCTGCGAATTGCCGTTGGGCGACAGGCGGACCGATACGCGGTCGGCGCCCCACACGCCGATCAGCGCCTCGGTGACTTCGCGCAGCAGGCGGATGCGGTTCGCGACCGGGCCGCCATAATCATCGTCGCGCAGGTTCGAATTGTCGCGCAGGAACTGGTCGATCAGATAGCCATTCGCGCCGTGGAGCTGGACGCCGTCGAAGCCCGCCTTTTTCGCATTTTCGGCGGCCTTGGCATAATCGGCGATCAGGCGCGGGATTTCATGGAGTTCGAGCGGGCGCGCGACCTCAAGGTCGCGGCGGCCGACCGGCGTGTGGGCGCGGCCCTCGCCCTGCGTCGCCGAGGCCGACACCGGCAGCTTGCCGTCGTTGAACACCGAATGGACAAGGCGGCCCATGTGCCACAGCTGCGCGACAATGCGCCCGCCGGCATCGTGGACCGCCTCGGTGACGGGCTTCCACCCTTCGACCTGCGCATCGGTCCACAGACCCGGCGCCGCCGGCCAGCCGAGGCCTTCCTGCGAAATGCCCGTCGCTTCGGAGATGATCAGCCCCGCCGAGGCGCGCTGGCGATAATAGTCGCGCGCGAGCTCGTTCGGCACGAAGCCGGGGCCGGCGCGGCCGCGGGTGAGCGGCGCCATGATGATGCGGTTCGGCGCGTCGATGGCGCCCAATTTGATCGGGTCGAGAAGCGATGCGGACATTTGGGTCTCCTGAACATCTTTTTGAGCGACGCCCCCCGGGGCCGTCGCTATGGGCCGTGAAGCTATGGACAGCGGCCGCCCGGCGCAAGCATGGGTAGCAAAAGAAAATCTAACGGCAGGACAAGAAGTGAGCGACGGCAGCCAGGCGATACAGACGGGACGCTGGGCCTTTGCTGCGCTGCTCGCGGGCAATATCGCGCTGTCGATCGGCGCGATGCTCGTGCGCCTTGCCGACACCGGGCCGACCGCTTCGGCCTTCTGGCGGATGACGCTCGCGGCGCCGGTGCTGCTCTTCTTCGCCTGGCGCGAGACCGGCGGGCGCCTGCCGCCGCGCTCGGCGATCCTCATCGCCGGTGCCGCAGGCATCTTCTTCGCCTTCGACCTTGCCGCCTGGCACATCGGCATCCTGCAGACCAAGGTCGCCAATGCGACCCTGTTCGGCAATTGCGCCAGCCTGTTGCTCGTCATCTGGGGCATCTTTCTGACCCGCACGCTGCCGCGCGGGTGGCAGGCGCTGGCGATCGGCCTCGCTTTCGCCGGATCGGCGCTCTTGATGGGGCAAAGTTACGAACTGTCGCCCGACTATCTGGTCGGCGACCTGCTCAGCCTGCTCGCGGGCGTGCTCTACACCGGCTATGTCATCCTGATGCAGCGCGTGCGCGGCACGATCGGGTCGTGGTCGGCGCTCGCCATCGCGTCGATCGTCTGCCCGCCGATCCTGCTGACGACCGCCTTCGCGCTGAACGAGGTCATCGTCCCGCACAACTGGACCCCGCTGCTGCTGCTCGCGCTGACCAGCCAGATCGTCGGTCAGGGGCTGATGATCTGGTCGCTGCCGCGCTTCACCCCGCTGGTGATCGGGCTGACGCTGCTCGTCCAGCCGGCGATCGCCGCACTGGCCGGCTGGCTGATGTTCGGCGAACTCCTCGGCCCCGTCGACCTGCTCGGCGGCCTCATGGTCGGCGCGGCGC
>NZ_LYVN01000039.1 GCF_001990265.1 Sphingopyxis sp. KK2
ACCCCGATGCGCGGGCCGAGCGCGGCGCCCGCCTGCTGCGCCAGCGCATCGGCGGCACGCACCCGCGCCGCGGCGATCGCGACGTCGGGCGATCCTGCCAGCCCCTCGTCGATCAGCGCCGTCAGCTGCGCGTCGCCATAGGCCTGCCACCAGCCCTCGGCGGGCCACTGGCCGGTCGCGTCGGCAAAGGATGTGCTCGAGGCGAGCGACTCGGCAGCGACGGGGACGGGTTTCGGACCGACGTCGGGGGTGCTCACGCAGCCCGCAAGCAGGCCGAAAAGCGCGGTTGTCAGAAAAAATCTTTGGGGCATGGCGTCCAACGATACTAGCTGGTATCATGCGCAGATGAACCCGGAACGATAAGTTGTCAATCGAAATGATACCAGACAGTACGGTCACCCTCGACGATGCCGCCGCCGCGCGGCGCAAGGCGTTCGTCGATGCCGCGCGCACCCTCTTCTTCGCGAACGGCTACAGCGGCACCACCATGTCGTCGATCGCCGCGAAGGTCGGCGGGTCGAAGACGACGCTCTGGACCTATTTTCCGTCGAAAGAGGATCTGTTCGCGGCGGTGGTCGACGATATCGTCGGCGACTATGGCAAGGCGCTGCACGTCGACCTGCCCGTCGACGAACCCGTCGTCGACGTGCTCACGCGCTTCGGCAACGTCCTGATGACGACGCTCATTTCGACGCCGCTGCTGTCGCTCTTCCGCCTCGTCGTCGGCGAGGCCGAGCGTTTCCCGCATCTTGCCGAAACCTTCTACGACCGCGGCCCGCGCCGCGGCAAGGCGCGCGCCGCCGTCTGGGTCGCCGCGAAGATGGCGCGCGGCGAGCTGCGGACGGGCGACCCGATGCAGGCGGTCCGCCACTTCGCGGGGCTCTGCCAGTCGGGCCTCTACCAGCATGCCGTGCTCGGCCTGCCCGAAGGCCGCGAAACCGCGCGCCTCGCCGCCGAGGTCGATGTCGCGGTCGCCACCTTCTACCGCGCCTGGGGGCCCGAGACGCGCTGACCGCTCAGCGCGGATGCCGCTTTGCGAGCGCGATCCCCGCCAGATTCTGCGCGCGCCCGACATGGCGGATGCGCGGCGCGGGTCCGTCGCCGACCAGCGCCCGGAACGTCGCAAGATGCGCCGCCGCCGATCCGCGCGCCGGCGCTACGCCATTCGCCTGCGCCACCACCCCCGCCGCATCGCCGAGCAGCACGAAGCCGGTCAGGCCCCGCGCCTGCGCCAGCCGCAACGCCGCGATCAGCGCCAGCCATTCGGCGTCACCGCTGCCGCCCTGCCCCGCGTCGCTTTCGACACGCGCCACCCCGCCGCAGACGACGGCGATCTCGATCGTCCCCGGATTGGGCCGCGCACCGCCGTCGAAATATATTTTGGTCCGGGCCCTGGTCACCCGTCCCGTCTAGCGGCTCAGAACTTTCCGCGCACCGAGAAAGCGAAGACCGGGCCGATCAGCCGGTCGCGCTCCTCGACGAAGGCGATATCGCTTTGCCCGCGCACCCCGGTATAGACGGTGCGGTCGCGCCGCGATCGGGCATTCAGCGCGTTGGCGATCTGCGCCCGCACGGTCAGCCCCGCGACATTCTTGTGCTCGACATAGGCGGCGGCGAACCACGGCCCCTCCCACGTCCGGTCGATCTGGTTGCGCCGGTAATTGGGCTGGTTGTGGGAATAATTGGCACTCGCGCCCAGGGCGATATCGCTGCCCGGAATATCGTACCGCGTGCCCAGTTCGATCACGGTATCGGTAAACCCGCTCCACTGCCGTTTCTCGAGGGTGAAAGGATCGCGCAGCGAACTTTTCTGGAACAGCACGCGCGTCTCGAACTTCATGCCCTTGATGCCCGCAGGGTCCATGTTGATCGTCGAGGTCCAGTCGATCGCTCCCGCCTTCGCCTTGGCGATATTGCCCACCGCCTCGCCGCCGCCCGGGACCGGCACGACATCGACGCGGTCCTCGACGTCGCGATAGATCAGGTTGATCTTGGTCGATCCCCAGGCGCCGAACTTCTTGTTGATCTCGGCCTCGTAACTCCAGTCCTGCTGCGGCCTCAGGTCGTTGTTGCTCTCATTCTGGTTGCCGTCGTTGAGGAAGGCGCGCGCTAGAAAGTCATAGAAGGACAGCTGCAGCACGCGCCGCCGGATCTTCAGCGACACGTCGAAATCGGCGGTCGGGGTCCAGGCGAGCGACAGCGACCCCTTGGGCCGGAAAAAGGTGCGCGTCAGGCCGTTGATCCCGGTCTGGGTGATCGTCGAATGTTCGGCGCCCGCGATGATCTGGAACGACAATTTGTTCGTCAGCTTGCGCCCGAAGCTCAGTAGCCCTTCGTAACGATCCTCGCTGACCCCGCCGGTGCCGCCTGGGAATGGCACGTCGACGAACGCGCCCGACGGGTCGAGCACCGCGATCGACGCGACATTGTCGAGCGTATTGAACGCCGCCTCGCCCGACAGCTGCCAGTCGCCGCCGAACATCTTCCACTGATATTCGCCGCGCGCGATCGTCTCGCCGAGGTCGCCGGTCTGCGCAAAGCGGTCGCCGGTGGCGATGCCGCCCTCGGGTGTCGTGACGATTTCCTGCAAATAGGGTTCGTGGCTGAACCGCCGCAACCCGATCAACTTCAATTTGCCCGGACCGGCGCGGAACTGGAAATCGCCGCCGAGCTCGTAATTCCAGCTGTCGGCATTCTCGTACACCGTGCGCACCCGGTCGGGCTGGCCGGGACCGGTACGCACGCCATCCTCATAATAGCGGTCATATTTGCGCTGATAATGGCCGCCGAAATTGGCGACCGTGTCGCCCGCCGGGTCCCAGGTGACGCGCCCCGACAGCTTGGGCGTGTCATAATGGGTGTTCCAGATATCCTTGCGCTGCTCGATGACATTGCCCGCGCCGTCATAGATGATCGTCGGGCCGCCCGCGCCGCTGCGCGCCGATTCGTCATTGTTGAGCGCCGCCTCATATTCGAGGTCGCCCGAGCGCCCGCGGATCGACACGTCGCCGCGCGTGAACAGCGGGTCGGTATAATGGGCGCGAAATTCGGGTTTCCACGAAAACTGGCCCGAGAAGCTCGCGGCGCGATAGACGATATTGGCGACCTGTCCCGACAGGCCAGGGATATCGAGCGTCGCGCCGTCGACGATCTCGATCCGCTCGACATTGCCGGCGGGGATACGCGTCAGTTGCGTATACATGTCGTCGCCCTTGTTCGATGGCCGCTCGCCGTTGAACAGGACATTGCCCGTCGCCTGCCCCAGCCCGCGCAGATTCTCGTTGTCGCGGATCGCGAAGCCGGGAAGCTGGTTGACCATGTCATAGGCGTTTTTCGGCGCGTAGCGCGCGAAGTCGGCGGGCGTGTAGACCTGCCGCGCGGTCGTTGCGGCGCCTGCGGGGACCTCTGTGGCGACAGGCGGCGGGGTGTCGCCGGTCGGCGGGGCTTCGCTCGACGGGACATCCTGCGCCGCCGCGGGCATCGCGACGAGCACCGCCGCGATCGCGATAAAGCTGGCTGCGATTCTCACCGGGCCGCCTCCGCGCGGCGGTTCATCGCCTTCGCATAAGCCCCGGTCACGCCCATCGCCTTCATCCCGATCACATCCTCTGCCGATAAGTCTTCATATCCCGCCGCCGCCAGCTCGCGCACATAGTCGCCGGTGACGCCCAGCGCCTTCATCGCCGTCGCATCCTCGACCGACAGTTTCGAAAAGCCTGCCGCGTTGAGGTCGCGGGCATAGTCGCCCGTCACCCCCAGCGCGCGAAAGGCGACGGCATCGTCGATCTTGCCGAGCGCCAGCGACGTGCCCTTGAAGCCGCGCACGAATTCGGGGGTCACCTCGAGCGCGCCGGCCGCGATCAGGTCGTCGGCGTCCTTGGGCTTCACCCCTTCTGCCGCCAGCCCGTCGGCGAGCTCGATCGTCGCATCGACGATCAGCATCGCGAACAGGTCGTCGCGCTTCCCGGGCGTCAGTCCGCGCGCCGCGAGCGCCCGCTCGAACTCCGCATCGGGCGCAAAGCTGCACGTCCCGCGTCCCGCAAAAGCGCGCGTCAGCGTACCCGTGCAGTCGAGCGTGCCCGATTCATGCGCCACCGAAAACCGCACCGGCCCGCTGCCGCCGAGCGCTGTGCGCGCACCGTCGAACTCGGGCCGCTTCGCCGCAAGCGCATCGTCGAGCGACAGGTCGCTGCTCGACTTGCGATGCTCGAGCCGCAGCTTGGGCGCCCCCGCCTTGCCGGCATCGGCCTCGACGGTCCAGCGGACCTCGCCCTTTTCCTGGGCCGCAGCGGTCGCCGGCTGGCCGGGTCCGGCGCACGCCAGCACCGACATCAAGGCCAGGCTCGACACGATGATCATCTTCTTCATGGCAACACTCCTCCCTTCGTGCGCCAGACGAGCGTCCCCGCTCGCCGCCGCAACGACGTTTCAAAAGAAACTTTCGATCAGTGACCTGTTGGTGCGGACGAACGTCCGGACGTCAGGGGTCGGGCACGGGCAAAGGCCCGGCCATCAATATTCGGGCGGCTCCGGCGGTTCGGGCGCTTCGGGGATTTCGATCCGCGCGACCTTCCCGTCGGCCGACCGTGCCTCGATCACCCCGCCGGGACCGACGCGGACGGTGGCCGATTTCGGACCCTTGGGACCCTTCGCGTCGTGCGGCCGGCGCGGCGGCGAGACCGCGCGGAGCGCGATCGCATCCTCGGGATCGCGCAGCGACACCCCCGATTTGCGCATGTCGCGAATATAGGCGCCATCGACCCCCATCGCGCGCATCCCGGTCAGGTCGTCGAGATTGACGTTGGGGAAATAGGACTGGATCTCGCGCGCATAGGAGACATCGACCCCGACCGCCGCGGCGCCGATCATGTCGCCGACATCGGCGCGCGGGAACAGTCGGCGCATCTGCGCGATATAGGCGGCGTCGACCCCCGACGCCTTGGCGGCGATCACGTCGTCGGCGTCGATCGACCCGCCGCTCGCGCGCATTTCCTCGATATAGGCGGGCGTCACGCCGACCGCGCGCATGCTCACCAATTGTTCGGCGGTCAGCTTCTCCTGCCGCGCGGTGGCGGCCTCATCCTCGGCGACCGCCTGCGCGGCCTTGGCCGACTGCGCCGAAACAAGCGCCTTTTCCTGTGCGACGACCGCAACCGCGCGCGCCGTCTCGGCGGCCTGTTGCGCCTCGGGCGCGGTCGCCGAGAAGGCCGCGAGCGGCACCGTCAGCCCGACCAGCAGCAACAGGCTGCCCAGCATCCAGCCGCTGCTCGCCGGCCCGCGCTTCAGGCTGCCGTCGAGCACGCGGGTGATCCGCCGCTTCAGGCTGCTCTTGGCAGGCGCGACGCCATGCGCGGCCAACAAAGCAGCCTTATTGTCGTGGCGCGCCGCGCCGACCAGCAAAGTCGCATAATCGGGGCCGTCGATGTCGGCCATCAGCACCGCGTCGTCCGCGGCTTCCTCGCGCAGCTGGTGACTCTCGCGCGCCAGCATCCAGACGAAGGGGTTGAACCAGAAGACCGCGCAGGCGACGCGCGCGCCGAGCAGCTTTGCCCAGTCGAGCCGCGCCACATGCGCCAGTTCATGCGCAATGATCGCCTCGGCCTCGCCGGTCGCCTGCACCGCCTTGGGGCTCAGCACGATCGTCGGGCGCAGCACGCCCCAGCTGATCGGCGAGCGCAATTCCTCGCTCACCAAGAGCGCGGTGCCATGTTTGAACCCCATGCGCCGCTGCGCCTCGGCGAGCGCCGACAGCCACGACGGCTGCACCAGCACCTCGGCGCGGCCGCGCATCGCGAACAGCCGGACCACCGCGAGCAACATCACGCCGAACAGCAGGACGAGCGGGATCGCATAAAGAAAGGGCGCGACGTCGCCGAGCGACGCCAGCACGACCGGCGGCGAACCGCCCGCATCCACCACGACAGGGACTGAGGTCGTGGCGGGCACGGCGATATCCGCCACCGGTCCCCCTGTTGTCGCAAGATCGCTCGCGGCGAGCGCCGCCGGTGCTGCCGCGGCGAACCATTCGGCGGGCAGCGGCGCCCATGTCGGGAGCAGCAGGATCGCGGCGGGCAGCGCGAGCAGCGCGAACAGCCCGCTATGCGCGATCATCGAGCGTTCGCCCGACGAGCGCGATCGCGCAAGCCGCAGCAGCAACAGCGTGCCGCCCGCGACCGCCGCCGATTTCCACGCCAGGCCCAGCAGTGCGGCGCCATCGATCATCATGTCCGGCATCATTTTGCCCTCCCTTCGCGCGCCTGCGCGATCAGTTTTTCCAGCTCGTCGAGTTCGGACCCGCTCATCTCGTCCTGCATGCCGAGCAAGGCGGCAGCGGCGCTCGTCGCCGATCCGTTGAAGAAGACGCGCACCACCTGTCCCAGCGCCGACTTGCTCGCCGCCTTTTCGGGAACGCTCGGCGCATAGAGGAAGCCGCGATCCGATGCCTCGCGCGCCACAAAGCCCTTGGCCTCGAGCCGCTTGAGCATCGCACGGATCGCCGAGCCCGACAGTTCGTCGGCCAGCGCCTCGCCGATCTCGGTGACCGTGGACGCGCCGCGCTCATAGAGGATGTCGACGATTTCGCGTTCCCGCGGCGGCAAACTGGACAACATTCGAATCACCTCATGCGCTACATTTGTAGCGTGCTACATTTGTAGCGCGACCTTGGCAAGGGGTTTTATTCGAATAATACAGACCGGCCTCGGGAGACCCGGTTGACCGCCCGCCGCTTAAGGTTCAGACCCGCGCCATCCAGTCGAACAAGGGGCATGATATCTATGCGTAAACTCGCGATTCTGGGGGCCAGCCTCCTCGCCCTCGCCGCCCAGTCCGCCGCCGCCCAGGACGCCGCGCCCGCGCCCGCCGCGACCGAAACGCCCGCCGCACAGGCGCCGATGTCGGCCTCCGCAACCGGCAGCGCGCGCACCGCGCCCGAACGCCGCCTGACCGGCGCCGACCTGTTCGACCTCGCGATCGCCTCCGATCCGCAGATCAGCCCCGACGGGCGCCATATCGCCTATGTCCGTCGCCAGAACGACATCATGTCCGACCGCGCGCTGAGCTCGATCTGGCTGATCGACACCACGACCGGCGCCGAAACCCCGCTCGCGGGCCGCAGCGGCGGCGCCTTCTCGCCGCGCTGGTCGCCCGACGGCAAGCGACTCGCCTTCGCCTCGACCGAGGGCGGCAGCGCACAGCTCTGGGTCCACTGGCTCGACGGCGGCGAAGCTGTCCGCCTCACCGGCCTCCCCACCAGCCCCTCCTCGCTCGCCTGGTCGCCCGACGGCAAGTCGATCGCCTACACGATGCTCGTCAAGGACGACGGTCCGTCCTTCGGCTCGGCACCGAAGAACAAGCCCGAGGGGGCGCAATGGGCCGAGCCGCTCGAGGTCCGCGACCTGCTCACCTACCGCGCCGACGGCGCCGGCTATCTCGAACCGGGTTTCGAGAAGATCTTCCTTGTCCCCGCCACCGGCGGCGCGCCGCGCCAGCTCACTTTCGGCCCCTATCACGACGGCGGCCCCCTGAGCTGGTCGCGCGACGGGCGCACGCTCTATTTCGCCGCGAACCGCAAGCCCGACTGGGAACGCGACCCGGTCGAAAGCGAAATCTACGCGCTTGACGTCGCGAGCGGCGGGGTCACCGCGCTCACCGACCGCAACGGCCCCGACGCGAATCCGCTCGTCTCGCCCGACGGCGGCAAGATCGCCTGGGTCGGCTTCGACGACCGGATGAGCGCCTATGAGAACAACCAGCTCTACGTCATGAACCGCGACGGATCGGGCAAGCGCAGCCTGACCGCAAACTGGGATTACAGCGTCGATGCGGTGCAATGGTCCGCCGACGGCAAGTCGCTCTACGCGCAATATGACGACCATGGCGAAACCTATATCGCGCGCATCGGGCTCGACGGATCGGTGCGCAAGGTCGCATCGGGGCTGTCGGGCGGCGGGATCGACCGGCCTTACACCGGCGGCAGCTTCACCGTCTCCGACGGCGGCGCGATCGCCTTCACCGGCGGCACCGCGACGCGCCCCGCCGAGGTCCAGCTCGATCGCGGCGGCACATCGCGCATCCTCACCGATCTCAACCGGTCTTTGCGCGAAGTGAAATCGCTCGGCGAGGTCCGCAAGATCACGACTGCCTCCAGCCATGACGGCAAGACGATCGAGGGCTGGCTGACGCTGCCGCCGGGCTATCGCGAAGGGCAGCGCGTGCCGCTGATCCTCGAAATCCACGGTGGCCCCTTCACCGCCTATGGCCCGCATTTCTCGACCGACAACCAGCTCTATGCCGCGTCGGGTTACGCCGTCCTCTCGTCGAACCCGCGCGGCTCGACCAGCTATGGCGCCGCCTTCGCGAAGGAAATCGACAAGGCCTATCCGGGCAACGACTATTTCGACCTCATCAGCATCGTCGACCGCGCGGTCGAGCTCGGCATCGCCGATCCCGATGCGCTTTTCGTCACCGGCGGCTCGGGCGGCGGCGTGCTGACCAGCTGGATCGTGGGGAAGACCAAGCGCTTCAAGGCCGCGGTCACGCAAAAACCCGTCATCAACTGGACGACGCAGGCGCTCACCGCCGACGGCCCCGGCTTCTTCGGCCCCTATTGGCTCGGCGCCGAACCGTGGGAAAAGCCCGAACTCTTCTGGTCGCTGTCGCCGCTGTCGCTCGTCGGCAACGTCGAGACCCCGACGATGGTGATCGTCGGCGCCGAGGATTATCGCACCCCGGTCAGCGAGTCCGAGCAATATTATACCGCGCTGCGTCTGCGCGGCGTGCCGACCGCGTTGATCAAGATCCCCGGCGCCAGCCACGGCGGCATCGCCGCACGCCCGTCGCAATCGGCGGCCAAGGCGTCGGCGATCCTCGCCTGGTTCGAAAAATACCGGAAGGGCTGGACGCGCCCCGCGGGCGAGTGAGGCGGCGCCCATGAAAAGCGCCGTCACCGCCGCCGCCCTCTTCCTCGC
The DNA here is from genome assembly GCF_001990265.1 of Sphingopyxis sp. KK2. Classification (GTDB taxonomy): domain Bacteria; phylum Pseudomonadota; class Alphaproteobacteria; order Sphingomonadales; family Sphingomonadaceae; genus Sphingopyxis. Next base: position 8,970 of record NZ_LYVN01000039.1, read on the forward strand.
CGCGCTGGCCATCCCCGGCGCGGCACAGGAACCCGCACCCGATGTGCTGACCTTCGTCGATCCGATGATCGGCACCGGCCCCGAAGGCCATACTTTCCCCGGTGCCACCGCACCCTTCGGCATGGTCCAGCTCTCGCCCGACACCGACGCGACGTGCCAGATCCGCGACTGCTACGCCAATGCCGCGGGCTATTCATACAACGACCCGACGATCCAGGGCTTCAGCCACACCCATTTCTCGGGCGCCGGCCATTCGGATCTCGGCGACTTCCTCGTCATGCCGCAGGTGGGCCCAATTGCCAGCGTCCAGCTCGACCCCGGCGATCCGAAGAAGCCCGGCTCGGGCTATCGCCAGCGCTTCGATCACGCGACGGAAAAGGCCAGCCCCGGCTATTATGCCATCACCCTCGCCGACAGCGGCATCCGCGCCGAGCTCACCGCCGGCACCCGCGTCGGCATCCACCGCTACCGCTTCCCCGCTGGGCAGGAGGCGCATCTCCTCCTCGACCTGCGTTCGTCGCTCTACGACTATCCGGGCAAGATCCTCTGGTCGGGGCTGCGCCGCCATGCCGACGGCACGATCACCGGCTTTCGCGAGACGCGCGGCTGGGCGCCGGGGCGCAAGCTCTATTTCGCGATGCGCTTCTCGCACCCGCTCTATGGCCACGCCTTCCTCGATCGCGACGAGAAGATTCCGTATAAGGGCTTTCAGGGCCCGGGCCGCGGCAGCGACGCGCTCGCCGAAAAGCTCGGCAAGGCGCTCGAGGCGCGCTTCGACTTCGGCGAACTCAAAAACCCGCTCGAGGTGCGCGTCGCCATCTCGGGGGTCGACGAGGCGGGCGCGATCGCCAATCTCGACGCCGCCGAAAAGGAGGGTGCGGGTTTCGATCAGGTTCGCGCCCGCACCGAGGGCGCCTGGCGTCAGGCGCTCGGTGCGGTGCAGATCGAGGCGCCCGCGCCGATGCGCACCAACCTTTATACCGCGCTCTACCACAGCCTGCTCGCCCCCAGCATCTGGAGCGACGTCGACGGCCGCTATCGCGGTCCCGACGACGCCGTCCATGTCGCGAAGGACTTCAGCTTCCGCTCGACCTTCTCGCTCTGGGACACCTTCCGCGCCCAGCATCCCCTGCTCACCCTCGTCCAGCCCGAGGCGACGACGACCGACGTCGTCCAGTCGCTTCTCGCGAGCCAGCGCCACAGCCCGCACGGCATCTTGCCCGTCTGGCAGTTCCACGGGCGCGAGACCTGGACAATGATCGGCTATCACGCGGTCCCCGTCATCGCCGACGCCTATATGAAAGACCTCGGCGATTTCGGCGCCGATGATGCGCTCGACGCCATGGTCGCCAGCGCCGAATATGCGCCCTACGGCGGGCTCGGCGACCATATGAAGCGCGGCTATGTACCGATCGACCGCGAGCCCGAAGCCGCGTCGAAGACCGTCGAATATGCCTATGACGACTGGACCATCGCGCGCATGGCCGAAAAAATGGGCCGCACCGACATTGCCGACCGCTTCTACAAACGTGCCGGCTATTGGCGGAACAGTTTCGATGCCAAGACCGGCTGGCTGCGCGCGCGCAAGGCCGACGGCAGCTTCCGCACCCCCTTCGACCCCACCGCGATCAATTACGGCTCGGACTATACCGAAGGCAATGCCTGGCAATATTCATGGTTCGTGCCGCAGGATCAGGCCGCGCTCTTCCGCATCCTCGGCGGAGACGACAAGGCCGTCGCCAAGCTCGACGCGATGTTCGACTATGACAACAGCAAGCTCGACTACAGCCACGCCGAGGATATCGCGGGCCTGATCGGCCAATATATCCACGGCAACGAGCCGAGCCACCATGTCGCCTATCTCTACAACTACGCTGGCGCGCCGTGGCGCACGCAGGAGCGGCTGAAGCAGATCGTCGACAGCCAGTACAAGCCCACCCCCGACGGCCTGTCGGGCAATGACGACCTCGGCCAGATGTCGGCATGGCTGCTCTTCACCGGTCTCGGCTTTTACCCCGTCGCCCCCGCGTCGAACCAATATGTCCTCGGCCGCCCCTTCGTCGACCGCGCGGTGCTGGCGCTGCCCAACGGCAAAAGCTTCACCGTCGAGACGATCGGGCTGTCGGACGCCAACCCCTATGTCGGCAAGGTCGAACTCAATGGCAGGCCGCTCGCGCGCAGCTGGATCACCGACGCCGAAATCCGCGCCGGCGGCACATTGCGCTTCACGATGCAGCCGACCCCGAACAAGGCGTGGGGCAAGCCGGCGGAGGCGAGGCCCTATTCGATGTCGACCGCGAAATAGTTCAGGCGCGCGTCTCGGACCGCGCCCGCACCGCGTCGAAGTCGTGCCGCACCAGCATTTCGCCGTTGCACCACACCGGCACCAGCAGATCCTCACCCGCCGCGACACTGTCGAGCCGCGCCGCAACCATGCGCCCTTCGCGCATAACCACCGCCTGCCGCCCGGCCTTGCTCGCCTTGCCGGGGTCGGTGCTCGGCATCTTGAACACGTCGCGCCACTCGCCGCGATCGTCCTGCATCGCATTGGCCTTCATCGCAAAGCGCAGCGTGTCGCGATTGACATGCTGCAACATGCCGCCGCCCATGCCGAAGGCGATATTGTCGATCGCAAAGCCCTCCTCAATCATCCGTGCGACCAGCCGCCCGATGCTGCTCTCGGTCATGCCGTCGCCCTGGATCACCCGGACATGCGGGTCGAGCACGCGGTAACCCTTGGAGTTCACCGTCCCGCCGAACTTGTCCCACAAGGTCTTGACCGTGCGGAGCGGGGTTTCGATCGGGTCGCCGCTGTCGGGGCGCACAACGAGCGTACCATGCCGGCCCAACACCTTGTCACGCAGGCTGCCGCCCCAGATGCCCGCGACCGCGGCGTCGAGGTCGTAGCTGTCGGAAACGACCGCGACGATCCGCCCTTCGCCCTCGAACCGGTCGAGCATGTTGCGATAGGCGTCCTCCTCGCGCGCCCGGCCCCAGCTCGTCATCGTGCTATGTTCGGCCGCCGGGATAGAAAATCCCGCCATGTCCGCGCCATAATAGCGCCGCGCCGCGAGCAGCGCCTCCATCGTGTCGGTGCCCTGGAAATTGACCAGATGCGCCATGCCACCCAGCCCCGCGCTTTCGGCAGAGGACACGCCGCGCGCGCCGAAGTCGTGGAGCTTGAAGGGCAGTTGCCCCTCCACGTCGTCGCTGCTCTTTTCCAGCCCGGCGCGGATCACTTTTTTGCACTTCCAGCTCAGGGTCGCAACCGTCGTCGGATACCAGATCGCGCGCAGCATCGCGGTCTCGATGAAGGTCGTCAGCCAAGGCATGCGCGGGTCGGTGTTCTCAAGTTGCACCAGCGGCACTCCCGTGGGCACGATCATCCCTTCGGGCAGCGCCTTGATCTCGAGCGGCAGGTAACCGCCATGGTCGGCAACGATCGCCTCCCACCCCGCACGGTTGAACGGCACGCCGTGCGCCATGCAGATCGCCTCGCCCTCGTCGATGTCGGCGCGCGTCACCGCCTGCGTGAAATAGTCGAGCAGCAAGGGCTGCAACCCCAGAAAGACGGTACTGTCGGAAAAGGGGTTCGGCCGCGCTTCGACATAGGCGCTGATCACGCGCGCCTCGGGCGGATATTGCAGATAGTGGCTCTGCTTGTAGCTGTCGGTCGCCAGGATCGGGTTTTTCATGATGTGAACTCCTCACATGTCTCGATGTCGGCGGGACTCCCCCGCCACGGGATTACAGGTCGGCCATCTCTTCGATGATCGACCAATGGTCTTCAAAGAACATCTCGGGGCGAAGGTCGCCGAGCCGGTACCAGCGTGCATGCGCCGCATCGTCGCCGCCCTTCACCGCGAACAGCTTACGCCGCTCGGGCAGGCGGAACAGATAGGCGTGGGTGATCACGCGACCGCGCAGACTGCGGTTCGGGGCATCGAACACCCGCGTGCGATGATCCTCGATGAAGCTCGCGAGCATCGCGGGCGGGATCTGCCCCTTGCCGTCGCTGATCCCTGTTTCCTCGCGCAGTTCGCGGATCGCCGCGTCGCGGATGCGTTCGCCCGCGTCGACGAAGCCGCCGGGCAGCGCAAGCAACCCCTTGCCCGGCAGCCGTCCGCGCTCGACGAGCAGGATGTGGCCAGACTGGACGACTACCGCGTCGGCGGTGACGAACGGCCCCTTGCCCCACTGCTCGGGGTAGTCGGCGAGATACTCGCTCTCTTTGAGCAGGGTGCGGAAGGTCTCGCCCAGCTTGAACGCCTCCATCCACGCCGCCACGTCGGGGGTCAGGATCGACGCAGGCACTTCGGGGATGCGCTGGAAAAAGCGCCGCCGCACATCGGTCGAACTGAAGGTGCCGTACTGGCTGTCGATCTGGATATTGTCCCATTCGGGAAACAGCCGGAGATAATAGGAGGACGCATCCTTGCCATAGCCGGTCAGCGCGACCGTGAAATCGGCGAGCCCGTGGCTGCCGAAGCCATGTCCGTTGCCGACGTCAAGGATGATGCGGTTCACCCGCCGCTGAACCTCGGTCACCCAGGCGGTGTCCGAATAGAGATGATCGTCGAGCGGTTCGACGATCAGCCGTTCCTCGGCAATCTCGTGCCGAAAGGCGGCGCGCAGCATCGCGGCGCGTTCGTCGAAGGTGAAGGGATTGCGCGGGTCGCGCGCGACATTCGCCGATCCGATCAGGACGATCAGCCGCCCGACCTGGCCCAGCGCCTGGCGGATGACATGCTCATGCCCGATATGAAGCGGTTGAAAGCGTCCGATAAAGACGCCGAAATCGGCCCCACCCTTTGCACTGTCATGGACCATCGTTCGAGACTCCCTCGATCCTTATCTTCCCGGACTCCCCGGAAACGAAACGACTCCGATTCGATGCCGCTGACCTACTTATATGCATTTGACATATATCTAGTCAAGATATAAGCTGGCAACCATGTCACAATCCTATGATCCCGGCGCCTTCCCGCCGCTCGCCGTAACCGTCGATCTCGTCCTGATGACCGTGCAGAACGGCCATCTGGCGGTTCTGCTCCAGCGGCGCAGTGAGGCGCCGCACAAGGACGAGTGGGCGCTCCCCGGCGGCTTCGTCGGGATCGACGAAAGCCTCGACGACGCCGCGCAGCGCATCCTCGCCGACAAGGCCGGGCTTAAAGATGCCTGGCTCGAACAGCTCTACAGCTTCGGCGACCCTGGCCGCGACCCGCGGATGCGCATCGTCACCATCGCCTATTTCGCCTTGCTACCCGCCGCCGAGCTGTCCGCCCCACTCGCCGCGCGCAGCGACCTGATGTTGGCGCCGCTCGATACGCTGCCACCGCTCGCCTTCGACCACCGCACGATCATCGATCACGCCGCCACGCGCCTGCGCGGCAAGCTTGACTATGCCCCTGTCGCTTTCGCCCTGCTCCCGCCGCGTTTCACGCTGCGCGCCTTGCAGGACGTTCATGAAGCGATCCTCGGCATCTCGCTCAACAAGCCCGCTTTCCGCCGCCGGATGATCGACACCGGCTGGATCGAAGGCACCGGCGAAAAGGAAAGCGGCGGCGCTTTCCGCCCCGCAGAACTCTATCGCGTCAAGCCGCGAGCCAGTTGATCGCGCCGATCCCCGCCAGAACCAGCCCCGCCAGAACCTCCCCGACCAGCACCAGCGCCATCGCCCCCGGCGCCGACCGCGCGCGTGCCGGCTCCGCCTCGCCGCTCAGCGCGCGCCACGCCGCCGTCATCGCCGCGAACGCCGACCGCTCGCGCAGCAACAGGCGGTGCGCGACGAACGCCCCTGCCACCGGCACCCAGCCGATCAGTGCGAGCGCCTCGACCACCGGGAACAGCGCCCACAACGCCGCTGTCAGCAGGATCGAAAAGGCGACGACGGCAAAATAGAGCCGGCTGAAATGCAGCCGTATGTCGCTCATCACCCGATAACGGATCAGCAGCGCATCCCTGTCCATCATTCCCCCTCGCGCTTCGCCATGCCGCTGATATACCGGCCGCATCCGATGGAGAGAATGTCGATGCGCATTGCCCTGGTCAACGTCCCGCATCCCGCCATCGGCAGCCGCATCCCCGACGAACATCTCCCTCCGCTCGGCCTGCTCTGCGTCGGCGGCCCGCTGATCGACGACGGCCACGACGTGCGCCTGTTCGACGGCGAATTCGGTCCCGTCCCGCTCGATACGCTCGCCGCCGACATCGCCGCCTTCGCCCCCGACGCCGTCCTCTTCGGCCATTCGGGCTCTTCCTCGGCGCAGCCGATCATCAGCGCGGTCGCCGCGATGATCCGCGCCGCGCTGCCCAACGCCGCCATCGTCTATGGCGGCGTCCACCCGACCTATCACTGGCGCGACATCCTCGCCGCCGACCCGAACGTCGACATCATCGTGCGCGGCGAGGGCGAGGCAACCGGCGCTGCGCTCTTCGCGGCGCTGCGCGCGCAGGCGCCGATCGACGCCATCCGCGGCCTCGCCTTCCGCGATGCCGGCGGCCGCGCGGTCGCCACGCCGCCCGCCGCCGCGATCGCCGATCTCGACGCGCACCGCATCGGCTGGGAGCTGATCGACCACAGCCGATACTCCTATTGGGGCGGCAAGCGCGCGGTCGTCGTCCAGTTCTCGCGCGGCTGCCCGCATCTGTGCAATTATTGCGGCCAGCGCGGTTTCTGGACCCGCTGGCGCCACCGCGATCCGCAAAAGCTCGCCGCCGAAATCGCGCATCTCCACCGCGAGCACGGCGTCGAGGTCTTCAACTTCGCCGACGAAAATCCCAGCGCCGGGCGCAAGCCGTGGAAAGCCTTCCTCGAAGCGCTGATCGCCGAAGACATCTCGGTCACCCTCGTCGGCTCGACCCGCGCCGACGACATCGTGCGCGACGCCGACATCCTCCACCTCTACAAACAGGCGGGCTTCGAACGCTTCCTGCTCGGCATGGAGAATACCGACGAGGCGACGCTCAAGCTGATCCGCAAGGGCGGCACCGTCGCCGCCGACCGCGAAGCGATCCGCCTGCTGCGCCAGCACAATATCCTGTCGATGGCCACGTGGGTGGCGGGCTTTTCGGATCAGGGCGGCCGCGACCTCTGGCACGGGCTCAAACAGCTCATCGATTACGACCCCGACCAGATACAGGCGCTCTACGTCACCCCGCACCGCTGGACGCCCTTCTTCGGGCTCGCGTCGGACCGGCGCGTCGTGCAGGACGACCGCACCAAATGGGATTACAAGCATCAGGTCCTCGGCATGGACCGGATGAAGCCCTGGCGCCTCTTCCTCTGGGTCAAGGCGATCGAGGCGGCGGCACAGCTTCGCCCGCGCGCGCTCCGCCGCTGGGCATGGAACCCCGATCCGAAGATCCGCCACGCGATCCGCTGGTATTACCGCATGGGCCGCCGCGTCTGGTTCCACGAGATCATGGGTTTCCTCTTCCGCGACCGCACCGCCGACCGCGGCCTGACGCTTGCCGAGTTCGCGGGCGCGACGCTCGAGGCGGAGGAGGAATCGATGGTCGTCGAGCGCCGCCCGCGCGCCGCCTGACGCCCCTTCCCTTCCGCGTGCCGCAATCTATTGAGAGAGCCGTACCGCAAGAAAGTCCCGCCGATGCCGATCATGGCCGCCCGCCATTACAACCAAGGCCAGCTCGTCCGCGAACTCGGTCCCGACGACATCATTCCCGAGGATTGCGACACCGGCGATTTCTTCTGGCTCGGGCTGTTCGAGCCGACCCCTGACGAACTTTCAGGAATCGCCAAACGCTTCGGTCTCCATCCGCTCGCGGTCGAGGATGCGCTCAAAGCCAGACAGCTCCCCAAGGTCGAGGTCTATGGCGACCAGCTTTTCGTCATCGCCGCGACGGGCAACCGCGAGGGTGACACGATCCAGTCGGGCGAGACCGCGATCTTCGTCGGCCGCCATTTCATCGTCACCGTCCGCCACGGCTCGGCACGCGCGCATACCGAGGTTCGCGCGCGGCTCGAAACGCTGCCCGCAAAGCTGGCGCACGGCCCCGACTATGTCCTTTATGCGATCCTCGATTTTATCGTCGACGGCTATTTCCCGGTCGTCGACGCGATCGAGGACCAGCTCCTCGCGCTCGAGGAAAGCGTCATGGACACCCCGCTCGACGCCGACGAAATCCGCCATCTCTACAAACGGCGGCACGAGATCATCCGCTTCCAGCGCCTCGTCGGGCTGATGAAGGAGGTCGCCTGGCGGCTCGTCCATGCCGAGGATCTGCCGTGGATCGACGAAGCGGTGCGCCCCTATTTCCGTGACATCTGGGACCATGTCCAGCGCGCCGAATTCCGCCTGTCGGGGCTGCGCGAAATCACCGCCTCGGTGGTTGAGACCAATTCGCTGCTCGAACAGCAGCGCCAGGGCGTCATCACCCGCCAGCTCGCCGCCTGGGCCGCGATCCTCGCGGTCCCGACCGCGATCGCCGGCATCTACGGCATGAATTTCGACTTCATGCCCGAACTGGGGTGGCAGCTAGGCTATCCCTATGCGCTCGGGCTGATCTTCGGCGGGTCGGCGCTCGTCTTCTGGCGCTTCAAGCATATCGGCTGGCTCTAGCGCGGCGAACGAATGTCAGCCTTGGGGTGGGGAGCGGACTTCCCCAAAATCGTCGCCCCCGCGAAGGCGGGGGCCGCCGTCGGTTTACGGAACGATGCAGTAGAAGGCCGCTAGCGGCCCCGCCTTCGCGGGGCGACGTCCATTTTCGGTCGCAATCCGTCATTCCGTCCCCTTCGGCACCCACTTCCCTTTCGTCCGGCTCGTCAGATGGAAGCGTCCGCACCGCTCGCACCGATAGGCGCGCAGCACCAGCCCGTTCGCCCGCGCCGCGCCCATCGCCTCGTCACGGGTCGCGTACCGCGCCTTGCGCGCGCAGATGCTCGCCCGCGTGCGCATCGCGTCAGCGCCGCGTCGCCGCCCAGTCGATCGGCCCCGTCGCGAAGCGTTGCCGCAGATTGCCGAGCGCCATCGCATTGCCGCCCTCGAAAAAGCCGACCAGTGCGCGCCCGCCGTCGCTGTCGGGATAGCCGCGCGAGGTGAGCCGCACCCGCGTCTGCGCCCCCGCCGGCTCGATCTCGAACAGGCTGTCGACCTTCTGATAATCGTCCCAGTGCGGAAAACCCGCCGGCGCCTTCACCGTCCGGAACGCGAGGCTCCGGCCCGCCACGCGCGCGCCGAAGCGCTGCCGGATCGTATCGGGGCCGCCCGGTTTCGCGGCGAGATCATAGCTCGTCTCGATCAGGTCGGGATCGCCCGGCGACACCCAGGCGACCGGCACCGCCCAGGTCATCCAGCCCCCGGCGGTCGAGATCGCGGTCCACACCTCGGGCGGCGGCGCGTCGACCAGTATCTCGTGCACCATCGTCGTCGTCGCGTCGGCCTCGACGGTCTTGCTGACCTTCACCTCCTGCGCCAGCGCCGCGCCCGGCGCCGCGAACAGCAGCGCTGCCGCCAGCCCGACCGCCAGCGCGCGCATCAGGCGAGCACCTTCGCCATCATCCGCTCTTCCTTGGCGACCCACGGCGCGAAGCTCGGACGCGCAAGGATCGCCGCGCTCCACGCCGCAACCTTCGGATGCGTCGCCGCATCGACCACGCTGCCGCAATGTTTGAAGTTCATCAGCGGCGAGGCGACCGCAAGGTCGGCGAGCGTCAGCCGGTCGCCGACGAGGAACCCCGACGCCGGGATCGCGCTTTCGAGATAGTCGAGCAGTTTCGGTAGCTCCTCGCTCTCGGCGAGCGCTGCGGCGGCGAGGTCGCCCTCGCGCCCGAGGAATTTGGGGGCGACGATGCGGTTGAAGAACATCTTGCCGCTGCACGCCGCGAACACCGTGTCACCGAACTCCTCCCACCAGATCACTTGTCCGCGTTCCTGCGGGTCGGCGGGGATCAGTTCGGGCGCGGGGTGCTTCGCCTCCAGATATTGGATGATCGCGCTCGAATCGGCGAGCATGAAGCCGTCGTCGTCCATCGCCGGCATCTTGCCGAGCGGCGAAGCGGCCCGGAACCCCGGGTCAGGATCGCCGATGCCGACGCCCTTCAGCTCGAATTCGATCCCCTTCTCGCCCAGATAGGCGAGCAGCTTGCGCACAAAAGGCGACACCAGCGAACCATAGATAATCATCGAACTGCTCCCGTTTTTCTTGTCCTCCGTTCTACGCTCCGGAGGACAAACTGCAACCGCCGCGCTCCGCGCCGCCCACCCGCCATATTGCGCTTGCCAGCCGTCCCGGCGCATGGGATTGTGACAATTCGAGGGGCGCCCGGCGCGGCATCAAGCCACAGGAAAACAAGACATATGGGCTCGGTGTGGGCAGATCGGCTGATGGCGCTTTCGGTGCGCATGATCGGCCTTGTGATCATCGCCGCCGCGCTCGCCGGCGCCGCAGGCAGCTTTTTCTACAACCAGTCGCAGGAGGCCGATCAGGCAGCGCGCGTCGCGCTCCAGATGAACACCCGGCTGCGCGATCATGTCGCCGTGCTCGAAGGCGTGCGCGCGATGTACCAGTCCGACACCGCGGCGAGCGGCCCCGGCATCCGCGCCTATCTCGCCGCGCTGCAACCGCAGGAACAGGCGCCGGGCATGGAAGGCGTCGGCATCGCCGCCGCGATGCGCCGCGACGAACCCGCCACCGCCGAGGCGCAATTGCGCACCAATTATGGCCGCGACATCGCGGTCTGGCCGGCGACGAGCAGCCAGAAGGTCGGCTTCGCGGTTGTCCTCGTCGAACCCTATACCCCGCGCCGCAACGCCGCGCTCGGCTTCGACATGTACAGCGAGACCGTCCGGCGCGAGGCGATGCGCCGCGCCTGGCAGACCGGCCGCCCCGCCGCGAGCGGCATCGTCCAGCTCGCGCAGGAACGCGCGACCAACCGGAAACAGCCCGGCTTCCTGATCTACATCCCCGTCTATGCGCGGCGCCCGATCGAATCGCCGGCGCTGCCGGTTGGCGGCGAGCCGTCCGAAACCGACGCGCCGGTCATCGCGACGCTTCCCGGCCAGCGCCCGGTCGAGGCGTTCATCTACGCGCCCTTCCGCACCGAGGACATGATGCGAGCGATCCTCGGCAACCAGCTGGACTCGCTCGAAGGCGTCGAGGTGCGCGCAGGCAGCGGCCCGTCGGCGCCGCTCGTCTTTCGCCACGGCACGATCGGCTGGGACGCGCACCAACAGAAACTCCAGGTCGCCGACCGCGAATGGACGATCCGCATTTCCTATGGCCGCTTCATGGACCGGCTCGGCCGCCCGCTCGGCATCTTCCTCTTCGGCGTCGCGCTCGCCTTGCTCGCGATGCAGCTCCATCGTCTCCAGCATCGCCGCCTCGACGCGGCGCAGGCGCTCGCCGAGGAGCGCGCGCGCCACGCCGAGGATCGCGAACTGATGATCGGCGAGATGGCGCACCGGATGAAGAACGCCTTTGCGCGCATCGGCGCGCTCGCGCGCATCACCGTCCGCGAGTCGGCCAGTCTCGAGGAGTTCGAGGCGAAGTTCGACGGCCGGATGCGCGCGCTCTCGGACGCCAAGCAGATGCTCGTCACCGGCGCGGTCGATACCGTCGACCTCGACAAGATCGTCCGCCGCGAACTCGACCTCGCCGGCCGCACGCCCGGCGACATCCTCGGCCCCGATGTCCGCCTCGACGACGAGGCGGCACAGGCGATCTCGCTCGCGCTCCACGAATTCGTCACCAACAGCATCAAATATGGCGCGCTTGCGGGCAAGGGCGACCTCGCGATCGGCTGGCGCCGCGTCGAAGGCGACATCGAGCTGAGCTGGATCGAAAGCAATCTGCCCGAAACGCCGCAGATCGACAGCGAAAGCTTCGGCACCCACTTCATCCGCACATTGATCGAGCGCCAGCTCAAGGGCCGCTGGACCCGCAGCGCCGCCGACCACAGCCTTGCCATCACGATCCGCTGGCCCGACCGTGACGCCGGAAACTGACAACCGCTGGCATATCTGGATCGACCGCGGCGGCACCTTCACCGATGTCGTCGCGCGGTCGCCCGATGGCATGGTGGTCACCACCAAATATCTCAGCGAAGATCCGGCGCGTCCCGGCGACGCCGCGGTCGGCGCGATCCGCGACCTGACCGGCGCGGGGGCGGGCGACCTCCCGCCGCTCGCGATCCGCATGGGCTCGACCGTCGCGACCAATGCCCTGCTCGAACGCAAGGGCGAGCCGACGCTGCTCGCGATCACGGCGGGTTTCGGTGACGCGCTCACCATCGGCTACCAGGATCGTCCCGACCTTTTCGCACGACGGCTCGACCGCATTCCGCCGCCGCACGCGGCAGTGGCGGAGATCGCCGAACGCGTCGGCCCCGACGGCACGATCCTGACCGCGCTCGACGAAGACACCGCCCGCGCGTCGCTCCGGGATGCCCGCTCGCGCGGCTTCACCAGCATCGCGATCGTGCTGATGCACGGCTATCGCTACCCGGCCCACGAACAGCGCCTCGCCGAAATCGCGCGCGACCTTGGCTTCACCCAGATTTCGACCAGCCACGACGTCAGCGCGCTCATCAAGCTCGTCGGCCGCGGCGACACGACGCTCGCCGACGCCTATCTCTCCCCCGTCCTGCGCCATTATGTCGACCAGTTCGTCGCCCAGATCGGAGCCGGATCGAACCCGCAATTCATGAAAAGCTCGGGCGGCCTCGCCGCCGCCGCGGCCTTCCACGGCCGCGACGCGATCCTCTCGGGTCCCGCCGGCGGGATCGTCGGCATGGTCGGCAGCGCCGCGCCGCTCGGCAAGACGCGTCTCATCGGTTTCGACATGGGCGGCACCTCGACCGACGTCAGCCATTATGCCGGCCGCCTCGAGCGCGATAACGAGACGATGGTCGCCGGCACGCGCATCCGCGCCCCGATGCTCCGCATCCACACCGTCGCCGCGGGCGGCGGCTCGATCTGCCGCTGGGACGGCGCGCGCCTCAGCGTCGGTCCCGAAAGCGCGGGCGCCAACCCCGGCCCCGCTGCCTATGGCCGCAACGGGCCGCTCACCGTCACCGACTGCAACGTCCTGCTCGGCAAGATCCAGCCTGCTCATTTCCCCAAACTCTTCGGACCCGACGGCGACCAGCCGCTCGATCGCGATGTCGTCGTCCGCAAATTCGCCGCGATGGCGGCCGAGGTCGGCAATATCACCCCCGAGGCGCTCGCCGAGGGCCTGCTCGCGATCGCGGTCCAGCAGATGGCGAATGCGATCAAGCGCATCACCATCGCGCGCGGCCATGACGTCAGCCAGAGGTACAGCCTTATCGGTTTCGGCGGCGCCGCGGGCCAGCATGTCTGCCTCGTCGCCGACGCACTCGGGGTCGACGAAATCCTGCTCCACCCGCTCGCCGGGGTGCTCTCGGCCTATGGCATGGGGCTCGCCAGGCCCTCGGCGATCCGCGAGCGCACGCTGGCGCTCAAACTCGACGACGCTTGCGCCGGGACCCTCGCCGCCGCCGAAGCCGAACTGTCGGGGCAAGCCCGCGCCGATCTCGCCGAGGGTACGGCAACCACCCACGAAACCCTGCTCTTCGTCCGCCTCGCCGACAGCGACAATGCGATCGAACTCCCGCTCGCGCCTCCGCAGGAGGTCGCGCTGGCCTTCGCCGCCGCCTTCCGCAAGCGCTTCGGCTACGCCCCGCACGCCAATCTGGTCGTCGACCGCATTCGCGTCGAGCTGACCGAGGCCGGCGATGCCCCCGCCGCGCTGCCGCCGCCTGCCGCCGCCGAAGAAACGCCGCCCGAGCATGTCACCGCCTGGCTCGCCGGCGCGCCGCATGACGTCCCGCTCCACCAGCGCGAAACCCTCGCCCCCGGCTGCACCATCGCCGGCCCCGCGATCATCATCGACGCGCTGTCGACCACGGTGGTCGAGCCCGGCTGGACCGCGACGGTCGAGCATGAGGGGACGCTCAAACTCACGCGTGTTCCCCGGCGAAAGCCGGGGCCCAGCGAAACAAACATCGCGCGCGGCAGCGCATATCCTGCCTCACCTTCTGGACCCCGGCTTTCGCCGGGGAATGCGGCCCAACCCGACCCGATCCGCCTCGAAATCTTCAACAGCCTGTTCATGGCGATCGCCGAGGAAATGGGCGGCGCGCTCCAGCACAGCGCCTCGTCGATCAACATCCGCGAACGGCTCGACTTCTCCTGCGCGCTCTTCGACGGCGAGGGCCGCCTCGTCGCCAACGCGCCGCATATGCCCGTCCATCTCGGCTCGATGGGCGAAAGCGTGCGCACCATCCTGCGCCAACGGTCCGGGGCGGACGGCCGACCTGCCGACGGTCGCGGCATCAGGCGCGGCGACGCCTATGCGCTCAACGCGCCATACGACGGCGGCACGCACCTCCCCGACATCACCGTCATCATGCCGGTGTTCGTGGAAGGCGACACGCCCAGCTTCTTCGTCGCCGCGCGCGGCCATCACGCCGACCTCGGCGGCATCGCCCCCGGATCGATGCCCCCCGACAGCAGGAGCATCGCCGACGAAGGCATCCTCTTCGACAATGTCCTGATCGTCGACGGCGGGCATTTCCTCGACACGGAGGTCCAGGCGCACCTCACCGCCGGCGACTGGCCCGCGCGCAACCCCGCGCTCAACATCGCCGACCTCAAGGCGCAGGTCGCCGCCTGCCAGCGTGGTGCCAGCGCGCTCGCCGACCTCAGCGCCACGCATGGCGCCGCCACCGTCGCCGCCTATATGGCGCATGGACAGGCCCAGGCCGAAGCCGCCGTCCGCCAGCTCATCGCACGTCTCGACGACGGCGCCTTCCGCTATGCGATGGACAATGGCGCCGAGGTCGTCGTCGCGGTCCGGGTCGACCGCGCCGCGTGCCATGTCACGATCGACTTCACCGGCTCGTCGGCGACGCTGCCCGACAATTTCAACGCGCCGATGCCCGTCGTCCGCGCCGCCGTCCTCTATGTGCTGCGCACGATGCTCGACGATCCGATCCCGATGAACGAGGGCTGCCTCGCCCCCGTCACGCTGATCGTGCCGGAGGATTCGATGCTGTCGCCGAGCTATCCCGCCGCGGTCGTCGCGGGCAATGTCGAGACCAGCCAGGTCATCACCGATGCGCTGTTCGCCGCCTTCGGCGCGATGGCGCCCGCGCAGGGCACGATGAACAATTTCACCTTCGGCAACGAAACCCATCAATATTATGAGACGATCGCCGGCGGCTCGGGCGCCGGCCCCGGCTTCGACGGCACCAGCGTGATCCAGACGCATATGACCAACAGCCGGATGACCGACCCCGAAGTCATGGAAATGCGCTTCCCGGTGATCGTCGAAACATTCGCGATCCGCGCGGGTTCGGGCGGACGGGGTCAGTGGCACGGCGGCGACGGCGCCACCCGCCGCATCCGCTTCCGCGAAGCGATGAGCGCGAACATCCTCGCCAATCGCCGCACCGCCGCGCCGCGCGGCCTCGCGGGCGGCGGCGACGCCGCACCGGGCCGCAACTGGGTCGAACGCGCCAATGGCACGGTCGAAATGCTCGCCGCCACCGGCGGTGCCGACCTCGCGGCGGGCGACGCCTTCGTGATCGAAACGCCGGGCGGCGGCGGTTACGGGAAAGCGGGGGACTGAAGCATGCTCGTCCTGATCGGCATCGCCATCATCATCGCGGGCTTCCTGCTCCGCTTCAATCCGCTGCTCGTCATCATGGCCTCGGCGCTCGCGACCGGGCTCGCGGCCGGGCTCGACATCACCGCGATCATCGCCGCCTTCGGCAAGGCGTTCAACGATACGCGCTATGTCTCGATCATCTGGATCGTGCTTCCCGTCATCGGCCTGCTCGAAGCCTATGGGCTACAACAACATGCCCGCTCGCTGATCGCGCGCATGAAGGGCGCGACGCTTGGCCGCCTGCTCACCGGCTATTTGCTCCTCCGCCAGGCGATGTCGGCGGCGGGCCTGACCTCGGTCGCCGGCCATGCCCAGACCGTCCGCCCGCTCGTCGCCCCGATGGCCGAGGCCGCCGCCGAGGCGCAGAACCCCGCGCTCAGCGACGACCAGCGCGAGGAGGTAAAGGCCTATTCGGCTGCGACCGACAATGTCGGACTCTTCTTCGGCGAGGATATCTTCCTCGCCATCGGTTCGATCCTGCTGATGAAGGGCGTGCTCGAAGGCTATGGCTATGTCATCGAGCCGCTGCATTTCTCGCTCTGGGCAATCCCCACCGCGATCGCCGCCTTCCTGATCCACGGTTTCCGCCTCCGGCGCCTCGACAAGCGCATGCGCGCGGCGGAGCGCGGCGCATGATCACCCTCGACCATGTCTATCAGCTCGCGGGCATCACCTTCGCGCTTTTCGCGCTGCTCGGCCTCTACGACCGCAGCAATCCCAAGCGCTTCGGCAACGCCGCCTTCTGGGGGCTGATGGCGGCCTCGATGATCCTCGGCGACTATCTCGGCGATTTCTACAACGGCCTGCTCGTCCTCGCGCTCGTCGCGATCGCGGGCGCCGGCCAGATCGGCCGCAGCCCAGACGGCGAAGTCCCCGCCGAACTGCAAGCGACACGCGCCGCCCAATATGGCCATTTCCTCCTCCTCGTCGCGCTCATCATCCCCGTCGTCGCGCTCGTCGGCACCTTCCTCTTCAAATGGGTCCCCGGCCTTGCCGATCCCAAGCAGGCGACGCTCATCTCGCTCGCGCTCGGCGTGCTCATCGCGCTCGCCGTCGGCATGGCGCGCCTCAAACCGGCGCCTCTGCTCCCGCTGCAACAGGGCCGCCGCCTGCTCGACTCGGTCGGCTGGGCCGCGATCCTGCCGCAGATGCTTGCCAGCCTCGGTGCGGTCTTTGCCATCGCCGGGGTCGGCGACGTCGTCGGCGGGCTCATCGGCACCGCGATCCCGCAGGGCAGCCTGTTCGGCGCGGTGCTCGCCTTCGGGCTCGGCATGGCGCTCTTCACCATGGTGATGGGCAACGCCTTCGCCGCCTTCCCCGTAATGCTCGCCGCGGTCGGCATGCCGCTGCTCATCAAGCAATATGGCGGCGACCCCGCGGTGGTCGCGGCAATCGGCATGCTCGCGGGCTTCTGCGGCACGCTGATGACGCCGATGGCGGCGAACTTCAATCTCGTCCCCGCCGCGCTGCTCGAACTCAAAAATCCCTATGGCGTCATCAAGGCGCAGATCGGCACCGCGCTGCCGCTGCTCGCGGTGAACATATTCTTCATCTGGCTGTTTGCTTTCTGACATGCACCTCACCCCCGACCACGCCACCCGCTTCGCGACCGCCACCCTCGCCCACCTCGGCCGCGAATATCCGTACAAGATGGACCTCGTCCTCCTCGGCCCCGAGGATGCCAGGCCCCCGCGCGAGCATCATCCGATCTTCCACGGCAGCTTCGACTGGCACAGCTGCGTCCATGGCTGGTGGCAGATCCTCCGCCTCGCGCGCCGTTTCCCCGACCTGCCGGTCAGCGCCGACATCCGCGCCCGCGCCGACGACATGCTCGTGCCCGCCAAGGTCGCGGGCGAGCTCGCCTTCCTCGATCGTGCTTATTCGGCCGCGTTCGAGCGTCCCTATGGCTGGGGCTGGCTGCTCGCTCTCCATGCCGAGGCCGCGCACCACGACGCGCCCTGGGCCGCCGCGCTCGAACCGCTCGCGCTCGCCTTCGCCGCGCGCTTCCGCGCCTTCCTGCCGAAAATGACCTATCCGCTGCGCGTCGGGACCCATTTCAACATCGCCTTCGCGCTGCTGCTCGCGCGCCACTGGGCCGAGGGCCGCGATCCCGCCCTCGTCGCGCAGATCGACGCGCGCGCCCGCGACTGGTTTTCGGAAGACCGCGACTGCCAGGCATGGGAACCCGGCGGCGACGAATTCCTCTCGTCCGCCCTCACCGAAGCGCATCTTATGGCGGTCGTCCTCGGCGATGATTTTGCGCGCTGGTTCGACGCCTTCCTGCCCCGCACCGCGCAGCAGCAACCGGCGACGCTCTTCACCCCCGCCACCGTCTCCGACCGCAGCGACGGCAAGATCGCCCACCTCGACGGCCTCAACCTCAGCCGCGCCTGGTGCTGGCGCACCATCGCTGCCGCGCTCGGCCCCGCGCACCCCGTCAGCCCGGTCGCCGAAGCCGCGGCGCAGCAGCATCTCGCCGCCGCACTCCCGCACGTCACCGGCGACTATATGGGCGAACATTGGCTCGCGAGCTTCGCGCTGCTCGCGCTCGACGGGCTTTAGGAAGCGCCGCCCGCGAGCCACGCGCGCATCGCGCGCGCATCGGCGACCTCGGCATCGAGCGCCGGGTCGCCGCGCTGTCGCACCCATTGCCAGGCGTGGTCGACCATCCGCACCGGATAGGCGGGCCACACGCGCCAGCTGTCGGCGGGCACCCCGGCATAATGTGCGACGATATGTTTCGGCGGAAAGGCGCGGCCCCAGGCAAAGGCCGCCTTGC
Source organism: Sphingopyxis sp. KK2 (assembly GCF_001990265.1). Lineage (GTDB taxonomy): Bacteria > Pseudomonadota > Alphaproteobacteria > Sphingomonadales > Sphingomonadaceae > Sphingopyxis. The sequence goes on from NZ_LYVN01000039.1 coordinate 27,400, forward strand.
CGCGCTTGCCCCCCGCCTCGGCGATCTGCGTCGCAAAGCCGCGTTCGGCGCGCGCGTCCATATCCTGCAGCATCAGCGCCTCGGCGGCGGCGATCAGCGGCGCGGGCACCGGCGCCGGATCGGGGTCGCGGGTCTCGCGCGCCCCCATATATTTGGCGACCAGCGCGAACAGCAGCCGCGCGCCGCTGTCGCGTCCCTGCCCCGCCGCCGCCGCCCAGAACCGCGGCCAGTCGATCGCCGCCGCGTCGATCGCCTGCGCGACGTCGCTCAGCGTCTGCGGCCCGGTGTCGAACGGCTGGCGGCCATAGACGGCATGGACGACGAGGTGCAGCAGCGTGTCGGTCGGGTCGAGATAGGCGATGTCCGCCGGCCCGACCTTCGCGCGCACCCGCCGCGCCAGCAGCGCCGCCGTCGCCGCCGCGACCCCCGCGCGGTCCTCGCCCGCTTGCGGGTTCGACAGCCGCCAGTGGATTTCGAACGCCACCCGCTGCGGCCCCCAGTGCAGCGGCGGCAGATGCTTGTGGTGCGCGCGCGCAAAGTCGATCGGGGTGTGCGAAAATTTGCCCGGTTCGGCCCCCGCCGCGCTCATCGCCGCGTGCAGTCGCAGCGCATCCTCCTCCGACAACAGCAGGTCGATGTCGCGCATCGGGCGCAGCGCGGGCTGCGGATAGGCCTGCCACGCAAGCCACGCGCCCTTCAGCGCGGCATAGCGCAGCCCCTCGCGATCGGCGAGCGTACCCACCGCGATCAGCGCCTGCTGCACCGCCAGCGCGCGTTCGGCCGACACCCGCCAGCCGCGCGCCCAGCGCGCCCTCAGCGCCTCGGGCACCGGCCAGTCGGCCCCGCGATCGTCCATCTGGCGGTGGAGCAGCGGCGTCAGCCGATGCTGCTTCGCCATCTCGCCGATCAGCGTCCATTCGGCGTCGGACAGCGCCGCCAGCGCCGCGCGGTCGGCGCTACGGTCGCTCGCCAGCATGTCGAGCAGCAGATGGGCCAGCGCCGTGCGCCCGGTCATTCCGCCGCCTCCGCCTGCGGCACGATCCGCCCATCCTCGATCCGCACCAGCTGGTCTGCGAGGTCGAGCATCACCTGCCGATGCCCGATGATCACCAATGTCACCGCGCCGTGCAGCCCCGCGATCGCCTTGCGGATCGCCGCCTCGTTCGCGGGGTCGAGCGCGCTCGTCGGCTCGTCGAGCACCAGCAGTTCGGGCGACAGCAGCAGCGCGCGCGCGAGTGCGATGCGCTGCCGCTCGCCCCCCGACAATTGCTGGCCACGATCGCCGACCAGCGTGTCGAGTCCCTGCGGCAGCGCGAAGACGAACTCCGCCGACGCCTTTTCCAGCGCCGCGCGCAAGCCATCGTCGCTCGCCCCCGGCGCCGCCCATAACAGATTGTCGCGGATGCTCCCGCCCAGCAAAAAGGGCTGCTGCTGGACATAGGCGACCGATCGTCGCCACAGCTGGCGCGTCGCGCCCGCGATGACCACATCGTCGACGCGTATCTCGCCCACGTCCGCCGACAGCAAACCCATCAATATATCGGCAAGGCTGCTCTTGCCCGCCCCCGACGGCCCGACGATCGCGGTCGTCGTCCGCGCCGGCAGGATCAGGTCGATGTCGTGCAACGCCGCGCCCTCGCGCCCGGCATAGGTAAAGCCGACCCCGCGCAAGGTCACCGCGCGGACCAGCGCGAGCGGTGCGGCCTCGCGCGGCGCGGGCGCCTCGGCAACCGCCTCGGTCTCGCGGCGCAGCGCCTCGCCCTCGGCCATCGCCGCCGCCGAATGCAGCCAGCTGTGCCACGCCTGTTGCGCGGTCCCCAGCATCGGCACCAGCCGCGCAAAGACGAGCAGGATCGGGAGCAAGGCGGCGAGCGGCAGCCCGAGCACCGCCAGCCCGACATAGACCAGCCCCGCGAGCAGCGCCCCGCCGCCAAGCTGCAACGCCGTCCGCCCATGGCTCGCGCTCGCCGCAAATTCGACCTGCCGCGCGCGCAGCGACCGCAGCACCGCGCCGAACCGGTCGCGCTGCCGCGCCTCGCTGCCCAGCATCTTGGTGATCCGCACCCCGTCGAACCCCTCGGCAACCTCGGCCTGCAACGCCTTGTTCGCGCCGCTCAGCGCGCGACCGAGCTGCACCGCATGGCGCCGGTGCCCGGCAAAGCCGAACAGGATCACCGCCCCGCCGAGCATCGCGACCAGCGCGACCTGCCACGACAGCAGGAAGGCGGCGGCCAGATAGGCGGCGACCGTCGCCAGCGTCGCCGCCAGCGTCAGCAATTGCTGGAATCCCGAGCCGATGCGCCCGATGTCGGTGATCAGCAGGCTGGCATGGTCCGACGCGCGACGCGCGGCGAGCCAGCGCCACTCGGCCGACACCAGCCCCGCGAACAATTGCTCGCGGATATGGTCGACCATGCCGTGCTGCAGTTCGAGCGCCTTCATCGTCTGGACATGCTTGATGACCGCGCGCGCCGCGAGCAGCGCGAGAAAGATCAGCACCACCGACCCCAGCGACAACGCGCCGGCGAAACCCGAGAGCATCTCGCCGAGCCGTCCCGGCAGCGCGGGCGCATCGCCGTCGACCAGCGCCAGCATCGGCACCAGCATCATGATGCCGACACCCTCGGTCAGCGCGGCGAGGATCATCAGCGCGACCACCATGACCAGTTGCCGCCGGTCGGCGGCCGCCAGCATCGTCTTCAAAAGCGCGCGCGGTTCGATCGGGGGCGCCGGGCTGGAGGGGGTCTCAGACAAAGGCCGCGACCTCGACCAGCGCCGGGTCGACCGGATAGCCGGTGATCCTTTGCCCCGACGCGTCGAGCCAGGCATGCGCCGGCGGCGCCTCGGGATCGATCTTCACCGCGTTGCGATGGTCGCGCCACACGCCGAGGTGCAGCGTCGCGGCGATCCCCCGGCGCTTCAGCATCGTGCGCGCCGCCATCGCCTGCGGCAGGCACACCGCCTCGACCGGCAGCCGCCCGACGGCGAAGCGTATCGCCCAGCTCACCATCGTCGCAGCATCGTCGGGGCGCTCGCGCGGCGGCGGCGGCACCAGCGCCGACGGCGACACCGGCGTGCCGAGCCAGCGCGCGACGCGGCGAAAGGGCAGGGTCGCGACCGCGATCCGCGCCGC
>NZ_LYVN01000040.1 GCF_001990265.1 Sphingopyxis sp. KK2
CCGCCGACCTGGCCGCCAATCCGGTGACCGCCGACGAACTGGCGCGCAACGCCGGGCCGATCCGCGAACAGGTGGCGCGCGCGTCGACGGGCAATGTCTTCTGGATGTACCTGCTCGAAGGCGCGACCCGCGACCCGCGCGTCGCCGCCGCCGCGATGTCGATGGAGGATGATATCGGCGCGGTCACCGCCGCCGACATCCAGCGGCTGGCGCGGCTCTACCTCACCCCCGACAAGCAATGGTCGCTGGCGATCCTGCCGACGGGGATGACGCTGGCCGAGGCCTCGGCGCAGGGAAGCACCGCCGCCGGCGGCGGCAACTAGGCGGGTTCGTCGCCGCGCCGCGCGCGGACCTTGCGAATCCGCGGTTCCTGGTCGAGGTCGCCCTTGGTCATGATCTCGCGCCGCATCTTGGCGCGCACGTCGTGGATCGAGGCGATCACCGGACCCATCGCGACGCCGAGGTCGATCAGCACCGCTTCGGCAAGTTGCAGCGAGCTCTCGAGCGTTTCGGGCACCGCGTCGTTCGCACCGGCGCGATAGAGCGCGGCGGCATGGTCGGCGTCGCGCGCGCGGCTGATCACCGGCAGGTCCGGATATTTCTGTTTCAGCTGGCGTGTCATGCGCAGCTGCTGCACCGGGTCGTCCATCGTCAGAACGATCGCATTGGCGGTTTCGACCCCCAGCTTGTCGAGGCTGCCCGGGCGGGCAACGTCGGCGAAGCGGACGGCGAAGCCGTCGCGCCGCGCCGCCGCGACGGTGTCGATGTCGGCATCGACCGCCACATAGGGACGATCATGATCGCGCAGCAGTTCGGCAACGGTGCGCCCGACGCGGCCGAAGCCGACGACGACGGTGCGGCCCTCAGGCGTTTCGTCGGCCTGCGTCTCGCCGCTGCGCATTTCGATCCGGCGTGCGATATCGTGGCCGATGCGCGCGAGCAGCGGGGTGATGGTCAGCCCGATCGCGGTCACGATCTGCCAGAATTCGGCGGTCGAGCGGCTGATGAGCTGCGCCTGCAGCGCGGTGGCGAGCACGATCAAGGTGGTTTCGGACGGGCTGGCCATCAGCAGCCCCACCTCGGCGGCGGTGCCCCGCCGCGCGGCACCCGAGAAGCGCAGCAGCGCCGCGGTGACGATCGCCTTGACCAGCACGACGCCGATCACCGCAGCGATCAGCGAGGGCCATTGCGCGGCGATCGTCTTGAGATTGAGCCCCATGCCGACGCTGATCAGGAAGACCCCGAGCGCCAGCCCTTTGAACGGCGCGGTGATCGATTCGACCTCTTCATGATATTCGGTCTCGGCGATCATCAGGCCGGCGAGCAGCGCGCCGACGATCGGCGACAGCCCGACCGCTGCGGTCGCGAGCGCGGCGACGATGACGACGAGCAGGCTGGCGGCGAGGAACAACTCGGGATCCTTGGCGCGCGCGGCCTGCGCGAAGATGCGCGGCAGCAGGAACCAGCCGCCGATCGCGAGCGCGGCGACCACCGCTGCGCCTTGCCACAGCGTCGTGAACAAGAGTTCGGCGCTGTCGCCCGATGCGGTGGGAGACAGCGCGGCGAGGATGAAGATGATCGGGACGAGCGCGAGATCCTCGAACAACAGCATCGAGAAACTGGCGCGCCCGACCGCCGACTTGGTGCCGGCGATCGGCAGCACCAGTGCCGTGGAGGAGAGGGCAAGTGCGATGCCGAGGCCATAGGCGGCGGCGGTCGAGTGATTGCCGAAGACCAACAGCGCGGTTCCGAGGATCGCGCCCGCAACGAACAGTTCGGCGGCGCCGATCCCGAACACCAGCTTGCGAAGTTGCCACAGGCGGCGGAATGACAGTTCGAGCCCGATCGAGAAGAGCAGGAGCACGATGCCGAGTTCGCCGAACAGCGCGATATCCTCGGTCGAGGCGATGGTGACATGTTTGAGCCACGGATAATCACCGGCAAGCGCGCCGAGCCCCGAGGGGCCGACGAGCAGCCCGACGAGGATGAAGCCGATCACCGGCGAAATTTTGAATCGCGCGAAGGCGGGAATGACGACGCCTGCGGCGCCGAGGACCACCAGCGCGTTGCCGATGGCCGAAGTTTCGCTTTCCGATACCATAGGGGCCGACCTTATGCAGGCCGGCCCCCCTTGGCTAGATAGCTATCTCAAGCTTTTTGCTTGTTTTGTCAGCCGCCCATCTTGGCGTCGAGATTTTCGACGATCGCCTCGAAAAAGCCTTCGGTGGTCAGCCAGTTCTGGTCGGGACCGATGAGCAGCGCGAGATCCTTGGTCATCTTGCCGCTTTCGACGGTGGCGACGCAGACCTTTTCGAGGTCGTCGGCGAACTTCACCAGCGCCGCATTGTCGTCGAGCTTGCCGCGATGCTTGAGGCCGCCGGTCCAGGCGAAGATCGAGGCGATCGGGTTGGTCGAGGTCGCCTTGCCCTGCTGGTGCATGCGATAGTGGCGGGTGACGGTGCCGTGCGCCGCTTCGGACTCGACGGTCTGGCCGTCGGGGGTCATCAGCACGCTGGTCATCAGGCCGAGCGAGCCGAAGCCCTGCGCGACGGTGTCCGACTGGACGTCGCCGTCGTAATTCTTGCACGCCCACACGAACTTGCCGCTCCACTTGAGCGCCGAGGCGACCATGTCGTCGATCAGGCGATGTTCGTAGACGATGCCGATCGCGTCGAACTTCGTCTTGAATTCGGCCTGGAACACTTCTTCGAACAGGTCCTTGAAGCGGCCGTCATAGGCCTTGAGGATCGTGTTCTTGGTCGACAGATACACCGGCCATTCGCGGGCGAGGCCATAGTTCAGGCTGGCACGCGCGAAGTCGCGGATCGAATCGTCGAGGTTGTACATGCCCATCGCGACGCCCGCCGACGGGAACTGGAACACTTCCTCGTCGATGAGCGTGCCGTCCTCGCCCTCGAACACGAGGCGCAGCTTGCCGGGGCCGGGGACGCGGAAGTCGGTTGCCTTATACTGGTCGCCGAAGGCGTGACGGCCGACGACGATCGGATCGGTCCAGCCGGGAACGAGGCGCGGGACGTTCTTCATCACGATCGGTTCGCGGAACACGACGCCGCCGAGGATGTTGCGGATCGTGCCGTTCGGCGACTTCCACATCTTCTTGAGGCCGAATTCCTCGACGCGGGCTTCGTCGGGGGTGATCGTCGCGCATTTCACGCCGACGCCATATTTCTTGATCGCGTTCGCGGCCTCGACGGTGATCTTGTCGTCGGTGCGGTCGCGTTCCTCGATGCCGAGGTCGTAATAATGAAGGTCGACGTCGAGATAAGGGAGGATCAGGCGTTCGCGGATCCACTGCCAGATGATCCGCGTCATTTCGTCGCCGTCGAGTTCGACGACCGGGTTTGCTACCTTGATCTTGCCCATATGCGTGCCTTTTCCTTGGGGAGTCGAGTTGCAGGGGCCTTAGGCAAAGCCGTGCGAATGTTCAACTGCCCTGACAGGAACCCGAAGCGGGCTTATTCCGTTGTCAGTAGGAAATCCCGACCTTAGAAGAAGCGCCCATGTCTTCCATCTCTTCCAACCGCCCCGGTGGCGGTATCAAATGGCAATGGCCGTCGATCCATCCCGAAGGACGCAAATTCGTCCTGATCGCCGCCATCGTCACCCTCTGTTTCTGGCTGCTCGGCTGGGAAATCGCCGGCTGGCTGATGCTCGGCATCACCGCTTGGGTCGCGGCCTTTTTTCGCGACCCGGTGCGCGTCACCCCGACCGGCACCGATGTCATCATCGCGCCCGCCGACGGGCTGATCACCCAGATCGCCGAAGTCGCGCCGCCGCCCGAGATCGCCGGGGCCGACGGCTTGGGCGATGCGCCGATGCTGCGCGTGTCGATTTTCATGAGCGTCTTCGACGTCCATATCAACCGCACGCCGATCGCTGGTACGCTGCGCAAGATCGTCTATATCCCCGGGAAATTCCTCAACGCCGACCTCGACAAGGCGAGCGAGGAGAATGAGCGCCAGCATTTCGTCGTCGAGCGCGCCGACGGGGTGCGCATCGGGTTCACCCAGATCGCCGGGCTGGTTGCGCGGCGCATCCTGCCCTTCGTCAGCATGGGGCAGGATGTCTTGACCGGCCAGCGCGTCGGGCTGATCCGCTTCGGCAGCCGCGTCGACGTCTATCTGCCGCAGGGTACGTTGCCGCAGGTCCTGCTCGGCCAGCGCACGCTGGCGGGCGAGACGGTGATTGCGCGCATCGGCACCGCCGACCTTCTCGACGGCATCGGGCAATAAGATGGCCGACCCCGAGCAGAGCCCGGCGGACGCCGACCGGCGCCGCATCGGGGGGATCCCGCTGCGCGCCTTCGCGCCCAATGCGATCACCATTCTCGCGCTCTGTTCGGGTCTGACCGGCGTCCGTTTCGGCATCGACGGCGAATGGGCGGCGGCGATCACGATGATCATCGTCGCGGGCGTGCTCGACGGCATGGACGGCCGCATCGCACGGCTGCTGCGCGCGCAGAGCAAGTTCGGCGCCGAGCTCGATTCGCTGTCCGACGTCATCGCCTTCGGCGTGTCGCCGGCGATGATCCTGTTTCTCTGGTCGCTGCAATATGCGCCGAAGTTCGGCTGGACCGCAGCGCTGGCGCTCGCGGTGTGCTGCGCGCTGCGCCTCGCGCGCTTCAATTCGCGCATGGATGCCGATTTCCAGCCGCACAAGTCGGCGGGGTTCATGACCGGCATTCCGGCGCCCGCCGGGGCAGGGCTGTCGTTCGTCCCGGTCTATCTGTGGCTGGTGACGGGCGACGATCTGTTCCGCCAATGGTATCTCGTCATGCCCTGGGCACTCGGCGTCGCGATGCTGATGATCTCGGCGATCCCGACCTACAGCTGGTCGTCGTTCCGCCTGCGCCGCTCGTGGCGGCTGTTCGCGCTGGCGGGCGTAGGACTCTTCGGCGCGGCGCTGGTGACCGCGCCCTGGTGGACCCTGCTCGGAGTATGCGCGGTCTATCTGACGCTGCTGCCCTTCGGCATCGCGAGCTATGCGCGGATCAAGCGGCGCGGCTGAGCAGCGGGCGGACCGTAAGGTCGGTGCGAACCGGGCGCGGTGCTTCGTGGCGCCGTTCCGACCGGCGCAGCGTCACTACCTTGTCGGCGGGTCCGGGCTGCGGCGCGTTCGCGAGCGGGAAAGCGCCTTCGCCAAAGAGCGCCGAGAGAATCGCCGTCTCGTTGTTCCGGAGCATCGCGAGGATGACGGTGACGCCGAGCCCGGCGGCAATGGCGAAAAGGAGAGCGGCAGCAACCTGAACCATCATCTTGTCCTTCCGGTTTCTTTGTGCGAAACCATGTTCGTGGACGACGGCTTCGTTACGCCTTTCGTTCCATGTTCCTGTTTTGTTCTCAAGCGTTTTGCGACGAATGGAGTCATTTTGTCGCCGGGATGAATCCGTCCCCGCGCGAAGGCGGTGTCGTGATGCGACGAAAAGCGCCCCTCGGGCCTTGCTTTTGCTGGCGGCTGCGGCTAACGGCCCGCCCATTCCACATGGAAGGCGCACATAAACCGGTGCCGGGTCATCCGCTTGCGGACCTCGGTTCTTGCTTTCCAGAGGACCAACCGGAAGGAGAAAGACCATGGCGGCACCTGTCGTCACGATGCAGAATCTTATCGAAGCTGGCGCCCACTTCGGCCACCAGACCCACCGTTGGAACCCGCGCATGAAGCCGTATATCTTCGGCGCGCGCAACGGCATCCACATCCTCGACCTGTCGCAGACCGTGCCGCTCTTTGCGCGTGCTCTCGAATTCGTCGCGTCGTCGGCGGCCTCGGGCGGCAAGGTGCTGTTCGTCGGCACCAAGCGCCAGGCGCAGGGTCCGATCGCCGATGCGGCCCGCGCTTCGGGCCAGCATTTCGTCAACCACCGCTGGCTGGGTGGCATGCTCACCAACTGGAAGACGATCTCGGGTTCGATCAAGCGCCTCAAGGCGCTCGAAGAGCAGCTTTCGGGCGACACCTCGGGCCTGACCAAGAAGGAAGTGCTCAACAAGACCCGCGAACGCGACAAGCTCGAGCTCAGCCTCGGCGGCATCCGCGACATGGGCGGCATTCCCGACGTGATGTTCGTGATCGACGCGAACAAGGAAGAACTGGCGATCAAGGAAGCCAATGTCCTTGGCATCCCCGTCGTCGCGATCCTCGACTCGAACGTCTCGCCCGACGGCATCGCCTTCCCGGTTCCGGCGAACGATGACGCCGCCCGCGCGATCCGCCTCTATTGCGATGCGGTTGCCCAGGCAGCGACCCGTGGCGGCCAGCAGGCTCGCGCCGATCGCGGCGAAGACCTGGGCGCCGCGGTGAACCCCGTCGCCGAGCCCGTGCTCGTCGAAGAGGCCGCCGCTCCGGTGACCGAAGACGAACAGGTTCCGGCCGAAGCGGCCGCCGAAACCGAACGCCAGAGCGACGCCTAAGCGTTTGTTCGGATGACGGGACGGCGCGCGGGCTGCTGACAGTCCGCTCGTCGTCCCGGTCATCGTTTTGACTTATCGCCCCGCCATGCGCGCGGGCGGCACGCAGGCCGGAGAGACGGCCTGCCCCCAAAGGAAAGGATCACTCATGGCTGAGATCACGGCCTCCCTCGTCAAGGAACTGCGCGACCGCACCGGCGCCGGCATGATGGACTGCAAGAAGGCGCTGGCCGAAAATGGCGGCGACATCGAAGCGTCGATCGACTGGCTGCGTACCAAGGGCCTTGCCGCCGCCGCCAAGAAGGCCGGCCGCGTCGCTGCCGAAGGCCTGGTCGGCGTTGCCACCGACGGCACCCGCGGTGCGATGGTCGAAGTGAACAGCGAAACCGACTTCGTCGCCAAGAACGAACAGTTCCAGGGCTTCGTCCGCGACGTCACCAATGTGGCGCTCGCCGGCAGCCTGACCGACATCGACGCGCTGGCCGCTGCGGCCTATCCGACCGGCGGCACCGTCGGCGAAGCGCTGACGCAGAACATCGCGACGATCGGTGAAAACCAGTCGCTGCGTCGCTCGGCGATCATGTCGGTGAACTCGGGCGTCGTCACCGCCTATGTCCACAACGCGGCTGCACCCGGCATGGGCAAGATCGGCGTGCTCGTCGCGCTCGAATCGACCGCCGGCGCCGACGTTCTCGAACCCCTCGGCAAGCAGCTGGCGATGCACGTCGCCGCCGCCAACCCGCTGGCGCTGAACGGCGACGACCTCGACGCCGACCTCGTCGCCCGCGAACGCGCGATCGCCGAAGAAAAGGCCGCTCAGTCGGGCAAGCCCGCCGACATCGTCGCCAAGATGGTCGACGGCGGCATCGCCAAGTTCCGCAAGGAAAACGCGCTGCTGTCGCAGCTGTTCGTGATGGACGGCAAGACCCCGGTCGCCGAAGTCGTCGCCGCCGCCGGCAAGGACGTCGGTGCGACGATCACGCTCAAGGGTTTCACCCGCTTCCAGCTCGGCGAAGGCATCGAGAAGGAAGAAAGCGATTTCGCGGCGGAAGTCGCGGCGGTCGCCGGCGTCTGATTAGAGACTGCGGGATTGCCGCGCCCCGGCGCGGCAGTCCGCTTGGCAATGGCGCGTGCCCGCTCTAGGGTGCGCGCCATTCGCTTATTTGGAAGAAGCAAGAGGTTCCCCCCGACATGGCATTGCCCGGCATGAAACGCATATTGCTCAAGCTGTCGGGCGAGGCGCTGATGGGGTCGACCCCCTTCGGCATCGACCCCGAAACGGTTGCGAGCATGGCGGCCGAGGTCAAGGCGGCCAAGGACAGCGGGCTGGAAATCTGCCTCGTCATCGGCGGCGGGAACATCTTCCGCGGCATGGCGGGCGCCGCCAAGGGCATGGACCGTGCGCAGGCCGATTATATGGGCATGCTGGCGACCGTGATGAACGCGCTCGCGATGCAGAATGCGCTCGAGCAGCTTGGCGTCCAGACGCGCGTCCAGTCGGCGATCGAGATGGACAAGGTGTGCGAGCCGGTGATCCGCCGCCGCGCCGAACGCCATCTGGAGAAGGGCCGCGTCGTGATCTTCGCCGCTGGCGTCGGCGCGCCTTATTTCACCACCGACAGCGGCGCCGCGCTGCGTGCCGCCGAGATGAAGTGCGACGCGCTGCTGAAAGGCACCAGCGTCGACGGCGTCTATAACGCCGACCCCAAGAAGGATAAGAACGCGGTCCGCTATGATACGCTCGGCTACGACCGCGTGCTCGCCGACAATCTGAAGGTGATGGACGCCAGCGCGGTCGCGCTGTGCCGCGACAATCATATCCCGATCGTGGTGTTCAACATTCGCGAAGAGGGCAATCTGGCCCGCGTGCTGGCGGGCGAGGGTGTCTCGACCGTCGTCAGCGACGCCGCCGGAAACGCATAAGAGAGGAACTGACTATGCCGAAATATGACAAGGCCGATCTCGAGCGTCGCATGCACGGTGCGGTCGAATCGCTGAAGGGCGATCTTGGCGGGCTGCGCACCGGGCGCGCGCACACCGCGCTGCTCGATCCGGTGACGGTCGAGGTCTATGGCAGCCATATGCCGCTCAACCAGGTCGCCTCGGTCAGCGCGCCCGAACCGCGCATGCTGTCGGTGCAGGTGTGGGACAAGTCGAACGTCGGCCCGGTCGACAAGGCTATCCGCTCGGCCGGCCTCGGCCTCAACCCGATCGTCGACGGCCAGACCTTGCGCCTGCCGATCCCCGAAATGACGCAGGAGCGCCGCAAGGAGCTGTCGAAGCTCGCGGGTCAGTACGCCGAAAAGGCGCGCGTTGCGGTCCGCAACGTCCGCCGCGACGGCATGGACAATCTGAAGCAGGACGAGAACAAGAAGGAAATCAGCGAGGACGAGCGCAAGCGTCACGAAGCCGAGGTGCAGAAGCTGACCGACGCGACGATCGCCGAACTCGACGCCGCCGCGAGCGCCAAGGAAAAGGAAATCCTGGGCTAAACCTATGGGCCAGGGTGCGCGCCACGTCGCGATCATCATGGATGGCAACGGCCGCTGGGCGAAGAAGCGGCTGCTGCCGCGCGTCGCCGGGCACAAGGCCGGGGTCGAGGCGGTGCGCACGATCGTGCGCGCGGCGGGCGACATGGGGCTGGAGGCGCTGACGCTCTACGCCTTTTCGTCGGAGAATTGGAAACGGCCCGAGGAGGAGGTTTCCGACCTGATGGGGCTGATGAAGCGTTTCATCCTCTCCGACCTCGACGAATTTGCCGCCAATGACGTGAAGCTGAAGGTGATCGGCAATTGGCGCGCGCTCGCGCCCGACGTCGTCGCGCTGATCGACAATGCGCTCGAACGCACCGCAGGCAACAAGCGGACGACGCTGGCGGTCGCGCTCAATTACGGCGCGCAGGACGAACTGGTGCGCGCGGCGACCGCTGCCGCGACCGAGGGCGCGATCACCGCCGAGGCGATCGAGGCGCATCTCGACACCGCCGACATGCCGCCGCTCGACCTCTTGATCCGCACCTCGGGCGAGGTGCGGCTGTCGAACTTCCTGCTGTGGCAGTCGGCCTATGCCGAGCTTTATTTCACCGACAAGCTTTGGCCGGATTTCAAACCCGCCGACTTGCAGGCGGCGCTCGATCAATTTGGACGGCGCGAACGCCGTTATGGGGGACTTTAAGCAATGGCGGCTGCCAAATCGGACCTGATGGTACGCGTGGGATCGGCGATCGTGCTGGTCGCGATTGCCGGTGCGGCCTTGTGGTTCGGCGGCATCGCCTTTGCGCTGCTGCTGCTCGTCGGCGCGGCGCTGCTGCTCGTCGAATGGTTCGCGCTGGTTCGCGCGATGACGCTGTCGGGCAGTACGAAGGGGGCGCTCATGGCGCTCGGCCCCATCGTGACGATCGGTGCGGTCGGCGGCCTGTGGTTCATCCGCGATACGCTCGGCATGACCGCCGCGCTGTGGGTGTTCGCGATGGTATGGGCGACCGACATCGGGGCCTATTTCGCCGGGCGCGCCTTTGGCGGCGCGCGGCTGGCGCCCACGATCAGCCCGTCGAAGACCTGGTCGGGGCTGGTCGGCGGCATGATCGCGGCGCTCGTCGTCGGCGCGACGCTCGGCGACCGCGCGGGCATCATCGGCGTGCCTTTGTGGATCGGCCTCGTCATGGGCCTGCTCGCGCAGCTCGGCGATCTCGGCCAGAGCTGGATGAAACGCCGCGCCGGGGTCAAGGATTCGGGCAAGCTGATCCCCGGGCATGGCGGCGTGTTCGACCGCGTTGACGGGCTGCTGCCGGTTGCGTTGATCCTCGGCGGGCTCGCCTTTGCCGGCGAGCTGATCGTGCGCACGGTCCACTGAGATGACGCGCCGTCTCTCGCTGTTCGGTGCGACGGGATCGGTCGGGCAATCGACCCTCGATCTCGTGCGCCGTGACGGCGAGAGCTGGCAGGTCGCGGCCCTCACCGCGAACAGCGACGTCGCCGAACTGGCGAGGCTTGCCCGCGAATTTCGCCCCGACATTGCGGTGATCGCCGACGAGACGCGCTACGCCGACCTTGCCGATGCGCTCGCCGGGACCGGGATCGAGGTGGCCGCCGGTGCCGACGCGCTCGTCGCGGCGTCGCGGCAACCCGCGGACCTTGTCATGGCGGCGATCGTCGGCTGCGCCGGGCTCGCCCCGACGATGGCGGCGCTTGAGGCGGGAACACCGGTCGCGCTCGCCAACAAGGAGGCGCTCGTCTCGGCCGGCGAACTGATGACTGCGGCGTCGCGTGCCTCAGGCGCGGCGATCCTGCCGGTTGACAGCGAGCATAATGCGATCTTCCAGTGCCTTGCGGGCGGCCGGATCGACCAGGTGCGCCGCATCATCCTGACCGCCAGTGGCGGGCCGTTCCGCACGATGAGCGCCGCCGACATGGCGCGCGTGACCCCGGCGCAGGCGGTCGCGCATCCCAATTGGTCGATGGGCGCCAAGATCAGCGTCGATTCGGCGACGATGATGAACAAGGGCCTCGAACTGATCGAGGCGCATCATCTGTTCCCGGTCGGGCTCGACCGCATCGAAATCCTCGTCCATCCGCAATCGGTGATCCACAGCCTCGTCGAATATATCGACTGCTCAACGCTCGCGCAGCTCGGCTCGCCCGATATGCGAATCCCGATCGCGAGCGCACTCGCGTGGCCCGATCGCATGGCGACTCCGTGCGCGCCGCTCGACCTTGCGACGATCGCGCGGCTCGATTTCGAGGCACCCGACGAGACACGTTTCCCCGCGACAGCCTTGTGCCGCGCCGCCATCGCCGAAGGTGGCGCGCGCCCGGCGCAGCTCAACGCCGCGAACGAGGTTGCGGTCGCCGCTTTCCTCGCCGGGCGGATTTCGTTCCCGGCTATCGTCGACACCGTCAACCGCGTGCTCGATGCCGCGGCGCCGGCGGCGCCGACCGGGCTTCAGGACATATTCAGCGTCGACGCGTCATCGCGCGCGGCCGCCCAGCAGTTTGTGGAACAATTCGAACATGCCTAATGTGCCGTTCTGGCTCTATTTCGTCGCCTTCCTCGCGGTGCTCGGCCCGCTCGTATTCGTTCACGAATATGGCCATTATATCGTCGGTCGCTGGTGCGGGGTGAAGGCCGACACCTTTTCGATCGGCTTCGGGCGCAAGATCCTCGGCTGGACCGACAAGCGCGGTACCGAATGGAAGATCGGCTGGCTGCCGCTCGGCGGCTATGTCCAGTTCGCGGGCGACCGCGACGCGGTCAGCCAGCCCGACGCCGACTGGCAGAAATTGCCCGATGGCGAGCGTAGCCACACTTTTCCGGCCCAGCCGGTTTGGAAGCGCGCGCTGATCGTCGCCGCGGGGCCGGTCACCAATTTCCTCTTCGCGATCCTGATCTTTGCGGGCTTCTTCATGGCCTATGGCGCGCCGCAGACGCCGCCGGTGATCGGCGATATCGCGCCGAAGAGCGCGGCGGCCGAGGCGAAGCTGCAGGTCGGCGACCGCATCGTCGCGATCAACGGCCGCGCCATGGAGAAATTCGACGATATCCGCATGGCGGTCGGATACGACCTCGGCAAGCCTGCGCATCTCGAAATCGAGCGCGGTAGCGACCGCTTCGACCTGACCTTGCGGCCGCGTATCGTCTCTGAAACCGATCCTTTCGGCAACAAGTCCGAACGCGCGATCATCGGCATCCTGCCCGCAGGTCAGATATTCGCCCCCGTCGGGCCGCTGGCTGCGGTGAAGGATGCAGGGGTGCAGACCTGGGGCCTGGTGCGCATGACGGGCAATATCCTCGGCCAGTTCCTGACCGGCCAGCGCTCGGTCAAGGAAATGGGCGGACCGCTGCGCATCGCCAAGCAGTCGGGCGAGATGGCGAGCCTGGGGCCCGAGGCGCTGATCTACTTCATCGCCTTCGTCTCCATCAATCTGGGGTTCATCAACCTGTTGCCATTGCCGATGCTCGATGGAGGACATCTGGCTTTCTACGCATATGAGGCGGTCCGGCGGCGTCCGGCCCCCGCGGTGGCGCAGGAATGGGCGTTCCGTTTCGGCTTTGCGGCGATCGTGACGCTCATGCTGGTCGTGACTTTCAACGATTTGGGCTCATTCGGGCTGTGGGACGGGATCGCGCGCTTGATTGGATAGGCGGACTGGTGCAGGAGTGCGCGCCAACCCGTGGGCAAGCGGGGTCGTCGGTTTTGAGTTATTTTTGCGGGATGAACAGCGTGGCTTCACACAAATTTTCGGCGCGGACGCAGCTGGCGACGCTCCTCCTTGCGGGTACGATGCTGGCGGGTCCGGCGTTCGCGCAGGCGGTGCAGCCTCCGGCCGTGCCGGCCCCGACGGTTCCCGCGCCCTCGTCCGAGGCCGCGCCGACCGCGGCGACGATCCGATCGATCACCGTCAACGGCAACCAGCGGCTCGAGGCGCAGACGATCCTGTCCTATCTGCGGCTGCGCGTCGGCCAGACCTATGACCGCGCGATGCTCGACCAGGCGCTCAAGGACCTCGCCGCGACCGAATTGTTCAAGGATTTCCAGATCAGCGACGACAATGGCGCGCTGACGATCCAGGTGGTCGAAAACCCGGTGATCAACCGCGTGATTCTGGAGGGCAACAAGCGCCTCAAGGAAGACAAGATCCGGCCCGAGATCAAGCTGTCGCCGCGCCAGATCTTCACCCGCTCGAAAGTGCGTGCCGACGTCGCGCGCATCATCGAACTCTACAAGCGCCAGGGCCGTTTTGCCGCGACCGTCGAGCCCAAGATGGTGCAGCTCGACCAGAATCGCGTCGATGTCGTGTTCGAGATCAACGAGGGACCGAAGTCGAAGGTCCGCCAGATCAACATCATCGGCAACGAGAAGTTCAGCGACGGCGACCTCAAGGACGAGATGGCGACCAAGCAATCGAGCCTGATGACGATTCTGTCGTCGAACACGAGCTACGATCCCGACCGCCTTGCCTATGACCAGCAGAAGCTGCGCCTTTTCTACCTGTCGAACGGCTATGCCGACTTCCGCGTCATTTCGGCGGTCGCCGAGCTGACGAGCAATAAGCAGGACTTCATCATCACCTATGTGGTCGAGGAAGGCGAACGCTATAAATTCGGCAAGGTCGACGTCGAAAGCGAATTGCGCGATTTCCGTCCCGAAACGCTCAAGACGCTGCTGCCGATGAAGGAAGGCGATTGGTACGACGCCAAGGCGGTCGAGGACACGGTCGAAAGCCTGAGCGAGACCGCCGGCCTGTTCGGCTATGCCTTTGCCGACATCAATCCCGAGTTCCGCCGCGACCCCGAAACGCGGACGATGGACATCACGTTCAACGTCGCCGAGAGCCCGCGTACTTACGTGGAGCGCATCGACGTCAACGGCAATACGCTGACGCAGGACAAGGTCGTCCGCCGCGAATTTCGCCTCAACGAAGGCGACGCCTTCAACAGCTTTGGCGTCAAGCGCACCGAGAACCGCATCAACAGCCTGGGCTATTTCCAGGAAAATCTGGAGATCGAGCGCAAGGAAGGCAGCGCGCCCGACCGCATCATCCTCGAAACCAATGTCGAGGAAAAGCCGACCGGCGAACTGTCGTTGTCGGCGGGTTTCTCGTCGATCGAGAATTTCCTGCTCCAGGCCTCGGTCCGCCAGCGCAACTTCCGCGGCCTCGGCCAGCAGTTGCAGGCGTCGGTCAATTATTCGAGCTATTCGAAGTCGATCGAACTGGGTTTCACTGAGCCCTATCTGTTCGACCGCAACATCTCGATCGGCGGCAGCGTCTATCGCCGCGACCTCAATTCGTTCAACTTCATCAACAACGACCGCCAGACGACCTTTCAGCAGATCACCACCGGTGCGCAGGTCACCGTCGGCGTGCCGCTGACCGAATATCTGTCGGCGTTCGGGCGTTACAGCCTCAACTTCGACGACGTCACGCTCGACAGGACGCTCTATTATTTCGGCGACGATTGCGATCCCTTGGTCGCCGGCCGTTACCTCTGCGACGCGATCGGCAAGCGCACGACCTCGTTGCTCGGCTTCACGCTCGCCTATGACGATCGCGACAACCGCATCCGCCCGACGCGCGGTCAGGCGATGTCGGTCAGCCAGGATTTCGCGGGTCTCGGCGGCGACGTCAAATATGTTCGTACGCGACTGAACGGGTCGAAACACTTCAACCTCGGCAGCCGTTTCATCCTCAATATCTCGGGTGAAGGCGGGTATATCTATGCCTTCGGTTCGCCGCCGACCCCGACCAGCGACAAGGTCCGCCTGACCGACCGTTTCTTCCTCGGCGAACCGCAGATGCGCGGTTTCGACATCCGCGGCGTCGGCCCGCGCGTCATCCGCTTCGGGCTTCCGGCCAATTATGATCCGGCGGCGCCGGTGCTCGACACCAGCCTTGCCAACCGCAACAATCAGGTCGACGACGCCCTCGGCGGTCGCGCTTATTATCAGGCCCGTGTCGAGGTCGATATTCCGCTGGGCAGCGGCGCCAAGGAACTGGGGCTCCGTCCTTCGGTGTTCCTCGACGTCGGGTCGGTGTTCGGCGTTCGCCGTCCCGACCTGACCACGCTCGGCGACTTCCTCGATCCCGCCGACGGCTTCACCAAGAACCTGTGCCGCAACTCGACGACGGGGACGCAGAGTTTCGCGACACGCGCGGCCGACGCGGCCGCCGGCACGCAGTTCACCACCTGTCCCGAGGGCACGACGTCGAACCTGTCGCCTTTCGAGGAACGCTTCTTCGGCGACACCTGGATGCCGCGTGTCTCGATCGGCGCCGGCGTCAACTGGAACTCTCCTTTCGGTCCCTTCCGGATCGACTTCGCTTACGCCCTTCGCAAAGAAGAGGGCGATGACACCAAACGCTTCTCATTCAACGTAGGAACCCAATTCTAATGAAGAAAATTCTCGTCGCATCGGCACTGGCGATCGCCACGCTGTCGGTCTCGCCCATGATGGCCGCTCCGGCTCTGGCACAGGCCAAGTCGATTGCCGTCGCCGACCTCGAAGGGGCCATCCGTCAGTCGAGCGCGATGCAGGCCGCCGGACAGCAGATCCAGACAACCTACAAGGCGCAGCTCGATCAGCAGGAAACGCGCGAGCAGACGCTGCAGGCCGAACTCAACGTCCTTGTCGCGAAACTCAATGAAGAGTCGAAAAAGACGCCCCAGAACCAGACCGCGCTGCAGGCCGCGGCCAAGGCGGTACAGGACAAGCGTCAGGCTGCGAATGTCGAACTCTCCAAGATCGGCGAGCCCGTGGAGATCGCGGCATCCTATGCGCAGGAACAGGTTCAGCTGCGCCTGAACGAGGCCGTCAAGGCCGCCATGACCGCGCGCAAGGTCGATCTGCTGCTCTCGCCGGAAGCCGTGATCGCGCGCGAGAACAACGCCGACATCACCGCCGCCGTCGTGGCGGAAATCAACCGTCTCGTTCCCACGGTGTCGATCGCCGCTCCTGCGGGTTACCGTCCGGGCCAGCTGCTGCAGAACGCCGCGCGGGCCGCGCAGGGCGCTGCACCGGCCGCTCCGGCCGCCCCGGCGCCGACCGGCAGCGCGCCGACGACCCGCTAAGATCGTGGCGGACGGGGAAATTTCGGACGGCGCCCGCGGCCCGGTGGACATCCGCCGGATCCTGACGCTGCTGCCGCATCGTTATCCGATGCTGCTCGTCGACCGGGTGGTTTCGATGGTGCCCGACACCTCGATCCACGCGGTCAAGGCGGTGACGATGAACGAGCCTTTCTTCCAGGGCCATTTCCCCGGCCGGCCGATCATGCCCGGCGTCCTCATCGTCGAGGCGCTGGCGCAGGCGGGCGGCGTGCTGGCGATCGAATCGCTCGGCCTCGCCGGGACCGGCAAGCTCGTCTATTTCATGGGGATCGACGGGGTGAAGTTCAGAAAGCCGGTCGAACCCGGCTGCCTGCTCGACCTCCATGTCACGATCCTCCAGGCGAAACGCAACATCTGCAAGTTCGAAGGCAAGGCGATGCTGGGTGACCAGCTGGCGACCGAATGCCAGTTCACCGCGATGATCGCCGACCCGCCGAGCGACTAACCAGGACTTGCAAAATCAGGCTTTCGCCGTTAGGGGCCACCGCTTCGCGGTCCCCGGCGGGGAATGCATCGACTCAGCCGCTGGTCGGTAACCAGCGGCGCAGGAGCTTAGAAATGAAGAACGACATTCATCCCGACTATCACATGATCACGGTCAAGATGACCGATGGCACCGAATATCAGACCCGCTCGACCTGGGGCAAAGAGGGCGACGTGATGACGCTCGAAATCGATCCCACCGCGCACCCGGCCTGGACCGGCGGCACCGGACGTCTGCTCGATGCGGGCGGCCAGGTCGCGAAGTTCAACAAGCGTTTCGGCGGCCTGTCGCTCAAGCGCTAATCCTTCGGGGCTGCGGCCCCGGGGACTTCAGCCCAGAACTTTTGCAAGCGCGCTTTGCCAGCCGGCAAGGCGCGTTTTGCGTTTTGCGGGGTCGATCGCGGGGGTGAAGCGCGTCGCGGTGCCGCGCATTGCCGCTGCGGCGCTCGCGAGGTCGGGGTAGAGGCCCGCGCCGGTCGCGGCGAGCATCGCGGCGCCGAGCGCGGTGCTCTCGACGAAATCGGGGCGCTCGACGGTGAGGTCGAGCATGTCGGCGAGGTCCTGCGCCATCCAGTCGTTCGCCGCCATGCCGCCGTCGATGCGCAAATCGGCCCAGTCGACCCCGTCGGCGGCGAAGGCCGATTTGAGGTCATAGGCCTGATAGGCCTGCGCCTCGAGCGCCGCGCGCGCGACATGCGCCTTGGTCGTTGCGAAATTGAGCCCCGACAGCGCCGCGAGCGCATCGGGCCGCCAGTGCGGCGCGCCGAGCCCGGCGAGCGCGGGGACCAGATAAACCCCGCCATTGTCGGCCACCGACCGCGCCAGCCCTTCGCTCTCGGCGGCATTGGCGAGCAGCCGCAGCCCGTCGCGCAGCCATTTGATCAGGCTGCCGGCGACGAACACCGATCCCTCGAGGGCGTAGGAGCGCACGTCGCCTTCCTGCGCCAAGATCGTCGTGAGCAAGCGGTTCGCCGATTGCGGACGCGTGGTGCCGCTCGCCGACAGGATGAACGCGCCGGTGCCGAAAGTCGCTTTGGTCTGTCCGGGGGCGAGGCAGGCCTGCCCGATCGTCGCGGCCTGCTGGTCGCCCGCCATGCCGCAGATCGGGATCGGGGCGCCGAACAGCGCGGGGTCGGTTGTACCGACGGTGGTGGTGCAGCCGACAATCTCTGGGAGCAGGCCCATCGGCACGCCAAGCAGGTCGCACAATTGCTCGTCCCAGCCTCCCTTGCCGTTGATGTCCATCAAAAGCGTGCGCGACGCGTTGCTCGCGTCGCTGACATGGACGCCGCCGGTCAGGCGATAGACGAGGTAGGATTCGACCGTGCCGACCGCGAGCCGGTCGCCCGCTTCGCGCAGTTGCGGCCAATGTCTGAGCGCCCAGCCGATCTTCGTTCCCGAAAAATAGGGGTCGAGCAGCAGGCCCGACTTCGCCTGGGCATAATCCTCATGGCCAGCCTCCTTCAGCGCCGCGCAGTCGGCCGCCGAGCGGCGATCCTGCCACACGATCGCGGGGGCGAGCGGTTCGCCGGTCGTGCGGTCCCAGAAGACCACGGTCTCGCGCTGGTTGGTGATGCCGATTGTTGCGATTTCGGCGGCGCCGCCGGCTTCTTCGACCATGGCGCGGGTGCAGGCGAGCGTTGCTTCCCAGATTTCCGCGGCGTCATGCTCGACGAGGCCGGGTCCCGGATAATATTGGCGGAACTCGCGCTGCGCGCTGCCTAGCGGAGTGCCGTCGGCGGCAAAAAGCATCGTCCGCGTCGACGTCGTCCCTTCGTCGATAACGATGATCTTTTCGGCCATGACGCTCTCCCTCTTTGGCTTTTGATGCAGAAAAAGGCGAGCAGCGGCAAGGCGCGCGACAGGAACATTCGTAGTCGCCTTGCAAAATTGCGGCAGCTGTGCCATATGTTGTGCAGCGCAGCATGGCGGGTTCCCCCGCCGCAACCACCGGCAGCGTGATTTTCCCGCCCGATTTCAGGCGCGGGACGAGCCGGACCGGCGCTTTGTCCCCAGAGGCACCCTTTCACGCGGGTCGTTTCGAACCCGCGGCCGTGCGCCGTCCGTTCGATGCGAGCGGACGCTGTGCGCGTCGCCCATTGTGAGTAGAACATGACGACTTTTAACGACTTTGGCCTGCACGCCGACATCAACCGTGCGCTTGCCGCCAAGGATTACACCACCCCGACCCCGATCCAGACGCAGGCGATCCCGCCGCTGATGAAGGGTCGCGACCTGTGCGGCATCGCGCAGACCGGCACCGGCAAGACCGCAGGCTTTTCGCTGCCCTCGATCCACCACCTGATCACCTATCCGCACAAGACCAACCCGCGCAGCTGCCGCATGCTCGTGCTCGCGCCGACGCGCGAACTCGCGGCGCAGATCGCGCAGAGCTGTCGCGACTATGGCCGCTTCACCAAGTTGCGCGTCTCGACCGTCTTCGGCGGCGTGCCGATCAACAAGCAGATCCGCGACCTCGCGCAGGGCGTCGAAATCCTCGTCGCCACCCCGGGCCGCCTGCTCGACCTGATCGACCAGCGCGCGTTGCGCCTCGACGATGTCGAGATCTTCGTCCTCGACGAAGCCGACCAGATGATGGACATGGGTTTCATCCACTCGCTGCGCCGCATCGCCAAGCTGCTGCCCTCGCGCCGCCAGAACCTCTTCTTCTCGGCGACGATGCCCAAGGAAATCGCGCACCTCGCCGAACAGTTCCTCGAGGATCCGGTCACGGTGTCGGTGACGCCGGCGGCGACGACGGTCGAAAAGATCAGCCAGTTCTCGACCTTCGTCGAGCAGAAGGAAAAGCAGGCGCTGCTCCATTCGGTCATCGCCAGCGAAGATATCGACCGCGCGCTGATCTTCACCCGCACCAAGCATGGCGCCGACCGCGTCGTGCGTCACCTTGCGGGTGCGGGCATCAAGGCGATGGCGATCCATGGCAACAAGAGCCAGTCGCAGCGCACCCACGCGCTGCAGGCCTTCCGCTCGGGCGAGATCAAGCTGCTCGTCGCGACCGACATCGCCGCGCGCGGTATCGACGTGTCTGGCGTGTCGCACGTGATCAATTTCGAGATCCCGAACGTGCCCGAACAATATGTCCACCGCATCGGCCGCACCGCGCGCGCCGGGGCGGAGGGCAAGGCGATCAGCTTTATCGCGCCCGATGAGCGTCCGTACATGCGCGATATCGAGCGCGTCACCCGGTCGAAGTCCGCTCCGATGCCGCTGCCCGAGAATTTCAACGAGCTGGTGCGCAACCTGCCCAAGCCGGCACAGCCGCCGCGCGACACCGGCAGCAAGGGCCGCGACCCCAATCGCCAGCGTCAGGACGCGATGCGCGGCCGCAATGGCGGCGCGGGCAAACCGCAGGGCGAGCGCGGCCCGCGCCGCGACGGCGCTCCCGGCGAGGCCGCGGAAGGCCAGCGCAAGCGCCGCTTTCGTCCGCGCAACAAGAGCGTCGGCGCGCACAAGGGCGCGGTAAAGCGCGTCCAGGGCTGATCCTGTGCCGCCGTCGATGCGCCGGTCGTTCGGCGCATTGACGGCGGCCTCCGGCACGTTAGGGTCGTTGCGGGTCAGGGTGAGGGACCGCGATGATCGAAGACGATGATTATGAGGCGCCGCCGCCGCGCCGCCATATGATGCGCCGCAAGCGCGTGCTGATCCCGCTCGGGCTGGTCCTGGCGATCGTCGTCGCTTTCTTCGTGCTGCGCACCGCCGACACCGACCGCGACGCGATGATTGCCAAATATGGCGGCCCCGATGCCGCTTTTGTCGCGGGTCCCGCCGGGCAGCGCATCCACTATCGCGATCAGGGCAAGCGCGACGGGCCGGCAATTGTCCTGCTCCACGGGTCGAACGCCAGCCTCCAGACGTGGGAGCCGCTGGTGAAGCGGCTGGGTGGCGATTACCGCATCATCACGCTCGACCTGCCCGGCCACGGCCTGACCGGCGGCACCGCCGACAAGGATTATAGCGCCGGCGGCATGATGGCGGCGGTCGACGTCGTCGCGGCGAAGCTCGAACTCGATCATTTCATCCTCGGCGGCAATTCGATGGGCGGCTGGGTCGCCTGGCGCTACGCGCTCGACCATCCCGGGCGCGTCGACGCACTGCTGCTGCTCGACGCTGCCGGCATGCCGCTGCGCAAGGGCGAAAAAAGGCCCGAATCGAACATTGGCTTTCGCGTTCTCGAATATGGCTTTGGCCGCTGGCTCGCGACGCAGATCACCCCCCGCTCGCTGGTCGAGGAATCGCTGCGCGGTTCGGTCGAGAAGCAGGCGATCGTCGACGACGCGATGATCGACCGCTATTGGGAGTTGCTGCGCTTTCCGGGCAATCGCGAGGCGACGGTGCTGCGCGCGCGGATGGACCGCGAACCCGCGATGGCGGCGCGCGTCGGCGAGATTAAGACGCCGACCTTGATCCTGTTCGGCAAGCAGGACCGGCTGATCAACGCGACGGCGGCGCAGACCTTCCACGAACGCATTGCCGGGTCCGAGGTCGTACTTCTCGATGGCATCGGCCATCTGCCGATGGAGGAAGCGCCCGGCGAAACCGCCGCGGCGATCGCCGACTTCCTCAAGCGGCGGCTTGCCGCCCCGCCGGCGCGTCCAGAAAGTCGCTGATCCGCGCCGCGATCACCGCCGCATGGGTAAAGGGGAAGAGGTGCGATCCCGGCACCACCTCGAGCACGGCGCCGTCGATCAACTCTGCGATCATCTCGCCATGGCACGCGGGGACGACGCCGTCCTGCGCGCCCATCAGCACCAAAGTCGGCATATGCTTCAGCGTCGGCAGTAGCGCCGCACTCGTCCAGCCCGCCATCGCCATGCTCTGGTAAGCGAGGCCGAGCGGGGTTGCGGTCGGCAGCTTGAGCCCGCTTGCGAGCATGTCGTCGTCGAGCAGCGCCGCCCAGCCGATCCCCGGTGCGGACACCGTCGGGGTCGTCGCCATCAACACCAGCCGCCGCACGCGGCTCGGGAATTGCACCGCGACCTGCTGCGCGAGCGCGCCGCCCCAGCTGAACCCCGCGAGGTCGAACCGTTCATGGCCGAGGCGTCCGGCGATCTCGACGAGGATCGCCGCCATCGTCGGTGCGCCATAGGGCAGCAGCGCGTCGGGCGAGCCGCCGACGCCCGGCATGTCGAGCGTCCACACTTCGCGCCCGTGCATCTGCGCGAGCAGCGGCGCGGCGGCGGCGATATCGGCGCCGATACCGTTGAGGAACAGCAACGGGGTTTCGCCCCGGCCGACGCGCCAGCGCGCCACGCGCAGCGTCAGCCCATAGGCATGTTCCATGCTGATATCGGGGGAACCGCTGATCCTGCTCATCGGCCCAGCCTTGGCATTTTTTGGCGACGGGCGAAAGTCCGCGCGCGTCAGCCCGGCTGATCGGCGGTCGTCGTCGCCAATCTGGCCGCCTGCTCATAGCGCAGGCAGTCGAAAATCTTCGCGCCCGCGAGGAACACCGACCCGCTGCACGCCGCAAGCAGCAGCTTGCCGCCGAGTCCGGGATATTCGTGGATATAGATCATCCCGCGCGCCATCGCGCCGACACCGAGCGCATAGATGATGAGGCAGGCCTCGAACTTGGTCTTGATGACGAACAGGCGTCCGATTTTTTTGAGCATCACCATAGCCTCAGCAAGAGCCGTGCCAGCGGCGCAAATCGGGGATTCGGCGCGCCGAGTTTATGGTAAATTGTAAATTAACCCGACAGCGGCGGGAAGGGCTGATCGAGTCCGTTCGGCGCAAACGGAAAGCGGCACCCCTGCATCGCTGCAAGGGTGCCGCTGACTGACAGCCCAGGGTCGCAGAAGGGCCGGCAGTTGCGGTCTTATCGATCGCGGCGGCGGCAGCGGCATCCTTCATATGAAGGATGGCACGAATTTTCCGCTAGTTCGGCGTGGTGACAGCGATCCGCGCGAGCAGCGAGGCGAGGTCGGCCTGCCGCGCGCAGCCGGTCTTTTCGAGTATGCGGCTCAGCTGGCTGCGCACCGTGCTGATCGCGACATCGCCATCGGCGGCAATCGCCTCGGGCGTCTCGCCGCCGGCGATGCCTTTGGCGACGCGTGCCTCCGAAGGGGTCAGGTCGAACAGCGAGCGCATCAGGGTCGCCGACGGTGCGCGTTCGGACGCCACCGGGACCAGCAGCATCAGGGCATAGCTGTCGCCGAAGACGTCGTGCGCGCTGCGCCGCACCGGCACGATATGGGCCACCAGCTCGGGCAGGCCCGACGCACCGCGGATCGGGAAGGAGCGCACCGGCCCCTCGGCGTCCCGTGCCAGCCCCGTCAGCGCGTCGGTCAATATCGTGTCGGCGCTCCTGTCGTTCAGCCGCAGTCGCCCCTTCGCGCCCCAGGTGATATGGCCGCCGACCGCATCGGTCATCGCGCTCGCTTCCGCGACCTCTCCCGCTTCGCTTAGCAGGAAGGCGGGCAGTTGCAGCGCCGCCAGCGCCTCGGTTGCGCCCTGCGCGCGCTTGAGTTGCAACCGCGCGCTGACCAGCGCGCTGCGCGCGAGGTGCGGACGGATGCTGTTGAGCCGCGCGACATTCTCGGGCTCGATCGGGCCGCCGTCGAAGGCGCGTTCGACGCTGAATATGATATTGTCGCCGGTGGGCAGGTGCAGCCCGGTTCCCGCCGACCAGCCAAGTCCGCGTGGGCGAAAGAAGTCGCGGTATACCGGGTCGGCGCTTAGTTGTTCCTCGTTCCAGAAATCATGCTCGACGAAAAAGGAGGGCGCTTCCTGGCCCATGATGCAGAGGCGGCGGCTGCATTTGCCGAACCAGCCGTCGTTGACATAGGCGTCGAACGCGTCGGCAACGCTGTCCGACGCGGTCCAGTGCAGCGCCTTGCGCGCCGAGAAGAGCAGGCCGCCGGTCGACTGCGCGAGCAGGGCGACATCGTCGAGTACCCCGGGCCAGGCCTCCGGCACCACCGAACATTCGTATATGCGGTCGATCAGATCGTCTTGCATGTATCAGCCCCGGTGATTTGCCGACATAGTCGGGTTTCGGGCAGGAATTGCAAGGGTGCAGCAGGACCGTTGCTGCGAGGAGAGGGAAATCCGGCGGCGTTCGCCGAAAGAGAAAGGCCGCCCCTCTTCGGGACGGCCCTTCCATTGTCATCCGAATGCGGACCGCTCAGGCGAGCCTGGCTCCCGTATGGAGGCCATGCTCAAGCTTTGCCGCACGCGGCATATGACAATGAGACATCTGACCACCTCCTTTCCGTTGTTGACGATGAAATGAATATGGTGCTGCCGGCGCTCTGGTGCAAGGCCCTTGTCCTGGCCCCCGGCTACGTCAGTTCGATCAGATTCAGGGCCTCCAGCAGCGCGATGCGCGCGCGGCGCACGTCAGCAGCCAAGCCCGCCGACGCAAGATCGGCCGCCGCAATCGCCTCGGGCCAGTGTTCCGCGACCACCTCCGAAATCCGGTCGAGCTTGTCCGCGTCGGCCATGAAGCGCGGGTCGACGGTCGCGGGGTCGGCAACAACGCGCAGCCGCAGGCAGGCGGGGCCGCCGCCGTTGGCCATCGACTGGCGGACATCGACCGGCAGCAGGCGGCGGATCGGGCCGTTGCCCGCGACATGCGCCTCCAGCCAGTTCCAGACTGCGGGAGTCGCCTGCGCCTCGGTCGGCAGGACGAGGCCCATGCCGCCGCCGTCGGGCAGGCTGACGAGCTGTGCGTTGAAGAGATAGGATTTGATCGCGTCGGGCAGGCTCACCGCGTCGGCCGGCACCTCGACGATCTCGACCGTGGGGAAGGCGGCGCGAATTTCGGCATGCGCGGCCTCGCGGTCCTGAAAGGCGGTTTCGTGCGTGAACAGCACACGCTCGTTCGCCACCGCGACGACGTCGTTGTGAAACGCGCCGCCCTGGATCGCGCTGTCCGATTGGCGGATGAAAAGCGCGCGCTTGGGGTCGAGCCGGTGGTGCCGTGCGATCGCTTTCGACGCGTCGAGATGCTGGCGCGCGGGGAAACGTCCGCCGCCGACGCCGTAAACGAAAATCTCGACCCCCGCCGAGCCGTGGCCGTCGCACAGCCGCATATGGTTCGCCGCGCCCTCGTCGCCGAACGGGGCGGGGACGGGGCCGTGCACCGCGAAGGCGGGGTTCGCGAAGGCGAGCTTGAGCTGTTTGAGCGTCCCCTGCCACTCATGGCTGCGGTGCGGCATGGTGACGAGGTTGGCGACGGTCAGGTGACATTTGCCGTCGCTGCTGTCGGGAGCGGGGGAGACCGTCGCGGCGTTCGCGGCCCACATCGACGAGGCCGACCAGGCCTGCGCGCGCAGATGCGGCTCGGCGCCTTCCAGCGTCGTACCGAGAACCTCCAGCCATGCCGCGTCGGGCCGGTCGAGCGGCGTGAAGAAACCCTGCGGTAGTCCGAGCGCGAGATTGTGGCGCATCTTGTCGAGACCCTGCAGCGCCGCGGCGCGCGGCTGCGACACGTCGCCGGCATGGCTCGCCGAGGCGATATTGCCGCGGCTCAGCCCGGCGTAATTGTGGCTCGGGCCGATGATCCCGTCGAAATTGATCTCGGTGAGCATGACTTATCGCCCGATCCAGCTGATCGCATCGCCCGCGCCGACGCCGAGAATGCGCGCGGTGTCGGCGTCAATCGTGCCGTCCGTGCCGACCTTGCCGAAGCAGCAACGGAAATCGGACAGCCGCCCCGTGGCGATCAGGCCATCCTCGCCGTCGTCGGCGACGCCGGTCACTTCGACATGTTTCGCGTCGCGGATGCTCGCGACCTGGTCGGTGCGCGCGGTCATCGTCGGGCCGCCGTCGAAGATGTCGACATAATTTTCGAAGGCAAAGCCCTCATTTTCCAGCATGCGCATCGCGGCGCGGCCGGTGGGGTGGGGGACGCCGATAACGCTGCGCGCATGGTCGCCGAGCATCGCGATATAGACCGGGTGCTTGGGCATCAGGTCGGCGATGAACTGGTTGCCATGCACGGCATTGAACTGGTCGGCTTCCTGGAAATTCATCCCGAAAAATTTGCCCGCGACCCCGTCCCAGAAGGGCGATCCACCGGCCTCGTCGATCACCCCGCGCAGCTCTGCGAGGATGCGGTCGCCGAAGCGCGGCCGGTGGCGTGCGATGAACAGGTAGCGCGAGCGCGCGAGCAGCAGCCCGAGCCCGCCGGCGCGCGCCGCAGGGTGGAGAAACAGCCCGCCGACTTCGGATGCGCCGTTGAGGTCGTTGCTAAGCATCAGCACCTGTGCATGGAAGGTGCGACCCAATTGCTCGCTATGCTTGCTGTCGGTGCCGATGCGATAGCTGTAGAAAGGCCAGCGCTGGCCGACCTGCCCGAAAATCTGGCACGTGCCGCGCACTTCGCCGCTGTCGAGGTCTTCGAGCACCATCAGATACAGCTCGTCCGACGGATATTCCTTGTCCGATGCGAAGCTCGCATCGGCGCGCTCGAGCTTGGCGCGTAGCGCCTTTTTATCGGGGGGCAGGTTGGTGAAGCCGCCGCCGGTCAGCTTCGCCATCTCGTAAATGCTCTGCAAATCGCCCGGCTTGGCTGCCCGGATCACATAATTCACACTGTCCCCCGTTCCGCTATTCTTGTCATGGTGAGCGCCGACAATTGCGCCCGTTCGGCGAGGCTGTCGACGATCAGAAATTCGTCCGAAGAGTGGATGGCGCCGCCGCGCGGGCCCATGGTGTCGACGACGGGGACCCCGCACGCCGCGATATTGTTGCCGTCGCACACGCCGCCGGTCGCGTTCCAGCTGATCGGCGGCAGGCCGAGCTCGGCGCCGCAATCGCGCACCAGTTCGAACAGGCGCGTCGCGGCGGCGTCGAGCGGCTTGGGCGGGCGGTTGAAACCGCCGTGGAGGTGGCAGTGGACGTCGTGGTCGCGCTGGATGTTGGCGATAGTGTCGCGTAGCGCGGCTTCGGCGGCGAGCATTGCCGCGGGGGTCGAGGGGCGCATGTTGACGCGCAATATCGCCTGGTCGGGCACGACATTATTGGGGCCGCCGCCGTCGATTCTGGCCGGATTGACCTTTAGTTCCAGAGACTTGAGGGCGTTGAGGCGCAGCGCCAGATCGGCCGCAGCGATGAGCGCATTGCGCCCGTCCTCGGGGTTGCGCCCGGCATGGGCCGAGAGGCCGTGAACGGTGATGCTGAAGTTGCCGCTTCCCGGCCGTGCGCCCGCCAGGGTGCCGTCGGGAAGCGCGGGTTCGTAGGTCAGGGCGGCTGTCTTGCCCTTGGCCAGTTCGGCGATCAGCGCCGCGGAGGCGTGGCTGCCCGTCTCCTCGTCGCTGTTGATCATCACGTCGTAGCCGACGCGCGCCGCGAGCGGCGAGGCCTCGAGCGCGGTGAGGGCGGCGAGGATCACCGAAATGCCCGCCTTCATGTCCGCCGTGCCCGGGCCGTTGAGCACGCCGGGTTCGCGCCATTGCAGCGTCTGGAACGGATGGTCGGCGGCAAAGACGGTGTCCATATGCCCGGTGAGCAGCAATTGCACCGGCGCGTCGGGACGCACGCGGAGGTGGAGATGGTCGCCGCGCTGGGTGGTCCGGATCTTGCCCGCCGCATCGACGCTTTCGACCGGATCGGGCGCGACGAGCCGGATATCGCCCGGCAGCGCAGAGAAAGCGTCGGCGAGCATCCCGGCGACGGTCTTGAGCCCCGCGAGGTTGCCGGTGCCGCTGTTGACCGCGGCCCAGCGCTCGACCTGCGACAGCATCGGCGCGTCGGCGGCGCGTTCGATCGTTGCGCTTTCGGGAACGGTGAGGCTGGTCATCCAACGGCTATAGCGAGCGGGGAGGGGCTTTGGCACCCCCGCGCTGCAATATCGTTGCGCATGATACCGTAACGCACTGTCCGGGCAGATATTTTCGTTGCAGCACACGATGTTAACGAATGATTCGTCGCTGCGCCCCTAGGCCCGGCGGCATCCTATCGGACCGGGTCGATGTCAGCCGCTTTCATTCTTGCCACCAACATGTCGCTTGTCGGCATTTTTGCGATCGCCTTTGCGGTGGTCGCGGCGATGAATCGCGACGCGCGCGGGGTGCGGTGGATCGCGCTCGGCTATGCGATGGGGATCGCCTATCTCGCGCTCGAATTCCTCCAGGCGATACAGGTCGATCCAACCCCCGTCGGCGTCGGCATTTTCCTGGTCTTCCTGCTCGCGCAGAGCTTTTGCATGATCGGGGTTGCGCGCCATTATGGCGTCGCGCCGCCGTGGATCGCGATGGCGGCGATCTGGAGCCTGACGATCCTCGCGGTGCCGGTCGTGTTCAGCCTCGACTATGGGTCGCCGTTGCGGTCGATCCTCTATCAGGCGCCCTATATCGCGATGCAATTGCTGTTCGCGGCGCTCGTCTGGCGATCGCGGCGGCGCCAGCCGCTCGACCTGCTGTTCCTCGCGCTGCAGCTCGCGGTGGCGATGCTTTACCTCGCCAAGCCGCTGATCGCCGCGATCGTCGGGACGTCGCCGTCGCCGCAGGGCTATATGGATACCGCTTATGGCGCGATCTCGCAGAGCACGAGCGTCGTGCTGCTCGTCGCGATCGCGCTCGTCCTGCTGCTCGTCATCATGCGCGACAGCGCGGCCGAAATGGTCGCGCGCTCCGAAACCGACGTGCTGTCGGGCCTGCTCAACCGGCGCGGCTTCGACGGGCGCGCCGAGGACGCGCTGGCGCGCGCGGCGCGGCTGGGCGAGCCCGCGGTGCTGATCGCCGCCGACCTCGACCATTTCAAGGCGATCAACGACAGTTTCGGCCACGCCGCAGGAGACGCGGTGATCGCCGCCTTCGCGCGCCTGCTGCGCGACCATATGCCGCCGGGCGCGGTCGTCAGCCGACTGGGCGGCGAGGAGTTCGCGGTGTTCATCGCCGGCGCGTCGCTCGCCGAGGCGCGGGGCCATGCCGAGACGGTGCGCGGCCTCTATGCCGCGACGTCGCTCGCCCACCTCGGGGTCGCGCGCGTCGTCACCGCGTCGTTCGGGGTTGCGCAGGCGGCCGCCGACGACAGCCTGCTCACCCTGTCGCGCCGCGCCGATGCCGCGCTCTACCGGGCGAAGGCGGGCGGGCGGAACCGCGTCGGCACCACCCTGTCCGAACTGGCGCCGCAGGGGGTCGCGGCCGGTTAGGGCCGGATAGGGGATGTGCATCGGGCACGCGCTGCTATAGGGACTCGGACATGATCGGAAACGGCCGGCCCTTGCGCGCGGGAACCGCGCCTGTCGCTCAGCATGGCTGAGGACCCGGCATCGGGCGGCTATGTCTACAAGCCGCACGAACGCCCGATCATGCCGGGGTCGCCGGCAAACCCCGACCATCCGGTGCCGCGCAAAATCGGCTATTTCCTGATCGGCGTCTATCTCGCGATCGTTGCGGGGTTCCAGAACGGGCTGCTGCTCGCCAACCTCAATGTGCTGCAGGGGCATCTCGACCTCACCCCCGTCGAGACCGGCTGGGTCACCGCGACCTACAGCATGACCAATGCCTGCATGAGCATATTGCTGTTCAAGGCGCGGCAGGAATTCGGCATCCAGCGCTTCGTGCGCGCGACGATGGTGGTGCTGCTGCTCGCCAATTTCCTGCAATTGTTCGACGCGGGATACCGGCTCGAGCTCGTCGCGCGCGGGGTATCGGGGATCGCCGCGAGCGGGCTGTCGACGCTTGCCGCCTTTTACCTGATGCAGGGCATGCCGGCGAAGGCGCGGATCGGCGGGCTGCTGCTCGCGATCGGCCTGTCGCAGGTCGCGCTGCCGCTGGCGCGCGCGATCTCGCCGCTGCTGCTTGCCGACGGCGATGTGACGAACCTGTTCATCCTGCAATTCGCGCTGTCGCTGCTTGCCTTCGGACTGGTGAACATCCTCCACCTGCCGCAGGGCGAGACCGTCCGCTCGTTCGGCAAGCTCGACCTCGTCACCTTTCCGCTGCTCGCGGTCGGGGTCGGGCTGCTCTGCGCCTTTTTTGTCCAGGGTCGTATCGTGTGGTGGAGCACGCCTTGGCTCGGCGGGACGCTGGCGATGGCGATCCTGCTGATCGGCGTGGCTTTTCTGATCGAGCATAACCGCGCCAACCCGATGCTTCACACGCGCTGGATGAGCAGCAGCGACCTGCTGAAATTCGCGTTCACCGGGGCGTCGGTGCGTGTCCTCCTGTCCGAGCAGAATTTCGGCGCCTCGGGGCTGCTGGCCGCGGTCGGCATGGGCAACGACCAGCTCGTCACCTATTATGCCATCCTCGCCGCCGCGACGCTCGCCGGTGCGATGCTCGCGGTGGCGCGGCTCAACCCGCTCGACCTGCGCCGCCCGGTGCTCGTCTCGCTCGCCGTCATCACCGTCGCGGCGCTGGCCGACACCCATTCGGGACTGCTGACGCGGCCCGGCAACCTCTATCTGTCGCAGGCCGCGCTCGCCTTTGCCGCGGTCTATTTCATGGGGCCGATGCTGATGGAGGGGTTCGTGCGTGCGCTGGCCAAGGGGCCGTCGCATGTCGTCAGCTTCCTTGCGGTGTTCAACCTGTCGCAGACGCTGGGCGGGCTCGCCGGGACCGCCGCGCTGTCGGCGTTCCACACCGTGCAGACCAAGGATCATCTGATCACCTTCGCGTCGAAGCTGACGACGAGCGACCCGGGGGTGGCGCAGGCGATCAACGCGCTCGCCAACGGGCTGGGCGGGACGATGACCGACCCCGCGCTGCGCAGCGGCGTCGCGGGCGCGACGGTGATGCAGGAGGCGGTGCGCGAAGCGACGATCCTTGCCTATAACGACGTATTCTTCGTGATCGGGAGCTTGGCGGCGCTGGCCTTCGTCATCATGTTTGCGCGATGGCTTTACGATCGCAGGCGCGGGGTGAACCCGCTCGCCAAGGAACTCGAAGCCCTCCAGAAGATGCTGGCAAGGAATCAATGAGCGACAAGACCGAACCCGACCAGGTACCCGCGACCCAGCCGCCCGCGGCTGCCGAAGCGCCGAAGCCAGCGCCGCCGAAGCCCGCGGCCCCGCCGCCGCCCGCCGAACCGGTACCCGCCG
>NZ_LYVN01000041.1 GCF_001990265.1 Sphingopyxis sp. KK2
CGCTCCACGAATTCCTGCCGACGCGCGAGGAGGATTTCGCCGACGTCGCCGCCGCGGCAGGCGTAGGCATCGAGGCGCTGAAGGCGCGCGCGAACGAACTCCACGAATTCAACCCGATGCTCGGCCATCGCGGCTGCCGCCTCGGCGTCACCTATCCCGAAATCTATGAAATGCAGGCGCGCGCGATCTTCGAGGCGGCGTGCGACGTCGCCGCCGAGACCGGCGCCGCGCCGATCCCCGAGGTCATGATCCCGCTCGTCGCGACGCGCCGCGAATTCGACCTGATGAAGGCGGTCGTCGACGCGCAGGCGAAGGCGGTTTTCGCCGAAAAGGGCCGCGAGATCGCTTATCTCGTCGGCACGATGATCGAGCTTCCGCGCGCGGCGCTGATGGCGGGCGAGATCGCCGAGAGCGCGGAGTTCTTCAGCTTCGGTACCAACGACCTGACGCAGACGACGATCGGCATCAGCCGCGACGACGCCGGCCGCTTCCTGACGCAATATGTCGACAAGGGCATCTTCCTGACCGACCCCTTCGTCAGCCTCGACGTCGAGGGTGTCGGGCAGCTGATCGAGATCGCGGCGGATCGCGGGCGGCGGGTGCGCCCGGACGTCAAGCTCGGCATCTGCGGCGAGCATGGCGGCGACGCACCGAGCATCCATTTCTGCGAGAAGACCGGCCTCGACTATGTCAGCGCCTCGCCCTACCGTGTGCCGATCGCCAGGCTCGCTGCCGCTCAGGCGGCGTTGAAAAAGGGCAAATAGCCGGGGAAGGAAGCGCATGAAGAGCTGGCACCGCTATGCGATCACCCTGGTGGGCGGATTGGCGGTGGGGCTCGGCGCGGCATGGGCGCTGACCAACGGCGGGCTCGGCGACGGCGGGATCCGCAACGGCCCGTGGACGACCTCGCTCGGTTACGGGACCAAGGCAACCGACCCGCTGACGCGCGCGATGGTCGCGCGCTCGGGGCTGCTCGCGCTGCCTGCGAAGGAAACCGTCTATTGGCTCGCCACGACCGACGCGGCGGGCGCGCCGCTCGACGGCAATTGCCGTTACAGCCTGTCGGGAAAGCCGCTCGACGCGCGCTGGTGGAGCGTTACCGTCTATGACGACAAGGGTTATCTGGTGGATAACCCCGCGCGCCTCTGGTCGGTCAACGGCGCCAATGTCGCGCTCGATGCGAAAGGCGAATGGCGCGTCACCATCGCACCCGACAAGCCCAAGGGCGCGGCGTGGCTGCCCGGCATCAAGGGCCAGAATTTCCAGCTGACGCTGCGCATGTACAACCCCGGCGCGGCGTTCCGCGCCGATCCCGCCAAGGCCGCGCTCCCGCGCCTCGTCAAGGAGGACTGCTGAGATGCGCCGCTGGCTCGGCCCGCTGCTCTTGGGCCTGCTCGTCGCCGCAGCGACGGCGTGGGCGGCGATCCTCTATCTCCCCTATGGCCTGATGAACGTCGCGATGGATCGGCTGGGGCAGGGCGGCATCAATCGTATGTCCTATGGCAATCTCGCGACGCCCGAGCGCCAGCCGGTGGTGCGGCCGAGTCCCGACCTTGCCTATTCGAGCTGCCCCTATGACCTGTCCCCCGGCCCGGTGGCGATCGAGGTGGCGCCGGTGCCGGGCCGCTACAGTTCGCTCAGCATCTTCGACGCGGCGACCGACGTGATCTTCGTGCGCAACGATGTCGAGGCGGGCGGCAAGCCCTATCGAATCATCGTCGCGCGGGCGGCACAGCCGGTGCCCGCGGGCACCGAAGTCGTGCGCACCGACCATGATCGCGGCATCGCGCTGATCCGGCTTCTGCTCCGCGAACCGCAGGAAATCACCGGCCTCGACGCGCTGCGGCGCCAGTCGTCGTGCAGAGTGGTCACAAAGCTGAAATAGGGGGTTGCGCCCCCGCGCATCGCCCCGTAAAGGCGCTGCTCCACGCACCCGTAGCTCAGCTGGATAGAGCATCAGACTACGAATCTGAGGGTCGGACGTTCGAATCGTTCCGGGTGCGCCATTCCTTCCATGATGGTCGAAAAGCCGCCAGGGCGGCCGCCGCTGCGGCTTGGCCGCGAGGCCCGATGCAAGTGGATGAATACCCCGGGCAGTACGTCCGAAACGTCTCGCGGTTGTTGATCGCGGGGCCTGTTATACCCCCCAGGCAGACGTCCGTGGTCGCTCCCGTGATCGTTCCCATCTTAGCGCGATTCGCGGCCGACTTACAGCGCTGTCATTGTGCCGATCGGCATTTGATCAACTATTTTCGCGGTGACAATCCACGCCGCACCGGCGATCAGGATCGAGGTTTCGCCCGGCTGCCGGGCAAAGGCGGCGCGCACCGCCTCGGTCGCTTTTGCCCTGATATCATCGTCTTGGTCTGCGAGTGCGCGCGACAGCGGGCCGACCGCCGAGGCGAGCGACACGGCATCGTCGATTGCCGCCTCGCGCGTCGCGCCGTGACCATAAGGAATGACCGCGTCGAACGGCACAATCTCGACCCCGGCAAAGCCCGCGTCGGTGAGCAGGCCGGTGATTCGTTCGGGGTCGGCAAAGGCGAAGGGACCGGGCGCCAGCGGGTCGGCCGGCGCCGGCGTCACGAAGGGCCGAATCGCCGCCATCGGCAGGCGAACCCAGTCATTTTCCGCCGGTCCGCGCCAGCAGGCGAAGGCCAGCCGCCCGCCCGGTTTCAGCGCCGCGCGCATATGGCCGAAGGCGGCAACCGGATCGTCGAAGAACATCACCCCGAAGCGCGAGAAGAGCAGGTCGAACGCCGCCGGGTCGAGCGGCGCGGTCGCGGCATCGGCGAGCTGGAAGCGCACCGGCGCGCCGCCCGGCGTGTCCGCGCGGGCGCGCTCGACCAGTTGCGGCGAAATATCGACCCCGAGCACGTCTCCGCCCGCGCCAGTCCGCGCCGCGAGCGCGAAGCTCGTCGCGCCCGCCCCGCAGCCGATATCGAGGATTCGGTCGCCGGGCACCACTTCGGCGGCGGCGATCGCCGCGTCGCCGAACGCTTCGAGCATCAGGTCGAGCCGCTGCTGGTGCAGTACCCAATTGTCGCCGCTCGAACCGGTCCATTGATGGGTCGGGCTTTGCGCTGCGCTCGCCATGGTTGCTTCTCCTTATTGCGAATGAATCGCAACTAGATCGTATCCGTTCGCGCGGCAAGTCTGCGCATAGCTATGCCTTGTTGCAAGCCGCCGGGCCATGCGACAGTCTTGGCGGATCAAGGATCGCGCTGCGGCGCAAGGGAGAGATATGAGCGAACGGATCGTCACGGTCGACATCGGCGGCACCCATGCGCGCTTCGCGATTGCCGAGGTGGCGGATGGGCGCGTCCTGTCGCTCGGCGAAGCAGTGACGCTGCACACCAAGGATCATGCGAGCTTTCAGACCGCGTGGGAGGATTTCGGGCAGCAGCAGGGCGGCACGCTGCCGCGCGGGGTCGCGATCGCGATTGCCGGGCCGACGCGCGGCGAGATCATCCGTTTCACCAACAATCCCTGGATCATCCGCCCGGCGCTGGTCGGCGAAAAGCTCGGCGTCGACCGCTGGGTGCTGGTCAATGATTTCGAGGCCGTCGGCCATGCGGTGGCGCAAGCCGAGGCCGGCTATTTCGAGACGCTGTGCGGTCCCGATATGGCGCTGCCCGACAGCGGTACGATCAGCGTTATCGGCCCCGGCACCGGACTCGGCGTCGCGCATGTGTGGCGCCATGGCGGCGCCTATCGTGTCCAGGCGACCGAGGGCGGGCATATCGACTTCGCGCCGCTCGACAGCATCGAGGACGCGATCCTCGCGCGCCTCCGCAAACGCCACCGCCGCGTGTCGATCGAGCGCATCGTGTCGGGCCCCGGCATCGTCGACATCTATGAGACGCTCGCGGCGATGGAAGGGCGCGCGGTGACGCCGCTCGATGACAAGACGATCTGGACTAACGGCACCAGCGGCGCCGACAGCCTCGCCGCCGCCGCGATCGACCGCTTCTGCCTCTCGCTCGGCAGCGTGTCGGGCGACCTTGCGCTGGCACAGGGCGCGAGCGGGGTGGTGATCGCCGGGGGGCTCGGCCTGCGCATCAAGGACAGCCTCGTCAAATCGGGTTTCCCCGAACGCTTCGTCGAAAAGGGGCGGTTCGAGGGCTTCATGGCGGCGCTGCCGGTCAAGCTGATCACCC
Source organism: Sphingopyxis sp. KK2 (assembly GCF_001990265.1). Classification (GTDB taxonomy): domain Bacteria; phylum Pseudomonadota; class Alphaproteobacteria; order Sphingomonadales; family Sphingomonadaceae; genus Sphingopyxis. The sequence continues at coordinate 4,161 of NZ_LYVN01000041.1, forward strand.
ATCCGCAACCCGGGCTGTTCGGCGCCGCGGCGGCTTTCGCGCGCCAGTATCTCTGACGCACCGCAACATCCTCTTTCGCGCCGGCCTTTCGCCCGATAGGGAAGGGCAAACCGCAACGGGGATCAAACTTATATGCCTTCAGGACTTTTCGCGCTGCTCGACGATGTGGCGACCATCGCCAAGGTGGCGGCGGCGAGCATCGACGACATCGGCGCGGCGGCGTCGAAGGCGGGGGTGAAGGCCGCGGGGGTCGTCGTCGACGATACGGCGGTGACCCCGCGCTACCTGACCGGCTTTACCCCCGACCGCGAACTGCCGATCATCTGGCGGATCACCAAGGGATCGCTGCGCAACAAGCTGGTCTTCATCGTGCCGGTGCTGCTGCTGCTGTCGGCGGTCGCGCAATGGGCGATCACGCCGATCCTGATGGTTGGCGGCGCCTATCTCTGCTTCGAAGGCGCCGAAAAGGTCTGGCACAGCTGGACCGCCAAGGATCATTCGCTCGAGGAAGATGTCGCGCTCGTCGCTGACAAGAATCATGAAGAAGCAATGGTAAGCGGCGCGATTCGCACCGATTTCATCCTCTCGGCCGAAATCATGGTGATCGCGCTTAACGAAGTTCTCGACGAAGCCTTCGCGATGCGCGCGGCGACGCTGGTGGTGGTGGCGGTGCTGATCACCGTCGCCGTCTATGGCGTCGTCGGGCTGATCGTGAAGATGGACGACATCGGCCTCCACATGAGCAAGGGCAGGGCCGCCGTCGGCCGTGCGGTGGGTCGCGGCCTCGTCGCCTTCATGCCGAAGTTGCTCGCGGCGCTGGCGGTGATCGGCACCGCCGCGATGCTCTGGGTCGGCGGCCAGATCGTGCTCCACGGCCTCGACGAATATCATATCGGGGGTCTGGGTCACGGGCTGCACGACTTCGCCCATGCCGTCGCCGGCAACCTGCCCGCCGCGGGCCTGTGGGAATGGCTGATCAATGCCGGCGGGGCGGGCATCTTCGGCCTCCTGCTCGGTGGCATCATCGTCGGCGTGCTGCACCTGCTGCCGGGCAAGAAGGCGGCGCACTGAACGACTGGGAAAGGAGGCCGATATGCAGGGTGAAAATGATCCGCTGGCGGCCTTCTGGATGCCTTTCACGGCCAATAGGGCTTATAAGAATAGCCCGCGCCAGCTCGTGTCGGCGAGCGGCATGTACTACCGCAGCGCCGACGGCCGCGAGATCCTCGACGGGACCGCGGGGCTTTGGTGCTGCAACGCCGGCCATTGCCGGCCCGAGATCGCCGACGCGATCGCCGAGGCTGCGCGCACGCTCGATTTTGCGCCGACCTTCCAGCTCGGCCATCCGCTCGTTTTCGAACTCGCGCGCCGCGTCGCGGCGATCATGCCCGACGGGCTCGATCGCATCTTCTTCACCAACAGCGGCAGCGAATCGGTCGATACAGCGCTGAAAATCGCGCTCGCGGTACAGCGCGCACGCGGGCAGGGGAGCCGCACCCGGCTGATCGGGCGCGAGCGCGGCTATCATGGCACCGGCTTCGGCGGCATCGGCGTCGGCGGCATCGTCAACAACCGCCGCGCCTTTGGGCCGGGGATCGCGGGTGCCGACCATATCCGCCATACCCATGGCATGCCGGGCAACGCCTTCGCGCACGGCTTCCCGCCGTACGGCGCCGAACTCGCCGACGATCTCCAGCGCCTCGTCGATCTTCACGGTGCCGAAACGATCGCGGCGGTGATTGTCGAGCCGATGGCGGGCTCTACTGGCGTACTGATCCCGCCGGTCGGCTATCTGCAGCGGCTGCGTGAGATTTGCGACCGCCACGGCATCCTGCTGATCTTCGACGAGGTGATCACCGCCTTCGGGCGCGTCGGTGCCGCCACCGCCGCCGAGGCGTGGGGCGTCACCCCCGACATCATCACCATGGCCAAGGGGCTGACCAACGCCGCGGTCCCGATGGGCGCGGTCGCGGTGAAGCGCGAACTGCACGACGCGGTGGTCGACAGCGTGGCAAGCGGGATCGAGCTGTTCCACGGCTATACCTATTCGGGCCATCCGCTCGCCAGCGCGGCGGGGATCGCGACGCTCGACCTTTATGCGCGCGAAGGGCTGTTCGACCGTGCCGCCGATCTCGCAGCTTATTGGGATGAGGCCGCGCACAGCCTGAAGGGGCGGCACCATGTCATCGACATCCGCACCATCGGCCTCGTCGCTGGCATCGAGCTAGAACCGCGCCCCGGCGCGCCCACCGCGCGCGCGACCGAGCTGTTCCACGCCTGCTTCGACAATGGCCTGCTCGTCCGCGCCACCGGCGACATCATCGCGCTGTCGCCGCCGCTGATCGTCGAGAAGGGACAGATCGACGCGATGTTCGGCAAACTCTCCGACCTCGTCGAAGCGATCGCTTAGCCGTTGAGCGGAAACGCCACCGACACCCGCGTGCCCTTGCCGACTTCGCTCTCGATATCGAGTTGGCCCTGGTGGCGTTCGCTGATGTGCTTGACGATCGCCAGACCCAGGCCGGTGCCGCCGACCGAACGGCTGCGCGCTTCGTCAACGCGATAGAAGCGCTCGGTCAGGCGCGGCAAATGATCGGGCGCGATGCCTTCGCCCTCGTCGCGCACCGACAATCGCGCACGCGGGCCTTCGCGGAGCAGTTCGACGGTCACCGGCGTGTCGGCGCGGCCATATTTCATCGCGTTGAAGATGATGTTGTGGACGAGCTGCCCCAGTTGCGCCTCGTCGCCCAGCATCGACAACGGCGCGTCGTCGAAGGCCGCGACGACATCCTTGGCGCGCGGATTTTCGCTGTCCTTGAGCTGCGCGATCGTCGCCCGCACGATCGCGGTCAGGTCGACCTGCGCTGTCGGGCGGCGGAAGCGGTCGGCCTCGACGCGCGAGATGGAGAGCAGGTCGATGACCAGCTGCTGCATCCGCCGCGCCTCGCGCTCGATGATCGACAGGAAACGATGGCGCGTCGCAGAGTCGGCTTCGTTCATGTCCTGCAGCGTCTCGACATAGCCGAGGATCGCTGCGAGCGGCGTGCGCAGTTCGTGGCTGGCGTTGGCGACGAAATCGGACCGCATCCGGTCCGCCGCATCGATCGCCGAGCGATCGGCGAGGAAGAGGATCCTTTGCCCGCCCGACAGCGAAGCGATGCGCATCGTCCAGCGCTGACCGGGACGCGGAAAGTCGATGAGGTTGATCGGCTCGAGCATCGCGGCCGCGTCGGCGTTCGACAGCCATTCGGTCGCCGCGGGATGGCGGATCGCGGTGCGTACGTCGGCGCCGACGATATGGCGTCCGAGCAGGCGGATCGCGGCGTCGTTTGCCAGCGTGACGATATTGCCGTCGCAGCCGAGCAGGGGTTCCTTTTCCTGATCGGCCCAGAGCGCGAAATCGGGGTGGCGCAGCAGCGATATCGGTGGCAGCGCGGGGGTTGGCGCTGCTTCAGCCCGGTTTTCGACGATGACAGTCCCGGGCAGCGCCGAATATACGATCGCGGCAGCGGCAACGCCGGCGGCGGCCAATATGGCAATGGCCAAAGCGTCGCCACCAGCCAGCGCGGCGAGGATTGCCGCGATGGCGACCAGGGTCAGCGCTACGACGAGGCTGGAGAGGCGGTCGAACATCGACGCTGCGCCTCGCACGAAGCGGGGCTGTGGCGCAAGGGTGTTCGCAGCGATTAACGCTTCATCGGCGAATGTCCCGAAACGGGAAGCGCGGGCGGGCGTGCGGTCTTTTGCTTTTCCCCGCGTCCTCCATGGTTTATGCGCCGATCATGGACGAACAGGATCAGCCGAACGGTGCGGGGGCGCCGCAACCCGACGATAATGTCGAAGCCGTTCCGTCGCGGCGCCGTATGCTCGCGCTCGGCGCGGTCGGCGTTTCGGCAGCGCTGACGATCCGTCCCGCCTTTGCCCAGACCGCCGTGTCGGTGATGAACTGCCAGATTCCGGTTCCCGATGTGTCGGGCGCGGGCAAATATATCGATGCGCGGGGCAATCTCGTCGCCGCGGGCACCAAGGGTGCATTCCCCGGTTCGCCGCGCCCGTTCACCGGCGAAGAGGTGAAACGGGCTTTCCGGGGGCAGGCGCTGCCCGGCACGACTTCCAGCCAGTCGCAGGCCTATCTGGAATATATCCGGCGCTTGCGGGCGGGGCAGAGCGGGTTTACCTGTTTCGCATCGATCACGATGCAACGCTGACCGTCGTCCCTTGTTGGCGATGGCGGCTTTCCCCCGCATCGCCAGACAAAGGAAAATCCCTTGAAATTAGCATCGCTGAAGAAGGGCCGCGACGGGCGGCTTGTCGTCGTTTCCGACGATCTCGCCTGGTATGCCGACGCCGGTCAGATCGTCCCGACGATGCAGGCGGCGCTCGACAATTGGGCCTATGCCGCGCCGCGCCTCGCCGCGCTGGCCGAGGATCTCAATCATGACGCCATCCCCAAGGAGCGCTTTCACGAGCGCGACGCAGCCTCGCCGCTGCCGCGCGCCTATCAATGGGCCGACGGCAGCGCCTATGTGAACCATGTCGCGCTGGTGCGGCAGGCGCGCGGCGCGGAAATGCCCGACAGCTTCTGGCACGATCCGCTGATGTACCAGGGCGGCAGCGACGCCTTCCTCGCGCCGCGCGACCCGATCCCGCTCGGCGATCCGGCGTGGGGTTGCGACATGGAAGCCGAGGTGGTCGTCGTCACGGGCGACGTGCCCGCGGGCACCGACGCGGAAACCGCACGCGGGCTGATCCTGCTCGTCGGGCTGACCAACGACGTGTCGCTGCGCGGGCTGATCCCCGGCGAACTCGCCAAGGGTTTCGGCTTTTTCCAGTCGAAACCGTCGAGCGCGATGTCGCCGGTGTTCGTCACCCCCGATGCGCTCGGCGACCGGTGGCGGGACGGCAAACTTCACGGCACCCTGTGCGTCGACCTCAACGGTCAGCCGCTCGGCCGTGCCGATGCCGGGGTCGACATGACCTTCGACTTCGGCGCGCTGATCGCGCATGCGGCGAAAACGCGCGACCTCGGTGCCGGGACGATCATCGGCTCGGGTACGGTGTCGAACCGCGATGCCGATGGCGGACCGGGCAAGCCGATCGCGCAGGGCGGGCTGGGCTATTGCTGCCTCGCCGAGGTGCGTACGGTCGAGACGATCCTCGAAGGCGGGGCGAAGACGCCGTTCATGCAAAAGGGCGATATGGTCCGCATCTGGATGGATGACGATCGCCATCACAGCATCTTCGGCGCGATCGAACAGCAGGTGGCCTGAGCCAAGGCAAACTCCCTTCCCGCCGCGGGGCGGGAAGGGCGGTTTGTCACATTCCGCTGAGCGCGTCCTTGAGCGAACAGGCGGCCGGGCCAAGGATGACGATGAACAGGCACGGCAGGATGAACAGGATCAGCGGCACGGTCATGATCGCGGGCAGGCGCGCGGCCTTTTCTTCGGCGCGCATCATGCGTTCGTTGCGGAATTCGGCCGAGAGGACGCGCAGGGCCGAAGCCAGCGGCGTACCATATTTCTCGGTCTGGATCATGGTCGTGACGACGCCCTTCACCGAATCGAGATTGACGCGATAGGCGAGGTTTTCGAACGCCTGGCGGCGCTCGGTCAGGAAGCCGAGCTCGATCGACGTCAGCGCGAATTCCTCGCCCAGTTCGGGATAGGCGCGGCCCAGTTCCTTGGCGACGCGACTGAAGGCGGCGTCGACGGTCAGGCCGGCCTCGGCGCAGATGACGAGCAGGTCGAGCGCGTCGGGCAGGCCCTTGCGGATCGCATCGGTGCGCTTCGCGCGCTTGTTCTGCACGAACAGGTCGGGCGCCTTATAGCCCAGCAGCAGCGCGGCCATTGTCGCGCCCGAACGCTTGAACGGGGTCAGGTCGGGCCACATGTCGACCCAATAGATCAGGAAGGCGGCAAGGCCGCCGAACACGATCGGCAGGATCAGGCGGCCGAAGATGACCGCGACCGCGAGATCCTTTGACCGGATGCCCGCCTGCGCCAGCTTTTGCTGGACGTCCTTGATCTGGTCTTCCTGCAGCACCTGCAGCTTGCCAAGGAAGGTGCGCATCTTGTCCGCGGTCTGGTTCTTGCGGACCAGCTTGGCGCGGCGTTTCGCGGTCGAGGCGGTGATGCCGGCCTTCAGCTGTTCGCGGCGCTCGTTGAGCGCCTTGACGCGCTTCGCCATCGGATCGCGCACGGTGAGCGCGCCGTAAAGCGCGATGAGCACTGCACCGACGCCGACGGCAGCGAGCGTGGTCGCGACCCAGATGACGTCGACGCCCATGATTGTCGGGCCGGGCGCCGCGCCCGAAAATGCGGTGAGGAGCAGCGTGCTGTTCATTGGTCCCGCTCCTTAGATTTCAAAGCTGATCATGCGCGACATGATGAACGCGCCGAGGCTCATCCACACCAGCCCGCCAAGGCCAGTGATGATCAGCCGTTCCTCGACGAAAAAGCCCTGAAGATATTCGGGGTTCATCGTCCAGACGATGCCGAAGACGAAGAAGGGCAGCGCACCGACGATATAGGCCGACGCCTTGGCTTCCGACGACATGGCGCGGATTTTGAGCTTCATCTGGGCGCGCTTGCGCAGCACGTCCGACAGGTTGGCGAGCGTTTCGGCCAGATTGCCGCCGGTCTCGCGCTGGATCGCGATCGTGATGCAGAAAAACTGGAATTCGGGCGTGCCCAGCATCTCGGCCGATTCCTGCAACGCCGCTTCCATCGTGTTGCCGATGCGGATGCGTTCGACGACGCCCTTGAATTCTTCGCCGACCGGGCCGGGCAGTTCCTGGCTGACGACCTGGAAAGTCTCGGTCACCGGCAGACCTGATTTCAGGCCGCGGACGAGCAGGTCGATCGCGTCGGGAAAGCGTGTGTTGAACTTGGCGACGCGCCCTTTGATCAGGCGGTTGACGACGAAATAGGGCAGGCCGAGCGCTGCGATGACGCCGACGAGCGCGGCAAGCATGAACGGGCTGCGGATGAGCAGCAGCATGCCGGCGACGCCGACGAACAGCGCCATCGATGCCATCATATATTGGCTGACGGTCCAGTTCTTGCCGGTCCGGCGCAGCCGCTTTTCCATCTCCTCGCGGCGCGGCATCAGGCTCGAAAGATTCTGCCCGCCCCGGCCGCTTCCGGCCTGGATCGTCTTGCGCATCTGCGCGGCGACGACCGCCTCGGTCGAGTTGGCGTGCCGGTCCTTGACCATCGCCAGCCGCCGCGTCTTCGCCTTGCCCAACGACGGGCCGCTGAACAGCACGAGCAGGGTGAAGATCAGGAACGCGCTACCGCTGATGATGATGACTGACGTGTCCATGGTCGGTTTTCGTCCGCTTCTTGTCCAAGGGCAGCCGGCGGCCGGTCACCCGGCCGCCACCGTCCTTATTTCGCGCCTTTTTTGGCCATGATGCCGCCGATGCCGCTGAGCTTGCCGAGCAGCGAGGCGCCCGACTTGCCCTTTGCGGCCGGCGCCGACGCCTCTTCGGCCTCCGAATCGGCACCGTCGAGGATGAAGCGCATGAGCTGGTTCCACACCTGGCTGGCCTTGGTGCCCTTGCAGATTTCGGCATAGGACTTACCGAGCTTCGCCGACTGGCTTACCAGTTTCGGGTCGAACGGGATGACCACGTCGATCTGGCGTTCGATCGACGATTCAAATTCCTTGCGCGACAGTTCGCCGATCGCATTCTGGAACTTGTTGGCGACCAGGATCACGCGCGCGCCCGGGACATTCTGCTTGAACCACGACAGGATACGGATCGTGTCGCGCGCCGAGGCAAGCGTCACGTCGCTGACCAGCACGATGGTTCCGACTTCGGACACCAGGTGCGGGAAGGGGATCAGCACATGGCGCGGGATGTCGACGATCGTCATCTCGAACGCATTGCGCAGTTCCTCTTCCAGCTGGAAGAATGCGGACCCGTCGGTCATCACCGGCTGGTGGATCGGGGCTTCGGCCGACAGCAGGCTCAGCTTGTCCGATGCGCGCACCATCGCGCGCTCGATAAACAGGCCGTCGATGCGGCTGGGGTTGTCGATCGCGTCGATCAGGCCGCGGCCCGGTTCGAGGTCGAGCGTCAGCGCGCCGGTACCGAAATGGATGTCGAGGTCGAGCAACGCCGTCTGGCGGTCGGCCTGCTCGCTCATCGCCCAGGCGAGCGACGTCGAGACGAGCGACGCACCGACGCCGCCGCGCACGCCGACCACCGCCATCATGTGATGCGGCTTGTCGTCGGCCATGTCGCTGTGCTTCGGCGCCGACAGCATCGCCTGCGCCATGGTCAGCGATTCACGGACCTGGTCGAGCGACAGCGGCTTGAGCAGATAGTCCTGGATGCCGCTCGACAGCAGGTCGCGGTACAGCCGAACGTCGTTGACCTGGCCGGCGGCGATCACCACCGTGCCGGGTTCGCAGACTTCCGCAAGCGCGTTGATGTCGTTGATCGGATCGCCCGATTCGGACATGTCGACGAACAGGATGTTCGGGCTCGCCGAAACCGACAACGACTGGACGGCGTTGCGCAGCCCGCCCTTGTTACATTTCTCGATGGGCCAGCCCATGTCGTTGGCGGCGGCGCGGATCAGCTCCAGCGTATCGTCGTCGCACACAAAGGCATTGAAGGGTTCGCGCAGGCCAGCTGCTTTGAAGGGCGCGTTCACTGGTTGCCTCCGCTCGTTGAAGTCTGCTTCAGCTCGCCGGCGCCCGTGGGCGGCTTCTCGCGATACGTCTTGATCGCGCGGGTCGCCGAGGTGGGGTCATGGCGATCGTCGCTCGCGCCCTTGATCAGGTCGTTCGGGTCGGCGACCATCGCGGCCAGGTTGCTGTTCGTTGCGCAGCCATAGTTGGACGAGGTCGCGTTGTTGAAGTTGATCGACGATTTGCTTGACCAATCGGGGCAGCCGGGGACCGAGGCGGTCGCACGGGTGACGACGACGCGCAGATTGCCCGGCGCCACGGTGCCGGTGGTCACCGGAACCGCGTCGCTCAAGAGCAGGCCGCGGCGTTCGATCATCGCGCGGATCGAAGACCGTGCGACGCCCGAGCCGTAGGGCGAGGGGTCTTCGATGGCGATGCGGTCGCCATAGCGCACGCCCATCGCGTCGAGCCATCCCTGCAGGCGGCCCTGTTCGCTGGGCGGCAGTTCGCCGCCGCTGGTCGCAACGTCGAACTGATAGATGCTGTTGCGGACGATCGGCTGGTGGACCGAATCGAGGCCGGTATTGGTGTGTGCGCTGCCCGTGCATCCGGCCAGCGTCGCAGCCAGTGCCAGGGTCGTCCAAGTTGCGATCTTCTTCATAGTCATGCTCCTGAAAGGCAGCGCGTCACTTGATGCTGAAACCGGGCGATACGTCGGCACCGCCGCGCAGGCGGTCGGCATCGTCGGGCGACGTGTCGAGCCGCGGCTTCGGACGTTCGCCGCCGGTCACGCCGTTGCTGGTCTGCCCGAGCAGCAGGCGCGCCGCGTCGTTCGAGTCCTGATAGGCATCGGTCGGCAGCTTGATGTCGTTCGCCGACACCGGCTGGACGAGATAGGGCGTCACGATGATCACCAACTCGGTTTCGCCGCGACGGAAGCTGTCCGACTTGAACAGCATACCAAGGAGCGGCATGTCGCCGAGGCCGGGCATCTTGTCGATCGCACCGATAGACCGGTTGTTCATCAGGCCGGCGATCATGAAGCTTTCGCCCGAGCCCAGCTCGACGGTCGTTTCGGCACGGCGCACCGTCAGTGCCGGGACCTGGAAACCCTCCAGTTCGATCGCGCCTTCGGTCGACAGTTCGGACACTTCGGGACGAACGCGCAAGCTGATCCGGCCGTTCGACAGCACCGTCGGCGTATAAGCCAGGCTGACGCCATATTTACGATACTCGATCGTCGTGCCGGCGAGGTTGCCCGGAACCGGGACGGGGAACTCACCGCCCGCCAGGAAGTCGGCGGTCTCGCCCGAAATCGCGGTCAGGTTCGGCTGCGCCAGCGTGACCACCATGCCCGACCGCTCGCCTACGTCGAGCGACGCGATCAGGTCGAGGCCGAATAGGCGACCCGCACCCGCCAGGCTGCGGACGCCGGCCGGCGTATTGATGGTGTAGGTCTTGCCATAGGTGGTGCTGTTGAGCGGCTGCCCCGTGACCGGGTTATAGGGTGTCGGCACCGTGTTGGGCGGGAAAATGGCAGTCGGCGCGTTGGGGTAGGTGATCTCGCCGGCCGACCGGCCGCCAAAAACGCCCCCGAGAAAGCCGTTGCCAAGCGGGCCGTCACGATCGCGGGTCAGCAGGTTGCCGCTGATCTCCTTGACCAGCGAGCGGTTCACCTCCGCGATACGGACCTGCAGATTGACCTGCAGCGGCGTTGCGGTGCGCAGGCGCGAGAGGACCTTGGTCTGTTCGCCGACGAAGGCCTGGACCAGCCGTTCAGCCTCCGCCGCGTCGTCGGGCGACTGGACGGTGCCGGTGAGCAGCACGAAGCCGTTCATCGTGTTCGCCGAAATCGTCGCCTCGGGCATCGCCAGCGACAGCATCTGGTCGATGGTCTCGATATTATTGCCGACGCGGGCGACGGTCGAATAGACGACCCGGCCGCTGGCATCGGTGGCATAGATGCTCGTCTCGCCCGGCTTCTTGCCGAAGATATAGAGCTGGCGGCTCGAGCGGACCTGGACATCGGCGACTTCGTCGTTGGCGACGAAAACGTCGGTCATAGAAGCCGGCAGGCTGACCAGCCGACCGCGACCGACCGACAGGTCGACGCTGCTGCTGGCATTCTGGACCGCCTGGGCCAGTGCCTGATGGGCGGGTGCGGTTACCAGCGTCGCTGCTACCAGGCCGATGGCCAGGGTGCGGGCGAGCGCGGCCGTTTTGAACTTGGGTTTGCTCTTCATCTTACTTACCCCCAACCGGCACTTCGGTCACTTTTTCGCCGCGCGTGACGCGGACGACGGGACCTCGCGGCGCTGCCGGTGCGGCGCCCCCGTAATTCGACGGCTGGCCGCCGCCATAATTGTTGTTCGGCTGCTGGCGCGGTGCCGAGACACGGCCGCTGACCGGGACCCAGAAGCGCGACACGTCGCCGCCGGTGGTCGCCGAGCCGCGACCTGCGGTCGGGCGAGCGGCGGCTTCGGCCATCATCTTGCGTTCGGCGGCGGTGCCGCCCTTGGCCGGGACGCTGACGTCGCCCGACGCGATGGCGGCGTCGAGTTCGCCGGCGCTCTCGGCCAGCGGGCGCAGCGCGAGCGACAATTTGCCCATATCCTGTGCGACCGCGATCTTTTCGGCGATCTCCGGCGTGGCTTCGAGCGTCACCGAGCCGAACGTGCGAACGGGGGTCTTGCCCGTTTCATCCTCGGCATCATAGCGCTGGTCGGTGGCGAGCACGCGGACGTTGCGGACAATGGTTTCGGCGGTGAACAGCTGGTCGTCGGGATAGGCGCTGCCTTCCTTGACCTTGAGTTCCTGGGCGAGCACGACATCGACGCGGTCGCCCGGGAAGACGAAGCCCGCGACGCCCTGTTCCTGGCTGACCTTGACGGTCACGGCGCGCATCCCCGGGCCAAGCGCCGCGGCGAGGAAGCCGCGGTCGTCGGGATGGACGAGCGCGCCCTGCGTCAACGGCTGGCCGGCGGTGATCGGATAACGGACGACCGTGCCCACCAGCGTGTTCACGTCGGTCTTTTCCTTGAGGAAATAGGCCTTTTCGACCAGTTCCTTGGGCCAAGGCTGGAAACGGAAGCTGTCGGGGCCGATGATCGTCCCGACCGGCAGCTGGCGCGTTGCGACCAGGATCATCGGACCCTGGACCTGCGGTGCCGCGGCGGCACGCGCCTGCGGCGTTGATGCGCCACGCATCATCTGGTTGACCCCGAACGCCGCCCCGATCGCAATGACCAGCGCGCCGACGATCAGCATAATCTTTCGCGTATCCATGACGATTTTTCGCCTCCTAACACTCGCCGGACGCGGCGGTGCTTGCCCTCAGCTCGATGCGATAGACTGAAAGTGGTTAAGATATTGTTGGTGAAGCGCCCAAAGGCCCGCTGCGGCGATCGCAACGCCGTAGGGAACCTCGACCGGCTTGTCGGACGGGCGCATCTTGATGCGGACCAGCATGATCGCCGACAGGATGCCGCCGACCACCGCCATGACCGTCAGCGCCGGCATCGCGAGCGAAACCGGCACCCACAAAAACACCGCAAAGACGTTTTTCACGTCGCCGCCGCCCATCGCGTTGAACATGTACATCAGCAGGAAAAAGACGAATATTACGGCGGCTACCCCGGCGACCATCGCGGCGTCGGGCCACAGCGCCCAACCGGCGGCCACCCAGAAGGGGATGGCGAAGACGGCGATGAGGCCGTTGAGGCCGTTTGAAATCTCGCGCCAGCGCAGGTCGCTGATCGCCGAGCAGATCATCAGGATCGCCGCGAGCAGCATCAGGATCAGCTGGGGGACAGGACCGGTCATGTCGGCATCCCATAAAGATCATGACTTACCAAATAGTAACCATGTTCGCGGCCCGACGCGCTTGCATTCCGGGTCCCACAGGATATGCGCCGGGGCATGACCGCCGCGCTCCCTTCCGACATCGACGTGCTGATCGTCGGCGCCGGAATCGCGGGCGCCAGCCTCGCCGCCGAACTCGCGCCGTATCGCCGCGTGCTGATGATCGAGGCGGAGGACATGCCCGGCTTTCATGCGACCGGACGCTCGGCAGCCTTCTGGCAGGAAAGCTATGGCGGGGTCGGCGTCCAGCCGCTCACCGCCGCCTCCTTCGACGCGCTCGCGCACCCGCATCCCGATTTTTCCGATCGCGGCTTCCTGTTGCCGCGCACCGCGGTGATGATCGGTCGCCGCGACGAAGCGGCGGCGGTCGACGGCTTCGTCACGGCCTTCGCCGCCCAAGGGGTCGAGGTATCGCGGCTGTCGCCCGCCGATCTCGCCGTGCGCGTGGCGGGTCTTCGCCCGGCGTGGAGCGAGGGGGCCTATGAGCCCTCATGCCGCGACATCGACGTCGGCGGTCTCCACGCCGCCTATCTCCGCGCCGCGAAGCGCGCGGGGGCACTGCTGGCGGTGCGCGCGCCGCTCGTTTCGGCGCGGCGGACAGGCGGCGGCTGGGCGGTCGAAACGGGGCAGGGGCCGGTTCGTGCCGCGCTCGTCGTCAATGCCGCGGGCGCCTGGGCCGACGCTGTCGCGCGCGCCTGCGGCGTCGCGCCGGTCGGCATCCAGCCCTATCGCCGCACGATCGCGCAGGTGCGGCTCGGCGTGCCGACCCCCGCAACGCTGCCGCTGGTCGGCCATGTCGGCGGCACCTTTTATTTCAAGGGCGAGGGCGAGGGGCGCATCTGGCTCAGCCCGCACGACGAAACGCCCAGCGCAGCCTGCGATGCGGCGCCCGAGGAGATCGACGTCGCGCTCGCCATCGACCGGCTCCAGTCGGTCGTCGACTGGCCGGTCGCGGCGGTCGAACGCAAATGGGCCGGGTTGCGCAGCTTCGCGCCCGACCGGCTCCCCGTCTTCGGCAGCGACCCCGATGTGCCGGACTTCATCTGGTGCGCCGGGCAGGGCGGCTTCGGCATCCAGACAGCGCCGGCCATCGCCGGGCTGCTTGCGTGGCAACTTGGCGCCCCGGCGCCGGAAGGTGCGATCAGCGCGATCGATCCTGCCGCCTATGCGCGCTCACGCTTCGGCTGATCGGTCCAACCGCACGCTTGCACGGCGCAATCTCGGGATTAACATGGGTTAGCCGCACGGACCGGCGGCTGTATCTTTGGAGGACCCCCATGGCCCATTATTTCGAGATCAAGCAGAACAAGGCCGGCGAATATGTCGCCTATTTCAAATATAACAGCGAAACGATGTTCTGGACCGAGGGCTATTCGAGCAAGGCGTCCGCGGTGAACGCCATCGAATCGATCAAGAAAAACGGTCCCGGTGCCGAAACCAGGGAAGCCGAATAAGGTTCGGGTGCGGGCGCCTCAGCGCGCCCGCGCCTTTCGCATGACCTCCAGCGCAGCGTCGCTGGCCAGCTTGTCGGCGATTTCATTATCGGGGTGGCCGGCGTGGCCCTTGACCCAGAGCCACTCGATATCGTGCCGCGCGGCCTCCTTGACCAGCCGCTGCCATAGCTCGGCGTTGGCGACGGGCTTTTTCGCAGCGGTTTTCCAGCCGTTCTTCTGCCAGCCGAACACCCATTTGGTGATCCCGTCGCGGACATAGACGCTGTCGGTCGACAGTTCGACCTTGCAGCGCCGCTTCAGCGCCGCCAGCGCCTCGATCGCCGCCATCATCTCCATACGGTTGTTCGTCGTATCGGGTTCGCCGCCCGACAGTGTCTTCACGACATCCCCCCAGCGCAGCACCGCGCCCCAGCCGCCCGGGCCGGGGTTGCCCTTGCACGCGCCGTCGGTCGCCACGATCACGGTCTTGCCCTCGCTCATGCAGCGGCAAACAGGCTCGTGGCGTCGGCGGCCTGGTACCGGCGCAGCCGTTCGAGGAAGGGCGACGGGTCCTTGCGCGTCACCAGCGCATCGGCGGGCGTATGCACCCAGTCGTGCGCGCGCGTCAGCAGGAAACGCAGCGAGGCGCCGCGCGCCAGCAGCGGCAAAGCCGCCTGCTCGGCCTCGGTCAGCTTGATTGCGCCGGCATAGCCCGCCATCAATGCCCTGGCGCGCACGGCGTCGCAGCGCGTGCCGTCGCTCGAAAAGGTCCAGCTCGCATGCGTCACCGCGACGTCATAGGCGCGGAAGTCGGTCGCGGCGAAATAGAAGTCGATCAGGCCCGTCACCCGCTCGCCGAGCATCAGGACATTGTCGGGAAACAGGTCGGCGTGGATGACGTGCGCGGGCAGATCGGTCGGCCAATGCGCGTCGAGATAGTCGAGTTCGGCGTTCACGATCGCGGCTAGGCCGGGGCGCACCGCGTCGAGGTCGCCCGTCGCCTCTGCGATGCCGCGCCAATGCGCCTTGCCCATGCTGTTCTCGCGTCCGCCGGCATAGTCCGCAAGCGCGCCGTGCATCGCGCCGAGCGCCGCGCCCGCCGACAGGCACTGGCCCGCCGTAGGCTTGGTCAGCGAAATCCCGGGCAGGAACTGGATGATGCACGCGGCGCGGTCCGAAATCTGCTGGATCGCGATGCCATCGCGGTCGCGGATCATCGGCGGCACCGCGCAGCCGCTCGCCGCCAGATGCGCGAGCAGGTCGACGAAAAAGGGCAGCTCTTCGACCTTCACCCGTTTTTCATAGAGCGTCAGGATGAAGCGCCCAACGGTGGTTTCGAGCAGGAAATTGCTGTTCTCAACGCCTTCGGCGATTCCCTTGCACGACTGGACGGTGCCGATGTCGTAACGGGCGACGAGCGCGGCGAGGTCGTCGGGGTCGACCCCGGTGTAGACCGCCATCAGCCTACCGCGGACTCGAGCCCGCGCGGCAGCTTGAACACCATATTCTCTTCGGCGGTGACTACGATATCTTCGACGATCGGGCGATACGCGGCGACTGCTTCGATGACCTCGCGCACCAGCTGTTCGGGAGCGCTCGCGCCGGCGGTGATACCGAGGGTGCCGATATCGGTGAGCCAGGCGGGATCGATGTCGCTGCCGCGCTGCACGAGATGTGCCGGCGTCCCCATGCGCTCGGCGACCTCGACCAGCCGCACGCTGTTCGAACTGTTCGGCGCGCCGATCACGATCACGCGGTCGCAGCGGCCGGCGATCGCCTTCACCGCTTCCTGCCGGTTCGACGTTGCGTAACAAATGTCCTCGCCGCGCGGCCCGGTGATTGCGGGGAAGCGATGCTGGAGCGCGGCAATGATATCGCGTGTGTCGTCGACCGACAGCGTCGTCTGGGTCAGGAACGACAGCATCTCGGGGTCGGGGGGCGACAGCGCGGCGACGTCGTCGACCGATTCGACCAGGGTCATCGCGCCTGCGGGCAGCTGTCCCAGCGTGCCGATCACCTCGGGATGGCCAGCATGGCCGACGAAAATGATGTGACGGCCGCTTTCATGCGCGCGCTCGGCTTGGCGATGGACCTTCGACACGAGCGGGCAGGTCGCGTCGATATAGTCGAGCCCGCGTGCTTCGGCCTTGGCGGGCACCGCCTTGGGCACGCCATGCGCGCTGAATACGACGGGGACGCCGTCGGGAACTTGTTCGAGCGATTCGACGAAAATCGCGCCCTGGGCCTTCAGCGTATCGACGACATAACGATTGTGGACGATCTCGTGCCGGACGAAGACCGGCGCGCCATAGCGTTCGATCGCCAGTTCAACGATGCGGATCGCGCGGTCGACGCCGGCGCAAAAGCCGCGCGGCGCGGCGATCAAAACCGTCAGTTCCGCCGCTTCGCCGTCCTTTGCGGCTGTCATGTTCACGGGTGCGTTCATCTCGCGGGCGCTCTAGCGCAGCCGCCGCCATGCGGTAAAGCAACTTCGCACCGTTGCGCCCCGTTCATCGCCCCGATAAGAAGCGGCGCGCATGGAGCAGGGATCAATCGCCCTCGTCGCTCCAGCCAAGTGGAAAGCCTTGACCATCATGATGCCCATTTCGTCCCCGTCGCGTAAATTTCTGGCTGTGCTTTGCGGCACGGCGGCCATGGCGACGGTCGCAGGCTGCGCGAAGGACAATGAAATCGATGTGTCGGGCGGCGTCGGCATCACAGCGACGCGGTCGGCCTGTCCGGCGGTCGCTGTGCCGCTCTATACCGGCGACATCACGCTGTTCGACCCCGCGACGAGCCGCGATGCGGCTGCGATCGATGTCGTGGCGACGGTCACCAACCTGACCCCGCAGTGCAACGACAGCGGCGAGAAGGTCTATCAGGTCGCCACCTTCGACGTCGTCGCCACGCGCCGCGATGCCGGCCCGGCGCGTTCGGTCACGATCCCCTATTTCTCGACCGTGGTGCAGGGCGGGACGGCCGTCGTCGCCAAGCGCATCGGCAATGTCACCGTCAACTTCGCCGACGGTCAGGTGCGTGGCACCGGTCGCGGCCAGGCCTCGGCCTATGTCGACCGCGCCGCGGCGACGTTGCCCGCGGACATCATGGAACGCATCACGCGCAAGCGCAAAGCCGGCGACCAGGATGCGGCGGTCGATCCGCTCAGCATTCCCGAAGTGCGCGCCGCGGTGCAGCGCGCGAGCTTCGAACTGCTCGTCGGTTTCCAGCTGACGCAGGAACAGCTCGAATATAACGTCCGACGATAAGCTTAGCGGCGGCGCGCCTTCGTGCCGTTCGCCTCGTTCGGCCCTGCGGCGCCATCGGGGCGACGCAGGGCTTTTCGCGTTGCCCAAGCTGTTATAGGGCGCGCGCCAAGTGCTTTGATCAAAGATAGGCCCAGCCCGTGACCCTGTTCAGCCGTTTTTCCGACCATATCGGCACCGCTCTCGATGCGCTCGTCGCGCGCGGCGAGCTTCCCGCCGACCTTGACCGGTCCTCGGTCAGCGTCGAACCCCCGCGCGATCCGGCGCATGGCGATGTCGCGACCAACGCCGCGATGGTGCTCGCCAAGTCCGCCGGCATGAACCCGCGCGCGCTCGCCGACCTGCTCGTCGCCGAACTGGGTGCACTGGACGAGGTGACCGAGGCGAGCGTCGCCGGGCCCGGCTTCATCAACCTGCGCCTCGTCGATGCCAGCTGGCGCGACGAACTCGCGCTCATCCATTCCGCCGCCGGCGATTACGGCCGCTCGGCGACGGGGCAGGGGCGTACGGTCAACGTCGAATATGTCTCGGCGAACCCGACCGGCCCGATGCACGTTGGCCATTGCCGCGGCGCGGTCGTCGGCGACGCGCTCGCCGCGCTGCTCGAATTTGTCGGGCACAAGGTGATCCGCGAATATTATGTCAACGATGCCGGTGCGCAGGTCGATGTGCTCGCGCGTTCGGTGCACCTGCGCTACCGCGAGGCGCTCGGCGAGGATGTCGGCGCGGTGCCAGAGGGGCTCTATCCCGGCGACTATCTGATCCCGGTGGGGCAGAAGCTCGCGGCCGAACATGGCGACCGCTTCGTCGGTGCGCCCGAAAGCGCGTGGCTCGGCCTGTTCCGTGCCGAGGCGGTGAGCGCGATGATGGACATGATCCGCGCCGACCTCGCCAAGCTCGGCATCCACCACAATCTCTTCTCGTCCGAAGCCGAACTGCAGGCTGCGGGCAAGCCCGCCGAGGCCGAGCAATGGCTGCGCGCGCACGACCTCGTCTATGACGGCGTGCTCGAAGCGCCGAAGGGCGAGACCCCGGAGGATTGGGAGCCCGTCGAGTTGCCGCTGTTCCGCTCGACCAAGTTCGGCGACGACCAGGATCGCCCGATCAAGAAGTCCGACGGCAGCTGGACTTATTTCGGCGCCGACCTCGCCTATCATTTCCAGAAAGCGGAGAGTGCCGACGAACTGATCGACATCTGGGGCGCCGACCATGCCGGCACGGTCAAGCGGATCAAGGCTGCGGTCGCCGCGATGACCGGGGGCAAGAAGAAGTTCGACGTCAAGCTCGTCCAGATGGTCCGGTTGCTCAAGAACGGCGAGCCGTTCAAGATGTCGAAGCGCGCCGGCAATTTCGTCACCCTCGCCGATGTCGTCGACGAGGTCGGCAAGGATGCGGTGCGCTTCACCATGCTGACGCGCAAGGCCGATGCGCAGATGGACTTCGACTTCGCCAAGGTGGTCGAGGCGTCGCGCGACAACCCCGTCTGGTATCTGCAATATGCCAACGCCCGGATTTCGCGCTTGCGCAAAAAGGCCGCCGATGCGGGCATCGTGCTGCCCGCGCCGGCGCCCGAGCGGCTCGGTGCGCACGAACTTGGCCTCGTCAAATTGCTCGCGCAGTTCCCGCGCATCGTCGAATCGGCGGCCGCCGCGCGCGAGCCGCACCGTATCGCTTTCTACCTCGCCGATGTCGCCGCCGCCTTCCACGCCTGGTATAATCTCGGCAACGACGACCCGGCCGCGCGCATCGTGCTCGACAATGATCCCGAATTGACCGCGACCCGCCTTTATTTGGCCGACGGAATCGGGCAGGTTATCCGGGGCGGGCTCCACTTGATGGGGGTGGACGCGCTCGAGGAGATGCTTTGATGGCCGACGAGGGCAAGGGGCAGGACGCCGGACTGGGGCTCGACGACGAGGATCGCCTGCCCTGGCTCGAGGCTGCCGACGATTATGAGGACGACGGCGAAGTATCGCCGACCCGGTTGCTTGTCATGGTGCTCGGCGGGCTCCTGCTCATCGGCGCGGTGCTCGGCGGCCTTTGGTGGATCCAGAATGGCGGCGCGCGCGGCGAGGGCGAACTGATCGTCGCGCAAAAGGGCGACTATAAGGTCGCGCCCAAGAATGACGCCGCCAAGACCTTCGAGGGCGAGGGCGACGCGAGCTTCGCCGCGAGCGAGGGCGCCGAACCCTCGGGCAAGGTCGATGCGTCGCGCATGCCCGAAGAACCGGCCGCAAGCCCCGCCGAACGCGAGGCCGCGGCAAAGGCGGCGAAGAAGGCCGAAGCCGACAAGGTGGCAGCCGCCAAGGCCGCGCGCGCCGCCGCCGAAAAGGGCAAGCCCGCCGCGACCTCGGTCAAGACCGCCGAGCCGGCCAAGGCGGCCCCGGCGCCGTCGGGATCGGCGATGATCCAGCTCGGCGCGTTCAGCAGCGAGGCAGCGGCGGCCAAGGCCTGGACCAACCTGACCAAACGCTTTGCTTATCTGTCGGAGCTGAACAAGTCGGTGTCGCCGGCGACGGTCGATAGCGGCCAGGTCTATCGCCTGCGTGCGGTGGCGGGCAGCGCCGCTAACGCGCAGAGCTTGTGTGGGAAATTGCGCGTTGCCGGCGAAAATTGCGTCATCGTTCGCTGATTCGGCCCGGCTTGTCGCAGCGGTCATTGGTTCGGTAACCTTGCCGTGCCATCATTTGCCTATTGGTTGCCGTTTGCGGGGACGACGGCCGATGGAGATTGACGCATGATACCTGCAATTTTCGGCCTGTCCGGCCTGACCCTGACCGACGACGAGCGCGCCTTCTTTCGCGACAGCGATCCAGCGGGCTATATCCTGTTCGGACGCAACATCGAAAATCGTGAGCAGCTCAAGCGGCTGACCGACGAGCTGCGCGACCTCGACGGCCGCGACAATCTGCCGATCCTGATCGACCAGGAGGGCGGGCGCGTCGCGCGCATGAAATCGCCGGTATGGCCCGACTTCCCAAGCGGCGCTGCCTTCGACATGCTGTACGAGCGGGCGCCGGCGAGCGCGATCGAAGCGGCGCGGCTCAACGCGATGGCGCTCGCCTCGATGCTGTCGGAGGTCGGCATCACCGTCGATTGCCTGCCCTTGCTCGACGTGCGCCAGCCCGGCGCCAGCGACGTCATCGGCGACCGTGCGCTGGGCAGCGAGCCGATGCGCGTCGCCGCACTCGGCCGCGCGATCCTCAGCGGGCTGCAGGACGGCGGTGTCGTCGGTATCGTCAAACATATCCCCGGCCATGGCCGCGCGCTGCTCGATTCGCACAAGGAACTGCCGGTGGTCACCGCGCTCGACCGCGATCTCCAGACCGACCTTGCCCCCTTTGCGGCGTTGCGCGACGCGGCGATCGCGATGACCTGCCATGTCGTCTTCACCGCCTGGGACCCCGATCGTCCCGCGACGCTGTCGCCGGTGGTGATCGACAGCGTGATCCGCCAGCGCATCGGCTTCCATGGCCTGTTGATGAGCGACGACCTCGACATGGAGGCTTTGTCGGGCGACGTACCCTCGCGCGCGGTCGCGGCGATCGCCGCGGGCTGCGACATCGCGCTCAACTGCTGGGGCAAGATGGACGACATGATCGGCATCGCCGACGGCCTCGACCCGATCAGCACCGTGTCACGCGCGCGGCTCGAAGGCGCGATGGACCGCATTGCGGGGATGCACGACGAGCGGCAGTTTGCGATGCTCGTCGAACAGCGCGACGCGCTGTTGGCGCTGGCATGATGGAGGTCTGAGCCGCCGATGGAGGAATTGCCGCTCGACTTTGATGTGGCGCCCACCGCGGCGGAGCGCGAGGACGCGCTCCAGCTTTCGCTCGACAGCTGGGAAGGTCCGCTCGACCTGCTGCTGACGCTGGCGCGCAGCCAGAAGGTCGACCTGCGGCAAATCTCGATCCTCGCGCTGGTCGAGCAATATCTCGCCTTCATCACCGAAATGCGTGCGAAGCTGGAGGTAGCGGCCGATTATCTCGTGATGGCGGCCTGGCTTGCTTATCTCAAATCGGCGCTGCTGCTGCCAAAGGACCCGCTCGAGGACCCGTCGCCCGACGAACTGGCACTGCGCCTGCAACTGCGGCTGCAGCGGCTGGCGGCGATGCGCGAGGCGGCGGCGCGGCTGCTCGCGCGCGATCGTATCGGCCGTGACGTCTTCCTTCGCCCTCGGCCCGAGGGGCTGCGCGACGTAAAGCTGCGGCGCTGGGATGCCAGCCTCTACGACCTGTTGGCCGCCTATGGGCAGGTCAAGCTGCGCACCGAACCCGTCGTCCATATGGTGGCGCGCCGCCCGGTCATCACGCTCGACGCCGCACTCCACCATCTCGAACGGCTGATCGGGGTCAAGCTCGACTGGGCCGAGCTCGCCGATTTCCTGCCGCCCGATTATGACGGCCCCTTGCGCCGCTCGGCGATCGCGTCCAGTTTCGTCGCGGCGCTCGAACTCGCGCGGCAGGGCCGCGTCGATCTCAAGCAGGAGGGCGCTTTCGAACCGCTGTATCTGAGGGCCGCGCAAGCATGACGATCGACGACCGCGAACGCGCGATAGAGGCGATGCTGTTCGCCAGCGACGAGCCGCTCGACGCGCGCCAGGTCGCGGCGCGCTTCGCCGACGACATCCCGGTCGCGGAGGTCAAGGCGGTGATTCACGCGATCGCCGCGCGCCATGCGGGCAGCGGCATCGAACTGGTCGAACGCGGCGGCCATTGGCATTTCCAGACGCCGGCCGATTTGGCGCATCTGTTGCGCCGCGAACGCGACGATCCGCGAAAATTGTCGCGCGCCGCGTCCGAAGTGCTCGCGATCGTCGCCTATCACGAGCCGGTCAGCCGCGCCGAGATCGAGGCGATCCGCGGCGTGCAGACGTCGAAGGGCACGCTCGACGTGCTGATGGAGGCCGAATGGATCGCGCCGGCGGGGCGCCGCGAGGTTCCGGGGCGGCCTTTGATCTACAAGACGACCGACGCATTTTTGCAGCATTTCGGACTTAGCAGCCGCAAGGATTTGCCGGGCATCGAAGATCTGCGCGCGGCGGGTCTGCTCGATCCGGTCGATCTCGCTTTCGAGGAAGCGATGGGCGAGCTGGACCTAGTAAAAGACGGCGAAGACGCCTAATTAGGAAATGAACAAACGCTCTTCGGGGCGCAAAGGAGAATTGTCATGGGCGGTTTCAGCCTGGTTCACTGGCTCGTTCTGGGTCTCATCGTCCTTCTGCTGTTCGGCAAGGGCCGCTTCTCGGATATGATGGGCGACGTCGCCAAGGGTCTGAAAAGCTTCAAAAAGGGCATGGCGGATGACGAATCGCTGCCGCCGGTGAAGCATCTCGAAGGGCAGCGCTCGCCCGACGCGACGCCGATGGCGACGCCGACGAGCGAGAAGGACAAGCTCTGATCGCCGACCGCCGGCTGGGGGGACGTCCATAAATGTTCGATATCGCGCCCACCGAGCTGTTGCTCGTCGTGGTGGTGGCCCTTGTGGTCATCGGTCCCAAGGACCTGCCGAAAGCAATGCGGTTTGTCGGCAAATGGGTCGGCAAGGCGCGCGGCATGGCGCGCCATTTCCGCTCGGGCCTCGACACGATGATGCGCGAGGCCGAGCTTGAGGAACTGGAAAAGAAGTGGCGCGAACAGAATGAGGCGATCATGCGCGAATTTCCGCGTACCGACGTCGACCAGTCGCCGCCGATGATCCCCGCGACCAGCTTGCCCCCCGAACAATCGAGCGAGGAAGCTGACCAGCAGGCGGCTGCCACCGCGCCCGCCACCCCCGAAACGCACGCCGTGCCGCCGAAGGACGGCCCGCTGCCATGAGCGTCGAAGG
This sequence comes from Sphingopyxis sp. KK2, assembly GCF_001990265.1. Lineage (GTDB taxonomy): Bacteria > Pseudomonadota > Alphaproteobacteria > Sphingomonadales > Sphingomonadaceae > Sphingopyxis. The sequence continues at coordinate 27,193 of NZ_LYVN01000041.1, forward strand.
GCCTGTGACGGCTGAAGAGGATGGCGCCGGCGGCAAGATGCCGCTGCTCGACCATCTCGTCGAATTGCGTACGCGCTTGCTGAAGTCGCTCGTCGCGATCGGTATCGCCTTCGGGGTCTGCCTCTATTTCGCGCGCCCGATCTTTGCCGTTCTCGTCCAGCCGCTGGTCAAGGCGGGGCAGGGCAAGCTCGTCTATACCCAGCTTTTCGAGGCCTTTTTCGTCGAGGTGAAGGTCGCGCTGTTCGCGGCGATGATGATCGCCTTCCCTGTGATCGCCAACCAGTTGTGGAAATTCGTCGCGCCCGGCCTCTACCGCCAGGAAAAGCGCGCACTGCTGCCCTTCCTCTTCGCGACGCCCGTGCTGTTCACGATCGGCGCGTGCTTCGCCTATTTCATCACCATCCCGCTCGCGCTCAAATTCCTGCTCGGTTTCCAGGGCAATGTCGGGGGCGTGACGCAGGAAGCGCTGCCGTCGGTCGGCAATTATCTCAGCTTCATCATGCAGTTCGTGATGGCCTTCGGCATCGCCTTCCTGCTGCCGATCCTGCTGATGCTGCTCGAACGCTCGGGCATCGTGACGCGCGCGCAGCTGATTTCGGCGCGACGCTACATGATCGTTGCGGCCTTCGCGATCGCCGCGGTGGCGACGCCGCCCGACGTGCTCAGCCAGTTCCTGCTCGCGGTGCCGCTGATCCTGCTTTACGAAATTTCGATCTTCGCGATCTGGTTCACCCAGCGCCGACGCAAAACAGGCGCCGAAACGGCGCCTGTCGAACCTCTCGAGGAGGTTTAGGGTAAGCGGGTGAAAGCCCGGGTCAGTTGATGACCTCTTCGCCGGCCTTGCCGACCGACTCGATATCGCGGCCCGCACCCTTAACGGTGTTGCAGCCAGCGACCAGAAAGCTTGCCATCAACGCCAGAATGATTGCGCGAAAACTCGTCATATCTCTCACCTTTTTCGGGATTGGGTGCAAAATGGCCCGGCGCGCTTCGAGGGGGGGGGGAGGGAATACGCACCGGGCCAATGTTGCTGAGCAGCGCTGCGGGGGGGCGATGACCGCTGCTCGAATAGGAAACGGATCGGGCCGGCGATAAGTTCCCGAAAAAAGTGCCTGCGATGAAATTTTTTTCGATTCTTTTGAATCGCTTGCGATTTCAGCGCCTTGTCAGTTCAGCGTGGTGAGTCCGCTGGCCACCGCGAGGCCGAGGAACGCGAGAAAACCCATGGAATCAGTGGTCATGGTGACGAAAACCGAACTCGCGACTGCGGGATCCTGATCGAGCCGGTCGAGCAGCAGCGGGATCGCGACCCCCGCGACCCCGGCGACGAAGATGTTCACGATCATCGCCGCGGCGATGACGCCGCCGAGCTGAGGGTTTCCGAACCACAGCGCGGTCGCGGTCCCGGCGATCAGCGCGATCGTGCCGCCGTTGAGCAGTGCGATCTTCACTTCGCGGAACACCGCGCGCCAGCTGTTCGAATCGGTGAGCTGATTCATCGCGAGCGCGCGGACGGTCACCGCCAACGTCTGGGTGCCCGCATTGCCGCCGACACCCGCGACGATCGGCATCAGCGCCGCAAGTGCGACCATATGCTCGATCGCGCCGCCGAAAAAACCGACGATCGACGAAGCGAGCAGCGCGGTGCCGAGATTGGCAACGAGCCAGCGCACGCGCGCGACATAGGTCTCGCGGATCGGTTCGTTGATGTCGCCGTCGCCGGCGCCCGACAGGCGCAGGATATCCTCGCCTGCTTCTTCCTGGATGATATGGACGACGTCGTCGACCGTGATCATGCCGACCAGCCGCCCCGACCGGTCGACGACCGCCGCCGAGATCAGCGCATATTTCTGGAAGCGCAGCGCGACCTCTTCCTGATCCATGTCGACCGGGATCAGCGTCTGCTCGCGCTTCATCACGTCGCTGATCGCAATGTCGCGCGGGGTACGCAGGATCCAGCTCAGCTGGCAGGTGCCGACCGGCTTGTGCATCGGGTCGACGACGAAGATTTCCCAGAAATCGCTGGTCAGGTCGGTGTCTTCGCGCAGCCGGTCGATGACGTCGCCGACGGTGACATGTTCGGGCACCGCGACGAACTCGCGCTGCATCAGGCGGCCGGCGGTCTCTTCGGGGAAAGAGAGGGCGTCCTGGATCGCGGCGCGATCCTCGGGTTCCATCGCCTCGAGAACGGCCTGCTGCTCGTCCTCTTCCATGTCCTCGATGATCGCGACGGCGTCGTCGGTATCCATCTCGGACGCCAGTTCGGCGACCTGTTCGGGCGCAAGGAGGTCGATCAGCTCCTCGCGCACATAATCGTTCATTTCCGCGAGCACGTCGGCGGAGAGAAGGTCGCCGAGGACGGCGGCGAGCATCGGGCGCTCGTCGGCGCGCGCGAGTTCGAAAAGGTCGGCGATATCGGCGGGATGCAGGCGTCCGACG